>JAYWEH010000674.1:0-7251 GCA_043780025.1 Deltaproteobacteria bacterium
CGCGGCAGTGGCAAGAAGCGGGCGCCCGCACCCGCACCGCGCGCGGCCGCCCCCCAGCCGGGCCCCCCGCGACCTGTGGCACCGAGCTCCGTGGCACAGGCGACGCTGCAGGGGCCCGCCGGGGTGTTCACCGTGGCCAAGGGCAACGAGGTCCGGGCCGGGCGTGACGAATCCAAATGCGTCGTGCTGCTCAACGATCCGAGCGTCTCCGGCGTGCATGCGACGCTCAAGGTCGAAAACGGCCAATTCTGGGTGCGCGACGAGCGCAGCAACAACGGCACCTTCGTCGACGAAACCCGCCTGCCACCGGGCTCCTGGACAGCCCTCCGAACGGGCTCGCAGCTGCGGTTTGGGCCCATCGGCTTCAGCGTACGCCTCGAATAAAGGCCCCGGGTGTGGGGTGCTGAAAGTGAGTGTCGGCCTCTAAAGGAGGACTCGAGCCTGGTCGTCCACTTTCATGTAGATGTCGAGGAGCGCCCACCAGAAGCCTCGGCTCGGCATCTTCTTGCGCGGCGGGGATTATACCTATCAGAACGAGATCGTGCTCGGGGCACACTACGAGTGCCAGGAACGCGGTGTTGACCTGTATTGCTTCGCCGGCGGGGTGATCGACACGCCCGACGCGCGAAACCTGGTTTACGACCTGGTCGGTGCCGGGGATCTGGATGGCGTCATCCTCGTGGCGGGTACGATGGGGAGTGAAGACGCGCCAGAAATAGAAACCCTGTTCAAGCGCTTCGCCGGCCTGCCGATGTGCGTCATCGGCACGCCTCGGCTCGGCATCGCCTCGCTTGGTGTCGACAATCAGAGCGGCATCCGCGAGCTGACAGAACATCTGATCAAGAAGCATCAGCGCCGGCGCATCGCCTTCGTGGCCGGGCCGAATCACGAGTCCAAGCGCCGGCTCATGGGGTACCGCGAAGCGCTGCTAGGCAACGGGCTGCCCTTTGATGAGTCTCTGGTCATCGCCGGTGACTTCACGCCGCCGTCCGGCGCGCGCGCGGTGGCGGCGTTGTTCGATGGAGGCGGCGGCTGCGACGCCATCGTGGCGGCCAACGACTGGATGGCCATCGGCGCGCTGGACGCCTTGAACGCACGAGGGCTGCGGGTGCCCGAGGACGTCGCGTTGATCGGCTTCGACGACGTCGAGCAGGCCCGCTTCGTGAACCCGCCCTTGACCACGGTTCGCCAGCCGCCCCGCCAGCTCGGCGTGCGCGCCGTGCGCCGCGTGCTCGACATCGCAGACGGGCAGACGGATACGAGCACAGGGCTCCTGCCCACGGCCACAATCATTCGACAATCTTGCGGCTGCACGAGTCCGAAGCCGGACCTGGAGCTCGATGTCCCGAGCGCGGACGAGTCGCTACTGAGCGCGCTCGGCAACCACCGAGCCTCCTGGATCCGAGCCGTGGCCGCCGCAGCGCCGTTGCTCGACGAAGTCTTCGACGACCCCGCGCTCATCCCGAACGTGCCCGCGCTCTTGGTCGACGCCTTGCTCCGGGACCTACAGTACGGCACCGAACATTCCTTCGTGATGGCCGTTGACGGGCTGGTGCGGCAGAGCGAACAGCTGAGCAACATCGGCAGCTGGCACCACACGATCTCGAAGCTGCGCTGCGAGGCCGTCACCTCACTGTCCGGCTCGGTGCGCGCGTGGCTGCGAGCGGAAACGGTGTTCGAACAGGCGCACATTTCGATCAGCGCTCTGGCAGAACACGCCCAGGCCCGCCGGCGACTGGAGAAGGAAACCCTGACGCGGGGTCTGGAGGACCTGAGCGTCGCCGTCCGCACCGCGCTCGACCTACCCGCGCTGCGCGCCGCGCTGGTGCGCCATCTGCCCGAGCTGCGCATCCCAAGTCTCTTCATCGCCTCACACGCCGGGCGACCGGGCCCCGATGACTACGCCGAGCTGATCTTCGCCTACGACGACGAGAATCAGAGCGAGCCTGCAGGGCCCGATCGGCCGTTTCGCGTCGGCGAAGTGGTGCCACCCGACCTGCGCCCCCCTTGGCGGCACAGCGTGATGGTGCAGCCGCTATTTTTCGATGACCAGCCGCTCGGTTTCTGCGTGATGGAAATCGGGGCGCGCGATGGTTCGGTGTTCAAGACGGTGCCCGAGCTCATCAGTACGGCGATCAAGGCCATTCAGCTCGCTTCCGCACTCGTCGAGGAGGCCACACGGCGGCAACGCGCGGAGCGCGATCGCATGTCGCAAGAGCTCGAGATCGCCGCGCGCATCCAGACCGGCATTCTGCCGACCGAACTGGAAGTACCAGGGCTCGAAATAGCGACGAGCATGTTGCCAGCGACAGAGGTCGGCGGCGACTACTTCGACATTCTGCCGTGCGAAGGCGGCTGCTGGCTCGGCATCGGCGACGTCGCCGGCCACGGGCTGCACACCGGCCTCGTGATGCTGATGATTCAGAGCATCGTCGCGGCCACCACGCTGGCAGAGCCCAATGCGGCGCCTTCCAGGGTCTGGCAATCGCTCAATGCCGTCTTGCACGACAACGTGAGGAAACGTCTGCACCGGGACGAACACGCCACCTTGACGTTGTTGCGTTACCACAGCGACGGACAGCTCGATTTCGCAGGCGCACACGAAGACCTGATCATCCATCGAGCCGCGAGCGGCGCGTGCGAGCGCATCCCGACGCCGGGGCTGTGGGCGGGCATCGTGCCCAAACCGCCAGCGGGCAGCGTCGTCGATCTCGAGACCCGGCTCGCGCCGGGAGACGTGCTGTTGCTTTACACCGATGGCTTGATCGAGTCCCGAAACGCAGAACGGGGCGCCTTTGGCATCGAGAGGGTGTGCGCCTGTCTGGAGGCCGTCGCCTCGCGCCCGGTGCATGAAATTCGGGATCATCTGCTCAGCGAGCTGTTGGCTTGGACGACCCGTCAACGCGACGATGTCACGCTGGTGGTACTTCGATACTGCGGGACGGTATAAGGTACCGGAGGCGCCATGATTCCAGGCTTCGCTAAGCAAAGCATTACTATTGGCAGCGGTCCCAACAACGAGATCCGGCTGGGGGGCCCTGGTGTCAGCGCCGTGCACGCCCGGGTGGAGCGCCGAGCGGGCGGGGCGCTCGTCTTTGTCAACAGCGGCGGCGGCTCGAGCCGCGCCGGTGCAAAGGCCCTGGCAGCCGGCGAGGAGCATCCCTTCGATTTTCGCGTGAGCTTCACGCTCGGAGAGGCCACTCCCCTACCCCTCACCCATCCCGCGTTCACGCTGATGTTGTTGTCGCGCGGCCAGGCGGCGCCTCAGGGCGGCGTGCTGCGCATCGGTCGAGATCCGGGGCAGAACGACCTCGTCGTGCAACACCCCAATGTGTCGGGGCAACACGCGCGGCTGACAGCGTCACCGCTCACCATCACGGACACCGGCTCGACCAGCGGCACCTGGCTCGGCAAACTGCGCCTGGACACCGGCAAGCCCCAGGCGATCGACGCCGGGGCAACCGTAGCGCTCGGCCCGGTGCCGTTCGCAGCCACCTTGCTGCGCGACCTCGCGGCGGCGCTGCCCGGCTCCATGGCGGCGCTGCCCGGCTCCATGGCGGCGCCAGCGAGCCCGATGGCGGAGCGCATGCCCGCCACGGAGGCGCGACCCGAGGTCGCCCAGGCGGGCCCGCCGAAGCGGCACAAGACCGTGGTGGGGCAGTTTGCGGTCGACAGTGCCAGCGGGCAGCAGACAAAGACGATCGGGCGCACCAAGGAAAGCGACATCCAGATCTCACACCCGCAGGTGTCGACCCAGCACGCCTTCTTGCACCAGCAAAGTGGCACGCTGTTCATCGAGGATCGGGGCAGCGCCAACGGTACATTCGTGCGCGGCCAGCGCATCCCGGCAAACCAACGCATCCTGGTGAAGCCCGGCGAAAAAGTCTTTATCGGGCCCATGCCGCTGCGTCTCGACGCGGGGCCGACTGAAGTCGCGGTGGTGATCGACGACGCCGCCTCCTGGGAGGGCCGCCCGCTCTACGAAATCGAAGCCTGGGATCTGCTGCTCGAGGTGCCGGACCGCGACCGCCCCGGCCAGATGAAGGTGCTGCTCGACCACGTCAGCTTCAAGGCGCTACCCGGGGACTTCATCGCGTTGATGGGACCGAGCGGCTCAGGCAAGACGACGCTGATGCTCACCTTGAACGGGTATCTGCGCCCCACCGCGGGGCAAGTGCGCATCAACGGCGAAGATCTGCACAGCATCTACGACGCCCTACGCGGCTCCATCGGCTACGTGCCGCAGGACGACATCGTTCATCCTGAGCTCACCGTCTGGGAGGCCGTGCGCTACAGCGCCAAATTCCGGTTGCCCCCCGACTACTCCGAGGAGGAAATCGAGCGGCGCGTGCTCACGACGTTGCAGCAACTCGGCCTCGAAGGCGTAAAACACCTGCAAATCGGCAAACCCGAGAAGAAGGTATTGAGCGGCGGTCAGCGCAAACGCGTCAACATCGCCATGGAGCTCGTCACCGATCCGGTGATCATGTTCCTCGACGAACCGACGAGCGGGCTCGCCGCTGACGACACCGCAGCGCTGGTGCGGCTGCTCGCCGATCTGGCTCGCCAGACCGGCAAGACCATCATCACCACCATCCACCAGCCCGCCAAGGATGAGTTCGAGAAGTTCAATCTGGCGCTGATCATGGGCCTCGGTGGCGTACCGATCTTTTATGGGCCCACCAGCCCCGACGCCTATCGCTTCTTCGGCAGCTGGCTCGAACGTGAGGGCAAACCGAACGACGTCGACAACCCGCGCGACATGTTCGACATGCTCAACCAGCGCGAGCAGCCGCTCTACGAGCAGATGCGGGCGAAGGACCCGAGCGCGACACGCGTCCAGGCGCGAGCAGCCGCGGCCCGCCAGTGGAACGCCGAGTTCTTCAACGATCAGAACGCGACCTTCCGCGCCATGTTTAGCGGCAGGCGCCAGGTCGGGGCAGGAGCGCCGAGTGACAACGGGCCCTCGCAGCGCCCAGCCACGAGCGGGCAATTTGGCCAGCTGCTTTCACGCTACTTTAAGATCAAGTGCCGCGACGTCGGTGGCACCGCCATCATGCTCCTGCAGGCCCCCATCATCGGGGTGCTGCTGGCCATGGTCTTCGGCGGTCAGGAGGATACGATTCCCTTCTGGTGCCTAGGCGCCATTCAGGAGCTCGCCTCGCGCTCAGGTGACCTGGACAAGGCCTCGAGCGGGCTATTGAGCGGCATGAAGCCCACCCCCGACAACACGGTGGCGATCTTCTTTCTGGCGGTCACGGCGGTGTGGTTCGGCACCAGCAACGCCGCGCGCGAGATCGTGAGCGAACGGGCCATCTACGTGCGGGAGCGCATGGTGAACCTGGGCTTGTTCAACTACGTGGTCTCGAAATTTCTGCTGCTCAGCCTGGTCACCGTCGTGCAGTGCACGATCCTGCTCGGCATCGTGTTTTTTGGGCTCGGTTTCAGCGGTGGCATGAACGCCTTCGCGGTGAGCCTGGCGACGCTGATCGCGACCGCCATGAACTCGGTGGCGATCGGATTATTGCTCAGCACCGTGGTGGTGAGCAGTGAAGCCGCCATGGCCCTCACGCCCATAGCCCTGATCCCTCAGGTCGTCTTGGGCGGCCTGATGGTGCCGATGACGACCAATGCCATGCTCGAATGGCCCATGTGGCTCATGCCGGCGCGATGGGGCTTTCAAGGCGCCATCGCGCAGGAGCGCATCGCCATCCGCAACGACCCGGCTTGGGTCATGGATCTGCAGCGCCCGGACCTGAACAGCGCTGACAATTTCATCAGCGGCGGGCGCTTCTTTTGCGCCGAAGCGCAGATCGCGAGCGAGGGCCTGAACGGTGCCTGGGGCTTCACTCACTTCGAAACGATCTGGCTGCCCATCGCGGTGCTCGCGGTAATGATGGCGTGCGTGATCACGGGGATCCTCATCGTGCTCAAGAAGCGCGATCAGATCTGAGCCGCTCGCCGGCGCTCCCACAGCGGGGCCAACGTGCGCCAGGTCGTGGCGCAGAGAATGATCGATCCGCCGAGTAGCGCCCAAGGCCCCGGGCGTTCTCCCACCAGCCAGAACGCCCAGATCGGATTGAGCACAGGCTCGAGCAGGGCGAGCAGCGAGGCCTCGAGGGCCGGCGTATGCGCGACGCCGCGCGCAAAACACAAATAGGACAACCCGAGCTGGAACACCCCGAGGTAACCGACGATCGCGAGGTCGAGCCCCGTGGGCGGAGGCCCAGTCATCCACAACGGGAGCGTCACGAAGGCCGCGATCAGGTTGCCGTAAACCAATGCGTTCGGCCCCCGTTCTCCAACCCGCCGCAAGCCCATGATGCAAACCGCGAAGGCCACCCCGGACGCGAGCGCCACCAGGTTGCCGGTGAGCTGGCCCGGGGCGAGCTCATCCATGAAAAACAGCAAGAGCCCGAACGCATAGACGGGTACGGACGACAGCTCGGCGCGGCTCGGGCGCTCACCGAGCAGACGGGGCGACAGCACGAGGATCCAGAGCGGAGCCGTGTCCTGGATGAAGATGGCATTGGCGGACGTGGTCAGCTTGTTGGCGACGGCGAAGGAGACCACTGTTAGCGCGTAGGCCACCGCAGTGAGCCAGACCCCACGATCCGGACGCCTGCGGGCCGCAGGAATGAGCGCCGCCAGGAACAACCCCGCCACGAGCGAACGCGCCCCCGCGATCTGCCAACCCGACAGCTCGCACAATTTGATGGCGGCGCCTGCCGTCGACCAGAGCGCGGCGGCGGCCAAGATCAGGAGCCGGCTGGCCAACATCGGTGCGCTTATAACCTCGCGTCCCGGCCATCACAATTGCTGGGTCAGCGAGCGCCGAGTCGAGCAAGGGGGGCGAGTGAACGCCAAACGCCCATCATCACAGCTGCCCGCGCCGCACGAAACGCCTGGCAGCGGCTACCGCGACGGCGTACTACAGACCTCCCCACATGCGAAGCTCTGCTCGTTGTGCGCCTGATTTCGTAGCGCGGTTTTCGAGCCGCGCTACGCTGAGCCTGCTGCTCGCCAGCTTCTCGTCCGCAGCGTGCCAGAGTGAGCGCGGACCCCGGGAGCCCGCTCCCGGGTCAACTTCACCGAGCAGCGCAACACGCCCGATCGTGGCGCCCACTCCCGTTGTCGAAGCAGCCGTCGTGCACCTTCGCGCCGAAGGGCAACTCGGCCCTGGCACGGGCACGCTGCTGATCGACGTGGGCGCCCCGCGCGGCGCCAAGCTCACGCTGGACGCCCCAATCT
>JAYWEH010000675.1:0-3069 GCA_043780025.1 Deltaproteobacteria bacterium
CGTCGCGTTGGCGCAGGCGCTTCGCATCTCGCACGACGATTTCATCCGCACGGGCTTTGATCCCCGCCACGAGCCCGCGGTGGCCAAGCTGTGGCGGGCCTGTGCGGAACAGGGCGACGTGTACACCCGCGCCTATCGAGGCTCCTATTGCGCGGGCTGCGAGCAATTCTACGCGCCGTCCGAGGTAGTGGACGGCCGCTGTCCCGATCATGAAACAGCGCTCGAGTCAGTCGCCGAGCACAATCACTTCTTCCGGCTCAGCCGCTTTGGCGCGCGCATCGAACACGCGCTCGAGCACGGCGCGCCCCGGGTCTCGCCTGTGACGTATCTCGCGGACGCGGGGCAGTTGCTCGCTCGTGGACTCGAAGACTTCAGCATCTCGCGCCCGCGCGAACGAGCGCGCGGCTGGGGTATTGGCGTCCCGGACGATCCCACTCAAACGGTCTACGTCTGGTTCGACGCCCTGACGAACTACCTGAGCGCGCTCGACTACGCGACAGACGGTGAACGCTTTGATCGCTATTGGCGCCGATCGGCGCGCCGCATCCACGTGATCGGCAAGAACGTGACGCGTTTTCATTGCGTGTATTGGCCCGCCATTCTCGAGAGCGCCGGTTTGCCGGCGCCGACCGATACGGTCGTGCACGGTTTCCTGACCGTGGGCGGGCGCAAGATCGGCAAATCCCTTGGCAACGGCATCGATCCGTTCGCGCTCGTGCAGCGCTTCGGTGCCGAGCGACTGCGCTTCTATCTGCTGAACCAATTCCCATTGGGCAAGGACGGAGACTTTTCCGTCCCGGCGCTGATCACCGCCTGCAACGCGACTCTCGCCGATCAGCTCGGTAATCTGCAAAATCGCTTGTTGGTGCTGATCGAGCGGCACGCCACGGGCGCGGTGCCACGCCTCGGCTCGACGGATTCGGAGCTGCGAGTTGCGGCGGCCGCCGCTTCACGACGCGTGGCCGACGAGCTCGAGCGATGTGCCCCCGACCGCGCGCTCGCGGCCGTGGTTCGATACATCGAGGCCTGCAATCTGTACGTGTCCCGTCGCGAACCCTGGAAGATCGCGCGCGCGCTCGGCCTCGCGCAGGCTGAGCCCGAACGCCAAGCGCTCGAGCACGATCTGCTACAGGTACTGGGCGAGTGCGCGCGCGCCTTGCTCTGGATCGCCGGCTTGATCGAGCCGTTCCTGCCGGACACCGCTGAACGTATCGCAAGCGCCTTCGGGTCACCCATTCCGCTGGTGCACGGCGACGGCGCCGACGAGGTTTGGCCCGAGCTCGGCGCCGGCGCTCGCGTGGCGCGTGGCGAGGTCTTGTTTGCGCGCCTCGAAGCCGAACCGGCCGCGACTCAGCTCGAGGCGTGACAATCTACCACTTGCCGGTATTGCCCATCGACAGCCAGGGCTCCTGCGGTGGCAGCGCCTCGCCGCCCTGCAGGAGCTCGACGCTGATGTTGTCCGGCGAGCGTACGAACGCCATGCGGCCATCGCGTGGCGGCCGATTGATCGTCACGCCAGCGTCCATCAACTTCTGGCAGGTGGCATAGATGTCCTCGACCTCGTAGGCGAGGTGGCCGAAGTTCCGGGCCCCGTCGAGAGTTTCGGGGTCCCAGTTGTAGGTCAGCTCCACCTGCGCTTCGTCGTCGCCCGGCGCGCACAGAAACACGAGGGTGAAGCGGCCCCCCTCGTTGACGTGGCGCTTCATTTCGCGCAGGCCCAGCTTGTTGCAGTAGAAATCGAGAGATGCTTCGAGATTGGAAACTCGAACCATGGTGTGCAGATACTTCATCGCGAACGCTCCATCGGGAAACCGGCGAAGTAGCGCGTTTTCCGGCCGGGGGCAACGCGGCCGCGAGGGTCCCCGTGCTGCGCGAGTCGCCGGTTCGTACACGAACAGGGCATCGACCGAGCACGGTGGCACTTTATAGAGCAAGGCCCGGCGCGACGTTACGTTCCGGCCGACGAGGAGCTGATCGGCGGCCCTGGGGCGCCCGCGATGCCACCCGACATCACGAAGGTCATCAGATCCGAGCTCTTCACGTCCAGCGCGACCACGCTCAAGCGCGGCACCGCCACCAGGTTGCCGGCGAAGTTGTACGACTGGGGAAAGTACACCGCCACGTAGTCGTCGAAGCCGGGCCAGGGCAGCGAGTCCCGCGTGGCGAAGCCGAAGACCTTGCCTTGGCCCCCGGGCAGCTGCACGCTCACCGGCCGATCGAAGCCTTTACGATCGCCGACGAACGCGCCCACCAGATCTTTGATGGCGCCATACAAGATCTTGACCAGCGGCAAGCGTCGCAGCAACCTCTCAGCCAGCCCGAACAGGCGCGCGCCGATCACGCTGGAAGCGACGAAGCCGAGCAGCGTGATCAGCGCCAGCGTCACCAGCAAGCCGAGCCCGGGCACCTTGAAATGTAACAGCCCGTCGATGAACCGAAACAGCCGGTAAAGGACGTAACCGCACAACGCGATCGGTACCGCGATCAGCGTGCCTTGGGCGAAATAACGCAAGAGCAGTCTCATGCCCTGAGTCTAGTGCTGTCACGCGACGTACGGCCACAATAGATGGCGACTCTTCGCGTCCAGCTGTTCCAGCGGGGGCAGGTGGATCAGATCGCCAGCTAGGTCGCGCACCAGGTGCCCGCCGCCCGGTGAGGGCCAGGGCCATTCGTCGAGCCGCGTCTGAAAGGTGCGCGGCCCTTGCCGTGTGTGCGTGCGCCAGACCCGAACCTCGTAGTCTTCCTCGATGGATTCGAGCGCGTCGACCTCGAGCAGGAAGCTAGGCCCGCGCAGCGCTAGCTCGAGCGCCGCGGTTGAAGCGGGGTCGAGGTCCGCTGGATCGTTCACTAGGAGCTGCTCGCGTTCATTGTCGTCGCGCAGCGAGACGAGCCCGCTTGGCGAGCTCCAGGGGAAACAGCGCACGGGTTTGACGCGCACGGATTGCCCACCCCGGTCGAGCCAGAGCCGCTGATCGCGCCCGAGCCGGAGCTGCGGTGTCGGGGCGGGCAGCGGAGCAGGCAGGGCCCGTGCGGGGGCGATCGGTGCGCCGTCGAGCGCCTGACCGAGCG
>JAYWEH010000676.1:0-3062 GCA_043780025.1 Deltaproteobacteria bacterium
GCCAAGCTGCAAGAGCTCAAGCAGCGCCTGCGCGCGTTCCGCCAGGAGCTCCTGCAGTCCGCCGAGCTCGACGACCATCCTGAACGGGTGGTGCAGATCAATTTTCAGCTGTTTCCCCTTTCGGCCGCCCTCCCCGGTGAAGCCGATACCGCTCTCGATTCCGAGGAAGAAACCCCATGATCGTCTTTCGTGCTCGTCTACCCCTCGCCGCATTCATATTGCTGCCGTTCGTCGCCTGTGGCGGCACCGAGACGGACAACCCCGTCATCGCCATCGACGACTACGAGTCACCTGAGCGCTTCGCGCCGGAAGAGCCGGCTCCGCCCGGCTGCTTGCCGATCGACGTCGATCAACAGCCGATGTTGCCGGCCCGTTTGCCGCGAGCGGTTGCGCTCGACGGCGAGCTCTGGCTCGGCACTGACTATCGAGGTCTATCAGCAGCGGAGGGGAGCGCGCCTTCGGTGGTGCGAGGTTCCATTCACGAGCTCGTGCAGCCCGCGGCAGGAGGTCTGTGGGTGGCGGCGACGGAGCCCCCGGCGCTCGCGCAGAGCGAGCTGCCGGGCGCGGGCGAGTTCGAGCCGGAGCTGCACCTGGTTTCGCTGGATGTCAGCGATCCGAGTGCACCGGCGCGCGTGGCGCAGATCGCGCTCGCTGGCGACTACATCCAGATGCTCGAGCGGGACGGCGTCGCGTGGGTGCTCATAGCGCGCCGGATCGCCGAGCAACGCGGCTGCGACGCAGAGGAGGACCTGTGCGGTAAGCCTTCCTACGAAGCCGTCGAGCTGCGCGGTTATCGTCCGAGCGCTGCCGGCTTTGAGCTGATCGATGAAGCCGAGTTGCCGTTCGAGCGCCGGGTCTGGTTTGGACAGGACGGTGTCGTCACGGCGACGGCTGACGGCAATCTGCACGTGCTCCGCTGGGACGCCCAGGCTGCGCTCGAGGCGCCGCGAGTCGTGACAGCGGGCCTTCCGCTCGGGGTGTTCGAGCCCCTCGATTTTGCGGTGGGCGCCGTGCAGCTGACCGGTAGCACGCTGTCCTGGGTCAGTGGGATTGGAACGGGCCGCGCACTATCCATGCTCGATCTGCAAAGCGCCAATGCCACGACGGGAGTGTTCGAGCTGAGCAGCGAGGCGTACATCCCCTCGTCGCTGTCGCTGTTCTGGAGCGACCAGTTGTGGCTCAACACGGCCTTTGGCCAGAACCCTGCGGAGCTCTGGGACGTCTCGGGTGCGACGCCCGCACGCCTCGCGCTGCCGGAGACGTACGGGGTGCTATTGCCCATCGAAGGCGCACGGCTCGAGGCCCAACCGGGTGCGCTCGTCGCGGTCGGCGTCACGCGAGACAACGACACGGGGGTTGAAGTCTACAGGCTCATTTCGCTCACGGGCTCGACGGTCACCGCACTGGAGTCGCTCGGCGATATCTCGCTCTACCCGGGCAGCGACTTTCCATTGCCTGCGGGATGTGTGGGTCCCGACGGCGGCACAGGCTGGAAGGTCATGATGAGGGGGGCGGGGCTGCCGATGGGGCTCGATCCCGTGACACCTCCGGGCTTTGAGCAGACCCCGATCGTGAAAGCCTTCGCGGCGCCCGGGGTCGGGGGCGCGGAAGCAGCGTTGGTTCAGCGCCGTGACGCGGAAGGTGTGGGGGGGAGCATGCGGCTCGAAGTCAGCGCAGGCGGCGCCAGTACGAGCTTTGACGTGTCGCCGGACGCTCAGGCCTTGGTCCCGACGCCGTCGGGGGTCGTCGTCGTGGCCACGACTCGGCTCGAGCGGTGTGAGGAGACGCCGCGGCTCGACTGCGCTGTCTATGCACCCGGCGTGTCGGTGTATGATCTGTCAGATGAGCCGCGGCACGTGGCGGACGTGCCATTCCCCGTGTTGGCAACCGCTCCGGCGAACGAGCCCTGGCGCGTGAAGGTGAACTGGAGCACCTACGACGCTCTGGCCGAGCGCGAGCGCGTCGCTGAACCGCTCGGTGCCCGCTATCTGGCGTTCGTCGCGGACGTCGACCTCAATTGCGCGACCGAGGCCACGTGTGCCGAGTTGGGGCTAGAGCCGCGGCCGGCTGCCCAAGCCGGCGTGGTCGCGGGCAATCTCATTGACTGTCCCCCTGATGGGGATCCGAACTGCGTGCCGATGCCGGAGCCCTTGCCCAGGGTCTTCGGTGAAGGCCGCCGCCATTACATCTATCTGCTCGACCTCGAGGCGGAGGCAGGGTCCGCGTGGCGCGAGATCGGCGTGAGCGAGCTCGAATTGGGAGCGGGGTATCCCGACGAGATCTCGCGTTTCGCTGCTCCGCGCGTGATCGACAACCAGCTCGTCGTCACCCGCCTCGAACGCTATTCGAACGATGGCGTCTTGCTGCCGCGCGGACGAGCTCGTTTCATGATGGACCGCTTCGGTCTGGACGCCGAGGGTGAACCGCTCGATTTGCCGCCGATCAACGTGCCCGGTTACCCCGTCGCGCGCGTCGGCGGCGACGCGGCGCTGGAGCACTGGATCAGCGTCGAGCCGTTCGACGGCGAAATGCCGGGCGCGCACATCCATCGCCTGCAAGTCGCGCCCGAAGGGGCCGCGATCGAAGACAGCCTCGAGCTCACTGACACATTTGCGGGCTTCGTCAGCGCCCAAGTGGGGGCGGCCCAATTCGGCGTCACCCTCAGCCAGCCCGAGAACGCCTGCGGCGCAGCGCGCCTCACGGTTCTCGGCCTCGGCGCTCTGGACAGCTCCTCGAGCGAGGCCCTCAGCATCGCCTCCACCTTCGAGCTGCCCTCCAATGACTGGCACCTCGTCGCCGCGGACGGCCCTCGAGTGCTCGTGCGCCGCGACCGCAGCTATGCTCTGGTGGAGCTAGACGCGACCGGCAACATCAGCCTGGTTGGCATCAGGAGCACCGATGCCTACCTGACGAACGAGCAGCTCAGCGGCAACGTCATGCGCGGCGCCGGCGACATGCTGGGCGCCCAGGCGCTGGAATTCTGACGGTTCGTATACAAACTGCATGGTCGGGCTGCACGATGGCATCCGGAGTAGCAGTTCGCATGCGAGACTCTAGTTGCC
>JAYWEH010000677.1:0-7224 GCA_043780025.1 Deltaproteobacteria bacterium
CTATCGAGACCTGGTCACGCGGCTGATCGATCTCGCTCTCGCCCGCTTCCAGGAGCGCCGCGCGCTCTCGACGGAACGTTGAAGTGGCCGCAGCGCCCGATCTGCAGCGGGTCCTCACGGACCCCGGTTACACTCCAGGCCAGGCCGCGTTGCCGGGCTTGATCGCGGCCCTCGCGTCCGCGTCCAAGGATCAGGCGCCGGGCCTCGAACGCGTGATCTGCCGGGCGGGTACCGCCGCGATTGCGCCAGCGCTCAGCGCGCTCGAATTGGCCGCCCCACGCACCCGCCCAGGGCTCTTGTCTCTCCTCGCACGGCTCGCCACGGCCACACACGACGGCCGGCTCTACCCGGTGCTGCTCGGGGCGCTCGCTGACCCGGAGCCGCTCGCGCGTCGGCGCGCCGCTCGCGCGCTCGGCAAGCTCGGCGACAGCCGAGCGGAGGAGCCTCTCTTGGCCGCGTTAGCCTCCGCTTCGAGCCTGGTTCAGAAGAGCATCATCGAGGCCTTGGCCAGCGTCGGCGGTCCGGCTGCGCTCGAAGCGCTCACCGCGTTGACACCGGGCGATCCGGATTTCGAACGCCGCCGCCAGCGCGCGGTCTTCCTGGTGGAGCGGCGCCTCAATCGCGGCGACGCGAGTTCGCTACGTCTCGATCGGCCGCTGGCCTCGCCGTGCCGCGTAGTGTTGACCTGCCGCTCGGGTTTGTCGGCGATCGTCGCCGAGCAACTCGCAGCGTTCGCGCCGCGCGTGCTCGGACCCAGCCGTGTGGAGCTCGATCACAAAGGTTCGCTCGACGCCCTGCTCGCGGCGCGCTGTGCCCTCGACTTCGCCCTCGTCGTCCCGATCGACGAGAGCGCTGCGGCGGAGCCCATCGAACGCATCGCCGAGGCGTTGACGCGGCCGGACACGCTACGCCGGCTCGAGGGCGTCACCGACGGCCCGTTGCGCTTCCGCGTCGCCTGGAGCGATGGCGCCCACCACCGCGCGCCGACCTGGGCGCTCGCACGCGCGCTGCGCGCCCGCACACGCGCGATCGAAAATGATTCGCGCATGGCGCTGTGGACCGCGCGCGCCGACGTCGCGGGGCGCGGCCAGATCGAGCTCGTACCGCGCCTCGATCCCGACCCTCGCTTTGCGTACCGCACACGCACCGTGGCCGCCGCTTCGCACCCCACTCTCGCTGCCGCTCTGGCGCACGTCGCCGGTGTCCGCGCCGACGAGGTCGTCTGGGATCCGTTCGTGGGCAGCGGCGCCGAGCTGGCTGAACGCGCGCGGCTGGGCTCGGTGCGCGAGCTCTGGGGCAGCGACACCGACGCGCAGGCGCTCGACGCCGCGAGGCTGAATCTCGGCTCGCTCCCCGGGCTGCAGCTGGTCCGCGCCAATGCGCTCGAGTATGCACCCGTCGGCGTCACGCTCATCCTTACCAACCCCCCGATGGGGCGCCGGGTCGCGCGCGACGGCTCGATCGCGACACTGCTCGAAAATTTCGTGAAGCACGCCGCGCGTGTGCTCGTGCCCGGGGGCCGCCTGGTCTGGCTCTCTCCGCTGGCGGCCAAGACGGAACGCGCGGCGCGCAGCGCCGGCTTGCGCGTGGTCGCGGGCCCCGACGTCGACATGGGCGGCTTTTCGGCGCGCTTGCAGGTGTTCGTGAGGCCGGCGTGAGCGCGCCGCGCACCGAGCCCGAGCGGCTGGTGCCGAACCCACTTTTGTCGCGCGGCAAGCCCGTCCACGCCTCGGTCGATCCCCCGTGGGTCGCGCTACAGGTCGGAGTCGGGCCGCGCCGAGTGCTGCTGTCCTGGGCATGTCCACCCGCTAGCGCGCCCGCGTCCAGTGTTGCACCGAGCAACTACAGGATCGAGACGTCGGCGAACTCGAGCCAGGGCAATGACGGCACCTGGAGGCTCGAGCTTTCCGTATCGGACAACACCGCCAGCGCTCGCGCGCATTCGCTCGAATTCGATGGGCAGAGCTGGGTGCGACTGTCGCTCGGCGGCGACCCAGACGCCGACTCGCGCTGCCCGGGGACCGTCGACGTGTACGACGCGAGCGACGGCTGTGACGATACGTGGCTACTCCTGGGCGACGCGGGACCCGATGGCGAGCTGCCGCTCTCGGCCCGGCACTTTGCAAGCACCGTACACGAGCGCTACCCCGGCTATTTCCCTGCCATCATCGATGGTCGCGCGGTGGGTGACACGCCCCGGCAGGCGCTCGGGCGCCTGAACGAGCTGCTTGGGCTGCACCGCGAAGTGCGCCATTTCGTGCTCGGCTACGCTCCGCCCGCCGCTACCGCCCACGAATCGTCAGAGCTCTCCGCCTGGCACGACAGCGTGCGCGAGCTGATCGCTCGGCTTCGCGAGGCGGGCAAGGTGCCCGTGCTGGCGCCCAGCGGACAATCCGCCTGGGCGGACGCGATGGATGACCTGTACGTCCCGGTCTGATCCCTTCGATTTCCTTTTTCGTCCATTCCGGATTGGTACAGTGTCAACGGGCACACCGACAGGGCACCGCCCCGACCCGGCGGCCTCATTGTTCTGCGCGACCTCCGCGAGGGCGACGGAGTTTGTTCGCGGCGCCCGTTGTCGCTAGAGTTATCGAGCACGCGAGCCCGTATGAAAAACTATCTAGCCCAAGGTCAGCGCACGGTTACTTTGGCTCGGAGGCGCGGCCTCGGTCCGTCGCTCGCCGTCCTGGGGCTGAGCGCGGCTTGCGCCGCGCTGGGTCTACCTGCCGCCGGCTGCGGCGGGGACGCGGGCGCTCCAGCGGCTGACGGCAACCCGGGCGGCTCCGACGGCACCGGCAACGCCGGAACGGGCGGGGGTGACTCCGGGAGCGGCGCGGGCGGCAGCGCCAGCGAAGCGTGCGTGGCTTCCGAATGCGCGGACGTGCCGGCCCTCGGCACCATCGTGCCAGGCTGCTGCCAACTCACTGGCGTCTGCGGAGCGTTGTTGAGCCTGATGGGCACTTCCTTCTGCGGGCCCCCCAACGTCGACGACATCACCTCTGAAATCGGAGACCGCTTCGAGGAGCTCGAGCCGGAGACGATCGTCGACGACGCCGAATGCCCGGGCCAGACGCTGTTCGGTACCGCGGTGAGCGGCTGCTGCGACGCGACCGGCGTGTGCGGACTCAGCACTGTCAACCTAGCCGGCGGCGCCGCGGCGACCCTTCTCCGCATCGACATCCCGGTGAGCTGTGTCGTGCCGACAGAAGCGGTCGAGCTCGGTGCGGGCATTCCCGGCGGGGCGGTGGGCGCCAGTGCCAACGTTCCGTGCGGCCAAGAGCCAGCTCCGCCAGCCGTGGACGCTGGACTGCAAGTCCCCGACGCGGGCTGACGCGCCTCAGCGAAGCAGCTCGCGCAGCGCCGCAGCAGCAGCGGGAAAGAACCGCGACCGCTGAACGGTGAAGCGTACGCTCCGCTCCGTTTCTGGCTCTGCTTCCACGGGCGCCGTTACGAACACCTCCGCCTGGGCGTCGAGTGAGAGCAAGTCTCCCGTCAAAAAATCGATGAAGAGCAGCCCCACTGCCGGCTGTAGCCGTACGTTCCCGAGCGTGTTGAACAGGCCGTTACCCTGAAAATCTGGCATCTCCAGTTCGAACGCCGAAGAGAAACGCAAGAACCCCGCGGGGCCACCACGGTGCGAAACGTCCACCCCGCGACTCGGCAGCGCGCTGCTCGAGGCTTCGGGGTGCGCGCTTGCGATGAAAAACGTGTCCGCGCTCGCGATCAGCACCCGCGCCCGCTCGTCCAGGCCCTCGCGCACGCTCACCGGCTGGTCCGCCACGAGTGTCGTGTGGACCAGCTCTCGCGGCTGGATGTATTTGGGACAGTTGCCGAAGCTCTGCTGAACCAGGAACGAGAAGCCGGGCGCGGAGCTCTGGACCACGTTGCCATTGACGCGGTTGCGCCTGCGCGTGTGCGGCTGAATGCCCAGGATCCCGAGCGGCGCGCCGGAGCGCAGGTTCGCTGCCAGGGCGTCGCCGGGCGCGGGTAGGGCGTTCACCCGGAGCGTCGCCGCATCCGGCGACGCGATGAACCCCGGCGGACCACACAGGAGCGACGCCGTGGGTTGGCCCCGTTCGTCGATCGAGCCCACGATCAGGAACGGCAGCTCCCTAAAGAAGTCGCGCTGCTGCTCGAGCAGCTGATCGTGAATGCCCCGAGCCCCGAGCCGCGCCGCGCGCTCTGCCACGCCCGCTCCGCGCTGCAGCGCTAGCTCACCCTCGTGAAACACCGACATGGGCCAAAACCTTTCTCAGGAGGAATGGACCAGTCTGACTCCTCCTGAATTCGCATCAAATGGCGTGATTCTGACTTCACTACTGCGAAAATCGGTTTAATTTGTTGCCCGTGGACAAGTTGCGCGCGATGCGGGCGTTCATCGCCATCGCGGACGCCGGCAGCCTCACCGCCGCTGCACGGGTCCTCGGCTGCTCCTTGCCGGCGGTCGTGCGCTCGCTCGCCGCGCTCGAGGCGGAGCTCGGCGCGCGCCTATTCAACCGCACCACGCGGCGCATCGCGCTGACCGAGGCGGGCCGCCGCTACCTCGAGCGTTGCCGCGAGGTCCAGTCGCTGGTGGCGGAGGCCGAGGCGGAGCTCGGCGCGGAGCAGAAGGAAGCCCTGGGCGCGCTCAGCGTGACCGCGCCCGTGCTGTTTGGTGAACGGCACGTGACGGGCGGCATCACCGAGTTCGTGCGACACCATCCGAAGGTCCAGGCGCGGGTCCTCTTGGTCGACCGCGTCGTCAACCTGGTGGAGGAGGGCATCGACGTCGGGATTCGCATCGGCGATCTGCCCGATTCGTCACTGATCGCTCGTTCGGTGGGCGAAATGCGCCGGCTCACCGTCGCCGCGCCGGGTTACCTGGTGCGCCAGGGGACACCTCGCCACCCGAAGGAGCTCACCTTTCACAACTGCGTGCGCTACTGGCGCGCTGGGGCCGATGCCTGGACGTTCAGCGTCGAAGGCAACCCGGTACTCGTGCCCGTGCGGGGGAACTTCAGCATCAACCAAGCCTCGGCAGCCGCGGAGGCCTGCGCAGCGGGGTTCGGCATCGGCACCTTCTTCGCCTACCAGGTGGCGCCGCTCGTGGCGACAGGGCGCCTGCGGGTGATCTTGGCGCAATTTGAGACGCCACCCCGACCCATCCATATCGTGTACCCGGCGGCGCGCCTGCTGCCCGCCCGCACCCGCCTGTTCATTGAGGCCATTGCGCGGCACATCCGGGCCGCAGCGCCGAACTGGCAGCCGGCGAGCTCCGGAGCACGCGCTCAGGGTAACCAGTAATTGACGCGCACGCGCGCGGTCGACCACTCGCATTGGAACAGATCAGCGACTCCGTCCTGATCGGAGCCGGTAGCGAAGGTCAGCCGGAACTGGCTCGCGGCGCCGGCGGACCAATCAGCGCTCACTGCCGCCAGCACGTCCGCGCTCAAGCTGTCGCCCACCGCTGCCTGCACCGATACATTCGCCGGCGCAGCCACGGTGGTGCCATTAAAAGCCGCGTCGCCGATCGTTTCGAACGACACCGGTTCGATACGAAGCGTACCCAGGTCATCAAAGGGCGTTCCGAACATGAAGGAGACGACACAGCCGAGCTCCGCAGCATGAATTGCGACCAGAGCGGCGGGCAGGGCGCGCAGGTCGAAGGTCATGAACCCTTTGTAGGTCGGTTCACCCGCGGAGATGCTGTCACCCACGCAGACCGTCGTGTCCACGCGCTCGCAATCCGCGACGCCATAATTACCGTCCGCGCGCCAGTTACCGGTGAGGTTGCGATCTTGAACGGCGGCGATATTTTGCGTGATCGAGCGCGCAACGTGGAACGAGACCCGTGTGGCGGCGAGGTGGCGGCCCGTGCGGTCCTCGGCCAGGGACGAGATCTCGAAGGCGTATTCGAGCGCGGCCACGCCCGCTGGATCGACGCCCGACTCCGCGCGCAGAGCCCGCTCGGGCTGGACGCTGAGCACCGTGTCCCCGGCGCTCCACGAGAACCTCGCGCCGCTCGCCGGAACATCAGCCGAATTGTACGCCGCTTCGACCGAGCTCCGATCCATGGCAGCGCTGAAGGTGATGACGAACGCCGTATCGGGCAACACGCCGACGGCGCCATCCTCAGGCACGCTGGCGACGACGCGCAGGCCCGCGTCAGCGCCGGCCGTGCCGCCGCTGCCCGAACTATCACCCGCGCTGCCGCCCTGGCCCGGCTCCCCGCTGATCGCCTCGAAATCATCGTCGAGGAGCTGCGGGCACGCGCAGGTGAGCAACGCGCCGACCAGCACGCGGAGCTGCCAGCTCCGAGCCATCGACAGGCCTCGCCACGGACGAGCGCCCAGCGCGTGGGTGACACCGCGGACGCACACCGGAATACACACGCTACAGGCCAGGCGCCGGAATCGCTGTTTACGAACTGGCGCACCGGTGGTCACCGTACGTCTGAACGGCACGCCCGAGGCCACGCCAAACGTAACTCATTGACTCGCGGGCAGAATCCACACAAGGCTGGGTTGCCCACCCCTACGGGCCTACCTGTACCGACTCCGATGGCGTCGAACGAGCCCACACCAAAGGTCCTGATCTCGCGCGAGAGAATTCGCGACCGCGTGGCGGAGCTGGGGCGCCAAATCGCGACGGATCACGGTGACGGCCAACTGGTGCTGCTCGGAGTGCTGAAGGGCAGTTTCATCTTCATGGCCGATCTGGCGCGCGCCATCGACCAGTCGCTGCGCATCGAGTTTCTGGGCGTCGCGAGCTACGGGCAAGGCACCAAGAGCAGCGGCGCCGTGCAGATCACGCAAGATCTCACCAGCCCGATCGAGGGCTGTGACGTGTTGATCGTCGAGGACATCGTCGACACCGGGCTCACCGCGGAGTTCCTGATGCAGCAGATGTTGGCGCGGCGTGCGCGCAGCGTGCGTTTGTGTGCGCTCTTGCACAAGCCGTCGGGGCTGCGCCGTGAGGTCTCGATCGACTACCTCGGCTTCAGCATCGAAGACAAATTCGTCGTGGGTTATGGGCTCGATTGGGCCCAGCGCTACCGCAATTTGCCGGACATTTGCTACATCGAACCGGACAGTAGTCCTGAGGGCAGAGCTCCTCAGAGCGGTGGGCCCTAACGGCACCGCTACTCACGGTGTGAATCAAGATAGTTGTCCGAAAAAGTTGTTACCGGACTGCTGACGCGATTGGGCTGACGCGGACCTCCTGCTTGATGGGGTTGAGGTAGAC
>JAYWEH010000678.1:0-7210 GCA_043780025.1 Deltaproteobacteria bacterium
GCAAGCAATCCGTGAACGGCACGGACGCGAACCCGTACATCGCGCAGAAGGTCAACGGCGGCCAGGTTGCCATCGACCCTTCGGGTTACATGGTCGGTGGTACCGGGTCGGTCTCGGGCAGCTGCCTGGTCGCGGACCTCGTGTTTGACGCCACGGGCGGGAGGAACGGCCTGTGCTGCATCAAGTTCACGGGCGCGGGCGGCATGCTCAGGCAGAGCCCCTGGAGCAGCACGACGTTCGTCTGTCAGTGAACGACAATGGAGTGCACCGCCCGCTGACACTCAGCGGGCGGTCATGGACAGCGCGCTGAGCGGACGCCGGGCGACTCGTGCAACCCACAACACGAGCAGCCCGGCGACCAACGTCAGGCCGAGCGCCAGAGCAAACCAGACGCCAATGAGTCCGCGCCCCTGGCTGAACCCGAGGAAGTACGCGAGTGGCAAGGCCACCACGAAGTAGCCCGCCAGGTTCACGATCGCCGCCGCGTCGGGCCGACCCATGCCGCGCAACACACCGCCGGCCACCACCTGGGTGCCGTCGGAGAGTTGAAAGGCGGCCGCCAGCGGAAACACCTGGGCCGCCGCCAATACCACCGCCGGATCGCCACTGTACAGTCGAGGCAGCTCGAAGCGCAGCAGCGTAAATAGCAGGGCCGAAACCGCCATTACGCTCGCGCCGAGCAACAGCGACGCCTGCACCGCTCGCTGCATGCCGGGCAGGTCGCCCGCACCGATCAAATTGCCCACGCGCGTCGAAGCGCCCTGCGAGACCCCGAGCGGGACCATGAACGAAAGCGCCGCCAGGTTCAGCACGATGTTGTGACCCGCCAGATCGGAGCGCCCGAGCCAACCCGCCATCAGCGTGGAGGCGGTGAACGCGCAGGCTTCGAACCACAGTTGCAGCCCCACCGGCAGCCCCAACCGCACCGCCTGCAAGAGGCCGCGCCCGTCGATGCATGCGCGATCCCAGGGCCGCCACGCGCCCTCGTGCAAGCGGAACACGCGCACCCATGCGATCAGCCCGATCATCAGCAATGCCATGCTGATCGAGCTCGCGATCGCCGCGCCCTCGATGCCGAGCGCGGGTGAGCCGAGGCGCCCAAAGATCAGCGCCCAATTGAGCAACGCGTGCAGGATGTTGGCGATCCAGATCACCCAGGTTGCGGGCGCCATCAAGGTACGCCCTTGCAGGTATTGGCGCAGCGCCGTGTAGGTCAAAAAACACGGCACCGTGGGCAGCTTCAGGACATTGTACCGATGCGCCAGCTCCGCGACCACCGGGTCCTGGCCGACCAGCAGCAGGCCTTCACGCGTGAACGCGAGTGCGAGCATGATCGGCACGCTCACGATCAGCGCCAGCACCACGCCGCGCTGCAACCCGAGCGCCGTGCCCGGCCCATCCCCTTTGCCGTGGGCCTGACTGATCAGCGGATCGATACCGATCACGAGGCCCATGCCGAGCGAGACCCAGGCCCATTGCCACGCATTGCCCAGGGCGCTGGCGCCGAGCTCGTTCACGCCCAGGCGCCCGACCATCAGCGTGTCGACCACGCCCATGGCCATCAACCCGAGCTGCGACAGCACGACGGGGATCGACAAATGCGAGACCACGGCGATCTCGCGACGCAATGCGGCCATCGATCTAGCTGTCATACCGCTCGAGCCTCAAAAAGCAGCGGGGACGGCCGCGCTCGGGAGCGACCGGTGCAGCGCTACGCCGCGATCGAGATCCAGGGTCAGCACCCGGCCGCCCACCGTCCAGACTCCTCCATCCGGATCGACCCACACCGCGTGCAGTGATTGCACCGGCACACCCGTGATGACATTCTGCCAGTCCGCTTCCGGCGCTTCGCGGTGAAAGACGTTGCCGCCCAAGCCAGCTGCCCAGATGGCACCGTCTTCGGAGATATTGACGCCTTGAAGTGGGCCTGCCCCTGGTGGCGTGTTCGCCACGAGCTCGCTGCGCTGCAACTCGAGCCCCCAACCATTGGCCGTGCCGCCCACGATCGCGAGCCGATCGCCTGCCGCGTGCACCGTGAACAATCGCTCGTCCGTCCCCGATTCGACGCGCGCGAACCCGGCGGCCGCGTTCCCCCGTAGCACGACTCCGCTTTCGCCAACCAGCCACACGTCTTCGGCGGAGACGCCCCACACCTTGAACAAGCCCGCGCGACGCCCATCCCCGTCGACGGGCAGGTCGGGCAAAGGCACGGCTTGCCAGATTTGACCGTCGGAGTGCCAAAGGAAGCCTCCGCTGCCCTCGACCGACCCCACCGCGTACACGTCACCTTCCGACGCCGCCCACACGCCAAACACGATCGGCTCCGCTCGCTTGCCCAGCCCTTCGGCGCTGGGCGCTGCCTGCTGATCGAACACGCCGTCGCGATAGACGAGCAAGAGGCCCCTTGCGCCAGCCATGTGCACGACACCGTTCGGCAGCGCATGCACCCACCACATGTCTCCGTTTGCGCCCGTCTCCGGCCGCTGCCACGCCGCGCCGTCCCAGTGCAGCACCAGAGGCCCGGCTCCGTGATCGGCACCGACCAGCCAGACGTCATTGGCCGACGTCCCGTGCACACTCATCAACGCCGACTCGCCGCTCTCCGCCACGGTTCTAAACACGGGCAGCTCCGTTTCCTCCGCGCCACCGCACCCGCATACAAAACACAAAAGGAGTGCGGCGTGTTTCACGTTGCCGCGTTCAAGGCCGGCAACAACGGCACGTCCGTCGCCCCGACGTCGATGCCGAGCGGCGTGAGCATCGCGTGCACCTGGCCGCGGTGGTGCGTCTGGTGATTGAACATCTGCACCACCAGCACCCAGCGGGGTTGGGTTTGGGTAAAGGCATAGACACGGCTCTGCCATGTCATTGGCTCATCGAGCCACGCCTGCGTCACGCCGCGGGCCCAACCGAGCAGCTCCTGGTCCATCTCATGACGCGCCGCGCGCAGATCCGCGAACTGGTCATAGAGGTCGGCGCCGATCGCTCCCACCGGATAGGTCTTGCCATTGAAGCGGCCGAGCCACACGCGGTCGCCCCACAGCACATGGTTGAGCGTCGCGTGAATCGAGCGAAAGAACGCTCCACGGTCGCGCTTCAATTCCTCAGGAGAAAGGCCCGCGCAGGCCGCGTAGATCTTGTCGTTCATCCACACGTTGTATTCGGCCATCAACGCTGCGTAGGTGCCCTCGAACATGTTTTCCGTATCCTCGGCTGTGGGGAGCGCCCGAGCCTAGCACCGAGGCCGCGCCCTCAGCCCTCGAGAAGTGCCTGAATCTTTCCCAGAGCCTCGGCAACGACATCGGCCGGCGCGCGCTCAAATAGCTTGGCGCTGCGAGCTCGCCAATCGAGATTCTTCACCTGATCCGCCAAGACCGCGCCCGACGTGCTGCAACCTTCTGGAAAGATCACTTCGAACGGATAACCTTTGACTTGGCTCGTAATCGGACAAAACAGGCCGAGCCCGATCTTGGCGTTATAGCTTCGAGGAGAAATCGTGAGCGCCAAGCGATGGCCTGACTGCTCGTGCCCGGCTTGGGGATCGAACGACAGCCAAACCACGTCGCCACGTTCGGGCGCGTAGCGCGCCCGCTTCACCACGCTTCTTTCCCTCGAGGCACACCCGACGATACTTCTGCGTGGATCTGATCCTGTCGGACCTCCGCCAAGAGCTCAGCCAGTTGATAGCGGTGGACGCGCTTCAGAATGAGCTCGCCACCGCGTTCCTCCAACCCGACGACCGAACCCTCAGCGATCCCCACACTCTCCGCCACAGATTTAGGCAGACGAACCGCGAGGCTGTTTCCCCAGCGCTGAATTCGAGCTCGCACCACACATTGTAGATACAATGAAGATACTGGAGCGTCAAGGCAACGCTCCGCGTGCTTCAGATTGATGCGTGCAGAATCGATAGCAGCGGCACGTCAGTCGACGCCATGTCGGCGCCCAGCAACGTGAGGCGAACGCGGAAGGCGCACCGGCCCGAAGTCCTATCTTGCGTCAGCTTTTAACATCGCGATCCACTCGTGCCACGTACGGATGCCCATGTCGCTCCGCTTGGTTCTCCAGCCCGCTTTTGCCGATCGTTCCCTGTCGAGGCGGCACCCGTGAAACGGCGCCTCAGGCACTATGGGGCTCTGGCCCTGGCGCTCGTGTCGTTCGCCAGCCGGGCGCACTCACAGGTGCCCGTACCCGCTACTACGGATGCGGCCTCGGGCAACACCAGCGATACGCAGGGCGGCGCGGTCGTGGTGCTCGCGCTGCGCGGCGATGCGCTCGACACGGAGCGCCTGCAGGCGCTGCTCGAGAGCGAGCTCGGGCGCGAGGTGGTGCTCGAGCCGGCCGCGTCCGAAGTGGCTCGCGAACAGATCTTCGGTGTCGTCACATTTGCCTATCGTCGAGAAGCGGGCGAGCTGGCGGTGGCGTGGGACAGCGGCGGGCAAACCGTGACCCGCGTGGTCGCGGCACCGTCCGACCCCGCGCTGCTCGAAAGTGACGGCGCCATGCTCGCCGCGAATCTGGCGCGCCGCGAAGTCGACGACCTACTGTCGGCGAGAGCGGCGCCTATGGCTCCGGTGCCAACAACCGCACCGGCGATGGTGGCGCCCGTTGCTGCCGCGGCCATTGCTCCCGCGATCGCGGACCAGCTCGCCGAACATCGCCACGCTACCGCCGGTTTCTTTTACCCGCTCGCCACCCACTACGGCCACCCCGAGGTGACCACGAGCCTGGACGTGAATCTCGTCTATGGGCGTGTCGGGGCGATCGACGGAGGGCAACTCGGCGGCGTCAACGTGGTACGCCGCGAAGCGGGCCCACCGGCGTCGATGGCCGGCTTACAAGTGGGCTGGATCGCGAACATCGTCGACGGATCCGTGCGCGGGCTGCAATTCGCCCCGCTCTTCAACCAGGTCAGCGAAGACACGCGCGGCGCGCAGCTCGCCTTCGGCGCGAACCTTGCGGGCGGCCCGATCGAAGGTCTGCAGAGCGCCTTCTTCTTCAACAGCGCCGGCAAGATGTCGGGGCTGCAGCTGTCGCTGGTCAACGTGGCGGGGGACGTCGACGGCTTGCAGATCGGGCTCGTCAACATCGCCGACCGCGTGCGCGGTGTGAGCGTCGGGGCGATCAACGTCGCCGACGACGTGGAGGGCGTGCCTCTGGCGCCGTTCAGCGTCACTCGCACCGGCGGCGTACATCCAAACGTTTGGGCGGGCTCGAGCGGATTCGGCAACGTGGGCGTGAAGTTCGCGACCCGGCACACGTACACGATGCTATTCGGCAGCTATCATCACGCCTTCGCGCTGGACTTTGTGGGTGGCGGCTTCGCGCTCGGGGGCAGCATCGAGCTCGGCGGGCAGTTCCGCTTCGATATCGACCTGTCGGCGACGTATCTGGTCTCCCCCACCCTGAGCCCCGACACCGATCCCGGCGATCCCACCGGTTTTAACGAGCAACTCTTGCAGCCGCGGCTGCGCTGGCTCCTCGGTTATCGCGTGGCCCGTCATTTCGGCTTGTTTGCGGGCGTCTCCGCGACGGGCGAGGTCCGCTCGAGAGAAGGCTGGGACGAGCTCGATGGGCGCGTGGGGCCCGAGATCGTCGGGGGCGTCGAGCTGTGATCTATTCTATGCTCGTCGACGTGGGTCTGTTTGGGCCAAAGTCGCTGGTGCCGCAGGCCAGCCTCGATCCTCTGATCGAGCGTGTCGCAAATGGCGAACACGCGGCCTTCGTGACGCTGTATCGCGCCCACTTCGGGGCGGTACGCGCGTTTGCGGAGCGCCTGGTCGGTTGCCCCATGGCCGCGGAGGACCTGGTCCACGAGGTGTTCCTAGCGTTGCCGGCGGCGCTCAGCCGCTTTCGGGGGCAATGCGCGCTCAAGAGCTACATCCTGTCGATCACGGTGCGCAGTGCGAAGCAACACCTGCGCGCGGCCCAACGCCGCAGGCGCCTCGAAGCGCACGCTGCACTGCCCGCGCTCTCGGGCTCGACGGACGGGCCCGACACGGACCGCGAACGGCGCGAGCTCGCCGCCGAGCTCACGCGTGCCCTCGACAGCTTACCGCTCGATCAACGCGCCGCTTTCGTGTTGTGCGAAGTCGAAGAGCTGTCGAGCGCGGAAGCCGGGGAGATCTTGGGCGAAAAACCCGGTACCGTGCGCGCCCGCGTATTTCACGCCAAGCGCAAGCTGCGGGAACGGCTCGAAGTGGTCGCTGACGGCGCAGAGCTCGCTCGGCTGGAGGTCGAATCGTGAGCGACGACACCCTGGAACGAGCCACGGGCGCGCTGCGCGACACGACCGTCGCGACGTCCGAGCAGCTGGAATCTTCGCTCACACGGCTCGAGCTCGCGCGGCGCCCGCGAGCGAGCTCGCGCCGGCGCATGTACACCTGGGCCTGGGCGCTCGCGTCTACGTTCGTGGGCGTCGGGGCCTGGGCCAATGCAACGGGCCGCGTGAACTGGTTCGAACTCGTGCCGAGCGCGCCAGAGGCACCGATCCCCTCTGAACCGCCCGCCGCTCTAGCGCGCAGCGCTGCACCAGCAATCCCCACGCCGGAGCCGCTGCCCGAGGTCACACCAGAGGTCACAGCGGAGCCGCCGATTGCTCCCCCGCCGCGCCGAGCGCCCGCTCGCCGCGAGACGAGCGCGTCGGCGGGATCCGTCACGCCACCGATCACCGCGCCCACTCCCCCTGATCCGGCTGACACACTGTATCGCGCCGCACACACGTCTCACTTCGGTGCCGCCGACTACGTAACGACGCTCGATGCCTGGGATCGCTATCTCGCGGAGGCCGGGCCAGGGCATCGCTTTTGGGTCGAAGCGCGCTTCAATCGCGCGATTGCGCTGTACAGGCTCGGCCGTCTCGAGGCGGCTCGTGCAGCACTCACGCCGTTCGCCGAGGGCGCATACGGCGGCTACCGACGCGGTGACGCTCGACGATTGCTCGACGCGATGGACGAGCAGCGCTGATCGAAGTCCGACGGCCACCCGCGTGGCCCCACTCTTGCACTCTTGCGCGCCAATCAGGCGCTTAGAGGTCCTTTGTCTTGGAGGTCATCGATCATGAACAAATGTCGCAATTTTCCGCTAAATGCTGCTTACACAGCGCTCCTGGCAGCCGCCCTGCCGCTCGGGTGCTGGATCGAAGTCGAAGCGGAGCCGGAGCCCACGGTGCCGTTCGATTGGGAGAATGACGGAGTCGTCTCCGGCGGCC
>JAYWEH010000679.1:0-16972 GCA_043780025.1 Deltaproteobacteria bacterium
CGAGGTCCCCGTTCGGCAGCTGGTGCCAGAGCAGCGCGCAAGCCCTTTCGAGCAAATCGACGTAGGCCTGATCGGCGGTGAACTGCACGCGGTAGTGCATGGGAGGGCGTAGAGCACCGACCGTGCCGTCCGGCTGTAACGTCCCTGAGATCTCGCACCGCGCCGGAGCGGCAGATGTTCGAATCTCGGAGGCCGCCGAGTCCGCGCCTCCGTCACTTTCGACGCACTCTGCGGCTTCGACGTCGTTGAGCAGGCGTTCATCGCCCTCCTCGGACGAGTTCGGTGCTCGTGCGGGACCATCACCGGGCTCGACATGGCGTACCCAACCGAGCGTGCTCTCGGTGAGTGCGGCCCAGCCCGTGCCCGGCGTTGTCCGCGAGCCGAGCGCGACCCCCAGTGGCTCGACCAGGGCAGGCACATCGCGTGACGGCGCGAGTTCTGCGGCGAGCCGCTCGATCTCGCGCTTGGAGCGATAGCGCGCTCGGAGCAGCACACCGGCATGATTGTCGGCGGTGAGATAGGGAGCCAGCAGCAAGATGCCCGTGAGGTGAATCGAGGCATCGGTGATCATCTCGAACAACACTGGAAATTCTCGCATCACTCGCGCGGCTCGGCAGCGGCGCTGCGCTTCGTCTTCCGAGAGGCGCAGCTCGTAGATGCAATAGGCGACGAGGGTCTGGCAGGCCCACTTCCGATAGGCCCCGCGGGCGTCGACTTCGGCGAGGTGCGCGAGCACGAGGGCGCTGATGCGATTGGAGCTGCCGACGTGACGTTTGAGGCTGCGCAGCAAGCTGTCGTCATCGAGCGCGCGGAGCTCCTGGAGGTGCTGTTGAAGGTCGCTCATTGGCGTAGCCTACACCCCCGATCTTCGACCTCCCCTGAGCCGCGCAGAGCAGCTTTTCGAGCGGTGCAGCGATTTGAACTGCGCGAACGGCAGAGCACGTGCGAGCGCGCCAGCTGTCGTCGGCAAGTGATATTTTCTGCGCCCGCAGCGGTCGCGCACGCGTGAGCGTGCGATAGAGTGTCTTATCTGGCCAATTTTACCGAGACGAGCGGGGCCGCACGGCGCTGAAATGCCTTCTGATTTGGGCCTGAAGGCGGCGAATGCGTTTCAAGAGGAGACTGGTTCTGTCGGAATCCAGGCCATCGTCCTGGCTGCGCTTTTGGACGAAGCGGACCAGATCAGAGAGTTGTGCGAGAGGGTCGGAGCCGGAAGGAGCGCTCGGACTGGCGGGCGCTGGGTAGCGAGTGGAATTTCGAAGAAGGGCTTCGGTGTACTCGGTGATCACGGTCTCGTCGGTGATGGCGGCATAGCGCAGAGTCATGTGGTAGTCGCGATGGCCGAGCAAGCGCATGATGGCGACGAGACTCATCCCGCCAGCGAGCAGGGTAGTGGCGTAGGTGTGCCTCAAACGATGAGAGGTGATGGGTTCGGGTGTCGACAGCCCCTTACACGCTTCCAGGAGGGCCGCTCTGAGCATGTCGTACCGAACGGGCTTTCCCCGGGCTTGAAGCAAGAACGGGCGATGACCCAGACCGTTGCGTTGCAGGCGTCGCACGAGGCGGAAAGTCTTAGGGTCGAGTGGAACGAGTCTTTCGTTGTCGAGCTTGCCCAAGGGCACTTTGAGGAGGCGATTGCCGCGTGCATCGGTCCGAATGCAGCGATGGGACAGGTGGATGAGCTCGCCGATGCGCAGCCCAGTGTTTCGCATCAGGAGCAGACCCAGGTGAAGGGTATCGCGAGAAGAGCGGAGGCGTTTTTGCAGCTGCGCGTCGATCTCTGGCGGAATGGGTCGTGGGAGATACTGAGGCCGTTTCGGGCAATCAGAGCTCCGCAGCAAGACGTCGGCGGGGAGTGTCAGCTCGCCTTGCTCTTCCAACCACATGAAGTAGGCGCGCAGTTGTACGATATGAAGTGTACGCGAGGGGGGCTGCAGCCCTCGCTGGAACAGCCACTGCAGCCAAGCGTCGAGGTCGTCGCGAGCGAGCTGACGGAGGCATCGATCGCGAGCGGCCAACCACGTATGGAATTGCTGAAGACAGCTCCGATAGCTGCCGATGGTGGAGGGCTTGAGAGTTGGCTCGAGGGTGGCGAGGAAGCGCAAGGCAAGTGCAGGAGGAGCAGCGGCGAACGGAGCGATCGCGCTGAGCGGATGCGACAACAGCTGACGCTGATGCAGCCATCCAAAGTAGCGCAACACCGATAGCCGGTGGCGCGTACGGGTAGCTTTGCCCAAAGGGAGTGACGAGAGGATAGCCAGAAACTGCTGGAGCTCAGGTGGCGTGAGCTGTTTGAGGGGGCGATGGGTGCTTGCTAGCCAAACATGGAAGCGCTGTATGCCGATCGCGTCGTTGGGGCGAAGCTTCGAGTATTCCAAGGCAAACGGCGGCAGAGATGGGCGTCGTGGCTTTCGGGTCATCGCGATCACTTCCGTCCGTATCGCTTGTCGAGCTCGACGATGGCGCGCTGGTACTCTTCCGCGATATCCGCCATGGACAGTCGAATGTATTGCAGCGTGGTCTTGGCATCGGCGTGCCCCATCATCTTCTGCAGCACGGGCAGTCGCACGCCGGCCCGGGCCATGTCGGTCCCGAAGGTATGGCGAAACCGATGGGCATTGGCCGAGGCGAGTGACACGACGAGGCGGCGATGGCGGAACAGACTGCGTAACCCGGCAGCGCTCATGGGCGAGCCTCGGCGTGTGCCTTGAAGCACAACGAACAATCGATCGAGCGCGCAGCGCTTGGGTCGCTCGATCTGGAGGTATTGACGGAGCACGAGTGCGAGCGTGTCCGGCAAGGGAAGGACGCGCTCGCGCTCCCCTTTGCCCTGGATGCGAAGCTGCCGGTCGCCGAATACGACGTCGTGCACCCTGAGTCGAATGACCTCACAGGAGCGAAGGCCGCAGAACAACATGAGATGGACGATGGCGAGATCTCGATAGCGCGTGAGACGACCCAGGAACCCGCGAACTTGGTCTGGCGTGAGCGGCTCCACGAGTTTACAAGGCTCCTTGACACGCAGTTGCAGCGCGCGGCGTTTGCGGAGCCGGTGCAGCCCGAGAACATGGTCGCGCCCAGGGCCCTTGTAATGAGGCGCGGGCAAGCTGACTCGGTGGTGCTCGACATCAGCGTTATGATGAAAGCGATAGAGCAGACGTGCGGTGCTCAATCGGCGGTTGATGGATCGCGGATCTGCAGCTACCTTGCGTTGCTCGCCGATGAACTCCAGCAGCCGCGCTGCTGTCAGCTCGCGAAGTGTCGTGCCATTGGCCCGGAACCATCGATAGAGCAGGACCAGATCATAGGCGTACGCACGCATGGTCAAAGCGGACAAGCCACGCAGCTTCAGCGCACGCAGATACGCGTTGGCCTCCTCGATGGGCGCATCACCTTCGAACAACGAGTAGAAGTCCTCGACACGCTCGACCGATATGCTCATCAACGGGTCGCTTCCCGCTCCGCATCACGGCGGAGATCGCGCAGATTGCCGAGGCCGCGTAAGCGGGTACCGCGTCGACGGTCGCCGGGTAGCACGAGGTCGACCTCGAAATGGAATGTGCCGAGCCCACAGAGCAGCCCGTCGACGAGGCCTGACGCTAACGCGATCTCCGGTGACTCCGCATATAAGACAACTCGAACCCTGGTCTCGAACCACAGGGCCAGGCTGTGGATCAGTCGTGGCAAGGCCAGCCGACGCGCATTGCGGACCGGCGCCAACCTCGCGATCAGGACTTCGTCGGGGCCCTCCCGAACGATCATCCGCGTTTGAGTACTCGCCGCTCTGATTGTTACCGTAATCCCGGAGTCCGTCATCGAGAACGACGCTGCCCGAAACGGCCAAGTCTTTGACAGACTGATCCCCCACGGCGCGACGCCGCTTGCGCCGCTGTCGCTCGTAGTCGCGGCGATCGAGCCGCCCCTCCTCACTCCTGCGGTGTGTACGCCGCGCACGTCGGCATGCTGCGCGCCGCGATTCCGTACGGCACTCGTCAGAGCAGTAGCGACGAACCCTATGGCGTCGGCAGACCCAACCGCGCCTCAGGCACCATCTGCATGCAAATCTCCAGAGAACCTGCACCGTCGCTCCAGCGACCGTGCGGAAAATTTGGAGGACTGATCGGGCTCATGCCATACGCCAACCGTCGGCGCTTCGCTGCCCGATGAGAAGGCCTGGGTCACTACCCCGGGCCTTCCGCTTTTTGTCGTCCGCGCTTCGCTAGGCTCAATCGTTACGGACCTGAGCCCATGTGGACCAATTCTCGGCTTTCCTGAAATTGGCCGGTTAGATCCGTCCAGTCAATACGACCGAGACCGATACGATTTTTGTGAGCGTTCAGTGCTAGGTGTCCGGTGTGCCTGCCGATCGTGACGTTCCGCGCCAGGCTCGTGACTCCAGCGGCTGCACGACGGCGCCCGGGGCCTTTCGCGAAGGCTCGCCACAGTATGGCCGAGGGTCGCGCGGAACTGGCGCAAAGCTGTTCAGCCGAAAGGACGCCCGGCGCCGCATTCGACGACCTCACACGACTGAGCGGGCTCGAAGGCGGCTTCGCCGAAGCCCTCGAGGTCGTTGCTGTCCACCGTGCCCGCGTCGTCGCAGCTGAACTGGTTCAGCATGGCGTTCATCTGCGTCAGCGTGTCGTTGAAGCACGTTTCGAGCTCGGCGACCGTCGTATCGCCGCAACCCTCCAGGTTGGCCATGCTCTCGGGGCTGCCGCACTCGAAGTCGAGCTCCTCGATGTCGAATTGCATGTTGGCGTCGGTGCCGGGCTGATTCGCTTCCTCGAGGCATGCGTCGCGCATGCTGTTGCAGGAAGACGCGGTGCTCGCCTGAGCGGTCGCCATCAACGTGCAGCCGGCGCGCACGATGGTGTCGCGGTTGAACTGCGCTTGCATACCGGCTTGCAGCCGCTCGCACGCCTGTTCGCCTTCGTCCGGCGTGACGTCGGAGAGCAGTCGTTCCGGAGCCAGCCCGGTACTGACGGCGCTGCCTCCGGAGTCTCCACCGCAACCGGTCGCCACGCTGGCGCCGACGATGCCGGCGCACAAAACCTTCAGTGTTCCACTACCGATTCGCATATCGCTCGCTCCTCGCCGGCTTTCTGGAGCGCGGCGCCATCCGTATGACTCGATTTGAAACGGTCGGAATAGCCACGGGGACCGTCGATCCCTTCTACGGATGCGCGCGCTTCAGGCTGAGCGATTGCGCGCGAGATACGCCAAAAATGCCGCGTATCGGAGGTGGGAGGTGACCTGCCCCCCCGCCCTTGCTGCCGCAGACCTGCTCGATTTCGGCAGGTGCGCCGTCCTCGATGCCGTTACGGCTTCACTTCGAGGATGCTGCCGTCACTTGCGTACGAGAGGGGAGCGACCTTCACGCAACGCTTATGGGTGACACCGCCCGACAAGCTGCTGTCGTGATAGAAGAGGTACGAGCGGCCGCGGAATTCGACGATCGAATGATGCGTCGTCCAACCCAGCACGGGCTTCAGGATTTGGCCGCGCCAGGTGAAGGGCCCGAGCGGGCTCTTGCTGGTGGCGTAGACGATGAAGTGCGTATCACCGGTGGAATACGAGAAGTAATACGTGCCGTCGTGCTTGTGCAGCCAGGAGGCCTCGAAGAAGCGCCGTTCGGTGTCACCCGCTTTGAGCGGCTGGCCCGCGGCGTCGACGATGGATACGTCGCGGACGCCACCGGCAAACGCGGACAGGTCGTGGCTGAGTTTGCCCACGCGCGGGCACAGTGCCGGCGCAATCGGGGGCGGGCCGTCCGCGGACGGCTCGAAGTGGCCCTTCTGCCAGTGTTCCAGCTGCCCACCCCAGAGGCCGCCAAAATACATATAGGCCTGGCCGTCGTCGTCGACGAACACGCACGGGTCGATGCTGAAGCTGCCCGCGATCGGCTTGGGGCGCGCCGTGAAGGGGCCGTGCGGGCGTTCGCTCGTGGCTACGCCGATGCGGAAGATCCCGGCGCGATCCTTGGCTGGGAAAAACAGCTGGTAGGCGCCGTTGAGATAGGCGGCATCCGGGGCCCACATCTGTTTGTCGGCCCACGGCACGTCACGCACGTGGAGCGCTGGACCGTGGTCGATGACCTCAGCGTCCACGTCGTCCATCGACAGCACGTGGTAGTCCACCATCGCGAAGTGCGAACCCTCGTCGTCCTCCGCGACGTGGCTTTCGATGTCGTGCGACGGATAGATGTACAGGCGCCCCTCAAACACATGTGCCGAGGGGTCAGCCGTGAAGATGTGCGTGACGAGCGGTTGGCCCGGCTTCACCGGTTCGGAGACCCGCCGCGTGCCCGGGCTGCTCACGTTGTCGCTACTGGTGCTCACGAGTGGGCCCGCCGGAGTGTTCGCATGCGCCACGGGCTAGCATTTTCGATACGCCGCCTTCAAGCCGCCGCTGCCTTCTATGGGTCATCGCAGGCTCATGGATTCCAGCATCCCGCGGAATGGCGCGGTTTGGGACGCGACCGCTGCGCTGGCGCCAATCAGCCTGAAATAATACGGACCGCTCGGGCTCTCCACGATGGCGGCGACCAGCGATTGGCCGGGCTCGTCACTTGGCTCACCTCCGCCTGGCGTTGCTGGCGCGACGTAACGCCCCGACACTGAAACTAAATTCACGTCGCGCCCGCCCAGGCGAGTTTTCTCGATTTTGGCCGCGTCGCGCGAAGATTTGCCATCGGGCTGCTGGAATTGCGACAGCCAGCGATCAATGTTGTCCTGCACGCTGCCCGCACCTCGTTCCCCGAAATGGTACACGATCAGCTCGGCCTTGGCGCCTTCGGGAGCGGGCAGCTCGTAGTGCGCCGAGCGCATGTTCGACGAGCGCGGTAGCTCGGTCCAATCCGCGGGGACTTGCACGGCGAAAGGCCCAATCCCGACGCGCCCGTTCGGCAATTTGTCGAGCGGTTGTGCGGCGGCAGCGCTTTCGGCCACGCCGTGCACCGGGGTAGCGGGCAGAGCCGCCGTCTCGTGTGCAGCTGCGGGCTGCGGGGTGGCCGCCAGTGAGGCGCTCGAGGTCGGGCTCGGCTCGGGTGTGGCAGTCTTGCAGGCGATAGCCAGCAACGAGATAGCGAGAGGTCGGTGAACCATGTGCCGGCCACCATGGGGGATCGGCCGGCGTTGATCAAGCCTGACGGGTCAGGGGCCGACGACGATGGGATGGATGTCGCTGATGCAGAAGTCGAATGGCTTTTGGACGGCCGCCTCGGCGTCAACTTGCCAGACCAGTGTCGTGAGCAGGACGTCCGGCGAGGGGGGAACGCCGGTCGCGCTCGGCGTGAAACAGTTGGAGCGCAGCTGATCGAACAGGATCTCCATTTGCACGCCGTCCACGGGCTGCCATTCGAGGCAACTGCTCGGCGCGGGGGTGCCGGGGGCGCTGGGAGCGACGGCCTGGAAACGCAGGGTCGGCAAGTCCTGCCCCCAGACGGTGAAAGCCACCCCGCGTATGCCGGTCTCGAGGCGACTCAACGAAGGCAACAGATTGAGCTGCAGATTCGCGCCCCAGCGGTTTACGAAGTCGTCGTCGGTCACCGGATCGACATTGCCCGTGGCGCAGGCTTCAGCTTCGGTTTGGTCCTGAAAGCAGCCCGAGTCGGCAGAACAATCGGGGTCGATGCGGGCGCCGAGTGGGGCCTTGGCCGTCCACAAGTTACCGTTCAGGCCGCGCGAGTGCGTGACGGTTGCGCCCTCAATCAGCGCAACCTCGCCATCGACGCGGACGGTGATGGGAGTCCTGTCTCCCGAATTGCCGGCTTGGCCGAGCTGGACGCTTTCGTCCAGCACACCTTCTTCGATGCCGAAGATGGCGTTGCAACCGGCAGCGCAGATCAATGCCGCCCCGCGGAGAGCAGCCCGGATCGGCAGTGGCGATGCGGAGCTCATGGTGCGCGCACGATCGGCCGGATGTCCCCGACACAGAAATCGAAAGTCAGATCGGTGTCCTCGCTCGCCGTGACGCTCCAGACGAAATCTCGAAAGGGCACACCTTCGGGCAGCGGCTCCGCGAGCGCCGGCTCCCAACACGGGTTCTCGAGTGTGTCGAAGATGATCTCGTACTGCTCGGCTTGCCCTGCAGGCAGGTCCTGACAGTAGACCGGGAAATCCTCGCTACCCGTTGCGGGGGTGCCGACGTTGAAGCGCACGCTCGGGATCGCGGTGCCGCTGATGCGGAACGACAAACCGCGCACCACGCCGCCGGCGCGATCCCAGGGCGTGGTCGGCGTCGCGGCGTAATTGCCGAGGTCGATCTGCAACGCCGAACCGTAGTAGTTGTCGAAATCCTGGTCTGGAATGCGCATGGTCGTGCCGCGCACGCACACTTCGCCACCCGCCTGCGCGTTGAAGCAGGTGTTGTCGACTTCACAATCCGGTTCGATGGTCGTGCCGAACAGGCTGCTGTAGGTGTTGAGGCGGCCGATCAGCAACGCGTCCTCGGGATGGGTCGCGCTGCGCGCATTGAAGGTGAGAGCGCGCGGGTGAATCACCACATCACTCGGTAGGCCCCCGCCGCCGCTCGAGCCTGCAGTGTCGACGTTCGCGCTGCCGGCGGCACCGCCCGCGCCGACTTGTTCGGTCAGCACACCCTCCTTGATGCCAAAGATGGCGTTACAGGCGCACAGGCTGACGACCCAAACCGTCCCGCACGCGCCACGGCCGGCCGCGTTCATCAGAACACGAGCTCCAGACGGGCCGCCGTGCCTCCGGGGACACCGTGCAGGCGGAGCGAGCCGACCTGACGTGGCGGCGTGTTGGGCGTCTCGGGTCCGCTCAGCCAATAGAGCGTGAAGCCACCGGCCGCGAGCAAGGCGCCGCCGATGCCGAGAGCGGTCGCCAGGTTGCCCCAATCCACCGCGTCGGCGCGCAGCTGCACCCCCGTGCGATTGATGCAGCGGCTCTCCGCCGTGCAGTACTCGTTTGATTGGTCCAGCTTGACCAGGGCGGCGACCAGGAAGGCCCCGCCGACCGCGGCGGCTCCGATACCCGCGGCGCCGATGCCGATGCCGAGGCTCTCCTGACCCGTGAGGCCCGACGATTTAGCAGCTGCGTCCCCGGGCGAAGTGTCACCGGACGAGCCTCTGGGGGCGCCGGCAACGGGGCGCAGCACGGGCAACACCAATGTCGCCGTATCGCCTTCGGGATCGATGCGAATCGAGAGCGACTCGGACAAGTACCCCGGGGCGCTCAGCTCGATGGTGTGCAAGCCACCGTCGATCGGTAACGCGCGGTTGAACACGGCGGAGCTGAACGTTAGACCGTCGCGCCGCACCTCGAGGCCTTTGATGGCGGCCGCCGCGGTGGTCGCGCTCAATGTCAACGTCGAGAGCCGCGGCTCGAGCGCGCGAGCGCGCTCTTTTGCGACCGACGCGCGATCTTGCCGGCCTTCTTTCTCGGCGCGACCGGCGACCGCCGTGTATTCGGCCCAGGCGGTGGCCAGCTGGCCCTGTTGCTCGTGACAGCTTGCCACGGCGAGCAGGGTGCCCGTAGCCGGGTCCAGGCGCTGGCTCTCCATGAAGCGCGGACACGCCTCGTCGAGCTTGCCCTGTTCGAGCAGCTGGCGCGCTTCACGGAACAAGACCTCTGCCGCGGCGGGATCGGTGCCTTGCGCCGCTGCGACTCCCGAGATGCCTGCCAGCGCCGACAGCACGAGCGGGAAGATGGTGCGAAACACGAGAGCCTCGATATCAGCGTTCACCCGAAAGCGCGTCGATTAAGTTGGGCGCGCGCGCTGGGGGCTTTGCCGGGGTCGGAGCAGGGGCCGGAGCGGGAGGCTCTTCCACCTTGGGGACTGGGGGAGCGGGGGCCTGATGGACCGGGCGCGGTGCCGCGGCCTTCGGGGCTGTTCGAGGCGCAGGCGTTGGACGCCGCGCGCCGGACGCTGGCAGCTTGGCGGACACTGGCTTCGGAGACGCTGGCTCCGCCGTGGGTGACGGCTCGACGGCTTCACCGCCTGCGCTCTCAGGGGGTTGGCTCACCACCTGCACGCGCGGGCGTTCGGCGCTTTGCGCAGTGCCGGCAGCCGACGTGTCGCGGAGCTCATCCCGCGGCGCTGCCCGAGGTGCGACGCGTGTCTTGTCGCTCGCTGGCTCGCGCGGCTGCGCTAGCTCGACCGCGCCCTGATCTTCGGCCGTTGCTCGGCCCGCACCGGCCTCCGGTGTGGAGCCACCGCGCAGAAACCAAGCGCCGGCTCCCACGAGCGCGAGGGCTCCGCAGGCAGCAGCGATCAGCGACACGGGCGCGGGTTTCTTCGGAGCGGAGGCCTTGGGCTCGGCGAAGGTGTGGGAAAGCGGCGATGCCGTCGTCAGCGCTTTCACTTGGCTGCGCAGCGCTGGCACCGATTCGAGCTGTGTGAGCGGGACTGCCGAACCGAAACGCGAGGATTGTGGCGGGGACAGCGCCGAACCCGCTACGCCCGAGAGCTCTCGGACCGACTCCGGGGCTTCGCTCACGGCTCGCAGCGCGTCAGACAGCTCGCGCGCGGTTTGAAAGCGCCTCGCGGGGTCGCGCGCGAGCGCGCGCTCGAGCCACAGCTCGAAGGCGGGCGTTGCTGGGCCCAGGCTGCGTGCGAGCGGCACAGGATCAGCGCAGATAGCGATGGCGAGGCCACCGACCGTGGCTTCGTCGAACGGGCGGCGCCCCGTGACGCACTCACAGGCGATCACCGCGAGGGACCACAAGTCGCTGCGCCCGTCGATCTCCTTTGCGCCGCGGATCTGTTCGGGGCTCATGTAGAACGGCGTGCCGATCAGCGCCCCCGTGCGTGTGCCTTCGCCGACGCCGATCCCGTAGGCGTTGGCTTTGGCCACGCCGAAATCCAGCACCTTCGAGAACTCGTGGTCGTCTTTGACGATGAAGATGTTTTCCGGCTTCAGGTCGCGGTGCACAATGCCCGCTTGATGGGCGCGTGTCAGCGCGCGGCAGACTTCGTCCACGACGATGGCCGTGGCGGCGATGGATAGGCGCTTCAGCCGGTTGAGGCGTTTGCCGAGCGTCTCGCCATCGAGCAGCTCCATCACGATGAAAGGCGTGTTGGTCGCCTCGTCGACGCCGTGGTCCAGGATTTGAACCACGTTCTGGCTGCGGATGCTGGCCGCGGCATGTGCCTCGCGATGAAAGCGAGCCAGCCCATCCGCGGTCTGCGCCAGGTTGGCGTCCATCAGCTTGATCGCGACGGGCGCCGCGAGGCTCAGGTGCTCGCCTCGCCACACAGCTCCCATGCCGCCCTGACCCAACACGGAGTCGAGCCGATATTTACCGCCGAGGACGCTGCCCGCTTGCATGATCGATTGCCCGAAAAACCTATGTACGACGCCAGCCTCGAGATTTACGGGCTGCGCGCGCGAGAATCAAATCCTCCGCGCACGGGCCACTTGGCCGGCGACAGAATCTACTGGCTTCCGCGAGTTTTGGACTCGACGGCGGCTGTCCTGACCGCGTTTTTGCAGTGGGAACGGGCGCGCGGGACAGAGGAGCCACGTCATCTGTCCGAACACGCCGCGGATCCCCGAAAGACTTGTGAACAACCTGCGCGGCCCTGAGGACGAGAAAGCGTTCACGGCGCAAACTCTGCTGCCGCAGTTGTGCACAGGTAAATCGACTTATTCACAGCTGAAGAAGCGCGAGTCGTGAGCGTAGTGGTGGCCCTGTCCGAGGTGGGTCTGAGGGGACCTCTGGCCTGCTGCTCGCTCTCGAATGGTCATTCATGAAAAGCCCACCCATGAGTCCTGCCTGTGATCTGTTGTTCGTCGAAGATGATTTGCTGCTCGCGCGCGCGTTGCTGCGCAGTTTGCGGGTGCGCGGCATAGTGGCTCGCCACGTCAGCCGTTGCGCGACCGCGGCTGCGCTAAAGGGTCCGTTCCTGCTCGGCATCTTCGATATCGATTTGCCGGACGGAGACGGCGTCGAGTTGGCGCGCCTGCTGCGCCGGCGCGGCGTGGTCTCGACGGCGCTCTTCTACACCGCCTGTGCTCACCCGCTCCGGCTCGCCAAGGCACGGGATGTGGGCTTCGTGCTGGCCAAGAGCGCCAACCTTGGCGCGCTCATGGACGCCGTGGAGTCGCGCGGCCACCGAGCCCCGACGCGGGGCCTGTCAACCGAGTCCGAGCAGCGGGTTGGGGTCGCGGTCGGCCAAAGGCCCTGGGAATAGTCTCCGGCCCGGGATTGTCTCTTCGGGGTCGCCCGGGATATACGCGGGCCCCCGCTCGTGTTTCCGAGGAGTTAGCCCATGCAAGATGTGCGCGCGCTCAACGACGTCGTCGCCCAAGAGAGCGCATTCGTCCATGATCTGACCGCGGAGGTCGGCAAGGTCGTCGTCGGTCAGTCCTATATGATCGAACGCATCCTGATAGGGCTGCTGACCGGCGGCCACGTGTTGCTGGAGGGCGTGCCGGGTTTGGCCAAGACGCTCACGGTTCGCAGCATCTGCGACGCCATCTCCGCCAAGTTCTCGCGCATCCAGTTCACCCCCGATCTGTTGCCGGCCGATCTGATTGGCACGGTCATCTACAACCAGAAGTCGGGTGACTTCACCAGCAAGCTCGGCCCGATCTTCGCCAACCTGGTGCTAGCCGACGAGATCAACCGCGCGCCCGCCAAGGTGCAGAGCGCGTTGCTCGAGGCGATGCAGGAGCACCAGGTCACCATCGGGGACAAGACCTATCCGCTCCCCGATCCGTTCGTGGTGCTCGCCACTCAAAATCCCATCGAGCAAGAGGGCACGTACCCGCTGCCCGAGGCTCAGGTCGATCGCTTCATGCTCATGGTCAAGGTCGGGTATCCGAGCCGAGCCGAGGAGCGACAGTTGATGGACCGCATGACCGGCGCCGTCACGGCCAAGATCACGCCGCGAGCCAGCCCCGAGCAGCTGCTCAAGGCCCGCAGGGTCGTGCGCGACATCTACACCGATGATCGCGTGCGGGACTACATCGTCGACATCGTGCTCGCCACGCGCGAACCCCCACGCGCGCTCAGGGAGCTCGCTCCGCTGATCCAATACGGCGCCAGCCCGCGCGCCAGCATTGCGCTCAATCTGGCGGCCAAGGCCCATGCCTTCTTGCGGCGTCGCGCCTATGTGGAGCCCGATGACGTGAAAGCGGTTGGCCCCGACGTGCTGCGCCACCGCCTGGTGCTGAGCTACGAAGCCCAGGCCGAGGAGGTGAACGCGGAGACGATAGTACGGCGCGTTTTCGAGGCGGTCGAGGTTCCCTGAGGGCGCCGTGATCCCGAAGGAACTACTGAAGGCCCTGCGCAGGATTGAGATCACCACCCACCGGTTGGCGACCGAGCAGCTTTCCGGTAACTACATCTCGGGCTTCAAGGGGCAAGGGCTCGCGTTCAGCGAGGTGCGGAAGTACCAGCCTGGCGATGACGTGCGCAGCATCGATTGGAACGTGAGCGCGCGCATGGACGACACCTTCGTGAAGGTGTTCGTCGAAGAGCGCGAGATGACCGTCATGTTGGTGGTCGACGTTTCGGCGAGCGAGCGTTTCGGCACGCGCGGCGGCTCCAAGGGCCGGGTGGCGGCCGAGGTGGCCGCGCTCTGCGCATTCAGTGCGATTCGCAACAACGACCGGGTGGGATTGATCCTGGTTACCGACCGGGTCGAGAAGATCGTGCCGCCCAAGAAGGGCCAAAAACACGTGCTCCGCGTGGTGCGTGAAATTCTGGCGGCAAAACCCGAAGGCACCGGCACGGATCTGAAGGTGGCCCTCGAGACCTTGTACAAGGTAGCCCGCCGGCGCAGCGTCGCCTTCGTGATTAGCGATTTTTTTGCCAGCGGCTACGAGCGAGCGCTCTCGCTCGCGTCGTCGCGCCACGACGTCGTGCCGGTGCTGATCGCCGATCCGCGGGATCAGGCGCTACCTGACGTGGGGCTCGCCAACTTTCAGGACCTGGAGAGCGGCGAAGACGTGTTGGTCGATACGAGCGACGCCTCCGTGCGCGAGCACTACGCGCGGGCGATGCGCGCCGAACGCGCCCGCCACGTGGCATTGTTTCACAAGTTCGGGCTCGACCACTGCGTGGTCAACACTCACGAACCCTACATTCGTCCGCTGCGTGATCTGTTCGCTCGCCGGGCCAAACGAGCGCATCGATGAAAGCGCGGTCGATCACCACGGCGCTCCTCGCGTCGAGCCTGAGCAGCCTATCCGCCGCGCCGGCGGCGGCGCTGGCCGACGCCGGCGCACCCGCTCTGCCCGCGCCTTCGAATCGAGCTGCCTCCGCGTGTGTGGAGCACATTCCCGAAGGCAAACAACGGCCCGTGTTCGAGGAGTCGTTTCCGGCGCGCGCACGCGCCGGCTACGCTGCCGTGCTGCGGCTCGAGATTCCGCACGGCCTCGGCGAAACCGTGTTGCCGGGCGGCTTCAAATTGGAGCTGGATGGGTCAGAAGGCAAAGCCTTGCGGACGTCCCAGTTCGTGATCCCGGCGCTCGACGGGCCCGCCGCGCCGCGCATCACGCGCACCGAGGCCACGGGGGGCGCGACGACCGTCGTGGAGCTCTCGTTCATTCCGTTGCCCAAGGAGCCCGGGCCGGCGGAGCTCACGCTACCGAGCGTGCCCATCGCGATCGCGCGGGCGAGCGGCGAGCTCATCACGATTTGCACCGCACCGCATACCGTCGCCGTCGACGACCCCACCGCCAACATTCCGAGCGCCAGCGTGCGCTCGAACCCGCCGCCCGAGCGCCAGCTCGAGGTGTGGACCGCGGCTAAAAACGTGGCGCTCGGGGCGCTCATCGCGTTGCCGCTCGGCGCCCTATTGGCGTTCCTGATCAGCCGCTGGTTGCGCCGGGCGCGGCCGCTTCCCCCACCGCCACCGCCCCGGCCGCCCTGGGAGCTGGCGCTCGAGGCTTTGGCTCGTGTGCGCGGCAAGGGGCTGCTCGAGCGAGGCCTCACCACGCAACATTTCGCCGAAGTCTCCCTGGCGGTGCGCGAGTACCTCGGGTCGCGCTTCGGTTTTGACGGCCTGGAGAGCACCACCCGGGAAATCCTGGAACAGCTGCAGCGGGAGCCGCCGCCGGCGGAGATCCTGGAGGAGATCGAGCGGTTGCTCCGGCGGGCGGATCTGGTCAAGTTCGCCAACCTCACCCCCGAAGCCGCCGAGTGCGAGGTCGCGTTCGAGCGGGCCGAGCACATCGTGCGGCGCACCATCAAGAGCGAGCCGCCGCCGCCGCTTCTGCCGGACCCTGAGCTGACGCCCGCGCCGATAGCGATCCGAAAGCAGTCATGAAACGCGCCGCCACCGTGCTCGTCTTCCTTCTGATCGCGCTCGCGTGTGGCGCGGTCTACCCCGCGCTCTCGAAGGGGCCCGAGTTGGGCAACGCCGAGTGGCAACATCCGTGGTTCTTGCTCGGGCTCCTGGTGGTTCCGTGGTTGCTCTGGCGCGGCACGTATGGAGAAGATGCGCGGCGGCCGCGGCTCTTGCTCGGCAGCGTGAAGGGCTTCTCGGGCGGTCCCACGGGCGTGCGCGTATGGCTGCGCGACGTCCCCGGTGTGCTCAGGGCCGCGGGCTTTGCGCTGCTCGTTCTGGCGCTCGGGAGGCCGCTCAACGCCGTCGTGCCGACGAGCAGCGAAGAGGAGGGCATCGATCTCGTGTTGGTGCTCGATCTGTCGGGTTCGATGCGCGCGGTGATCGAAAATTTCCCTGAAGATCTGGTGCGGCTCGCGCCGAGCCGGGAGCGTGGGCTCAGGCCAACGCGCCTCGACGCCGCCAAGGCAACGATTCGTGACTTCATATCGCGGCGCAAGACCGACCGTATCGGCGTCGTCGTGTTCGCCAAATCGGCGTATGTCCTGTCACCGCCGACGCTCGACTACCAGTTGCTCGACAGCCTCGTGTCTTTCTTGCGGCTGGACTTGATCGACGAGAGCCGCACGGCCATCGGCGACGGGCTGGGGGTGGCCATGGCGCGGCTGCGGCGCAGCCAGGCGATCAGCAAGGCGGTGGTGCTGCTCACCGATGGTGACAGCAACGCCGGCGAAGTCTCGCCCGAATATGCCGCCCATCTGGCCACGATCGTTGGCGCGCGAGTGTTCACGATCCAGATCGGCACCGGTGACAAAGCCGAGGTGCATGACGGCTTCGACCTGTTCGGGCAGCCCCGCTACGTCACTCGCGAGTACCCGGTCAATGCGGCGCTGCTCGAGAAGATAGCCAACGAGACCGGCGGCCAGGCTTACGTGGCCACGGACGCTACGAGTCTGCAAGCGAGCTTGCACGACGTGCTCGACAAGCTGGAGAAGAGCAAATTCGAGGCTCACGTCGCCACCTTCGAAGATCTGTATCGCTATTTGCTCTTGCCGGGTGTGGTGCTCCTGGCGCTCGACGCGCTCGCCCGTGCGCTGGTGCTCAGGCGCTTTCCCTGACGAGAGGAGGGATACCACGATGAAGTTTGCCCATCCCTTATGGCTGTTCGGTACGTTGCTCGCCTTCGCCGTGGCTGGGCTGCTGGTGTGGGGCGCCTTTCGCGGGATCGCCGCGCTGCGCCGTTTTGGTGAGGAGAACTTGGTCGAAGGTTTGCTCACGGCGCGGGTGGGCTCGCGCCGCGCCATCAAGGGCGCCTTGTCCGTGACCGGGTTGGCCTGTTGTTTCGTTGCGCTGGCGCAGCCGCAATACGGCTGGGGCACTCGGCGTATCCCCGCGACGAATCTGGATGTGGTGATCGTGCTGGACTACTCGAAGAGCATGTACGCTCGCGACGTGGCCCCGAGTCGCATCGAGCGGGCCAAGAGCGAGGTGGCCCGGCTGATCACCGAGCTCCGCGGCGCTCGTTTCGGCGCGGTGGCATTTGCGGGTGAGCCGATGAGCTTCCCGCTGACCAGTGACGGCGGAGCGATCGCCCAATTTTTTAGACAGCTGACCCCGCATGACATGCCCGTCGGGGGCACCGCGATCGCGCGCGCTCTCGAGGCGGGGCGTTCTCTGCTCGAGCGAGACCCGCAGTCGAGCAAGCATCGCC
>JAYWEH010000680.1:0-3051 GCA_043780025.1 Deltaproteobacteria bacterium
GGTGAGCGGGGCTTTGAGCGTCACGGCTTTTGTCCTCCAGGCAGGGCATCATCAGTGCGGCGGGCAGGGCCTGCGTCCGCACGATGCCTCGGGCAAGACACCGACACTTGATAGACGCCCGGCGGCACTCGATCGAAACGGAGCGAGCTGCCCTCTCGCCGCGCCTCGAAGTGGCGCTCGCCGTAGAGCGTCACAGACGCCTCGGGGCACGGTGTGCCGTCCTCTCGACTGCGCACGACGCCCGTCACCTCGGAGCCGACGCTCACTTCGACGAGGACATCTAGCACGTTGGCTCCTTCGGCCAGGACAGCAGGTGTCACGGTTGCGCTCGTCGCTTCGGCGCTGTCTGCCAGGAGCCCATAGCGATCCGGCGAGAGATCGTCAAAGACGAAGGCACCGTCACCATCGGCAGTGACCGTGGTCCAGATGCCGTCGCGTTGCCCCAAGTGGGTGATCGAGACCTGGGCCCCAGCGACGGGCAAGGCCGAGTCCACTCGGACGACGCGCCCCTCGATGCTCCCGCCCGATCCGAGCTCGATTCGGCCGACATCGGACGGGCTCCAGGCAATGACGCTCTGCCTACCATACCCAGGGGCACGCACCGTGATCTGCACCGCTCCCCGTGGCGCCCCAACCTCGAAAACCCCTCCAGCATCACTCACTGCCGCACTACAGCCACCCGACGCCGTCTGCACCGTGATCCATGCTGCAATGACGGGCTCGCCGGCACGATTTACGACCTGACCCTGCAACTTCGTTCGACTCGGCGACAGCTCGAAGTCGGCGCGCTCCCGAGCGCCGGCGCGCACGCTCACCGTCAGCGGGTCTGCAGTCAGCCCGCCACTCGACGCGATCACCTGGAACGTCCCCGCTGGCAGGCTCAACTCGTAGCTACCCTCGGCATCGGTAAAGTCACAGCTGGGCGTGCCTGGACCGAGAACACCTCCGGCCGACGGCGCGGGCTCCGCACACACGACGGCCTCTCCGACACCAGGCCTCACCCGCCCGAACACGCCCGAGCCGACAGCGCCCGAGCGCGTCGCCGGCTCGCCATTGGCCACTCGGGCGCCCCCGGTCGCCTCGGGCCGCGGACGCAACGTCGTGGCCGCCGCCTCGCTCGCTGGCAGCGCAGGCGCGGAAGCGGCTCCAGCAGGATGCCTCGCGCTTTGGTGCATGGCGAGCAGGGCGACGATGCACACCCCGAGCACGGCGACGAGCCCGCCGAGCAGCGCCTTGTGCCTATTCACCCTGGAGCGCAACATCCACCTCACGGCTGAGGGCCAGGAGCTGCGAGAACGTGGCGTCCGAGAGACTGGCCCTGGCTCGCACCTTCCCTTCCTCCATCTGCGCGGCGCGCTGCTTCGAATCGGCGCCCGGCAAGGAGAGCTGCACGTCGCGGACGATCTCCTCGAAAATCGTGCGCTCGCGCTCCTCGAAACGAACACTCTTCAGCGCTCGCGCCCTGAGCTCCGAGACGAAGGCGAGCTGGTCCTCCTCCGTAGCCGACTCGAGGTCGATGCGCGGTGGCCGCGGCAGCTCCAAGAGCGGCGTAAACGGCGCCTTGGGATAACGCGCCGGATCTTCGCTCCGAGCGAGCACAAACCCGGCCAGTGTCCAAACGGGAGTCCGAGTCACTTCGCCCGGCGCGACCTCCACGAGCTCGGCGTCGAGCCCGGGCCACGGCGATGAGCCGGCTGCATAGGCCACGGGGTTCGTGTCACACAAACCGAAGTCGCAGTGACGCCTCCGCTCGTCGTCAAACGTCTCGGGTGCGAGCGCCAATTTGCGGACGAGATCGTCTGCGATGGCGCGAGCCTCCACCTGGCTGCGGGTGACCGCGGGATCCGTCCAGTCGGGCCGCGGATCGAGCGCATGGGCGACGAGGATCACGGTGGCAGCGACTGTCTCGCGTGATGGCGCCGTGCGCCGAATGATGCGCACGCCCCAGTCTGCGTCGTCGATAGGACCATAGACCTCGCCTTCTCGGAGCGTGTCCAGCGTGCTGAACACAAAGGGGTCCCAGAGGTCGTAGCTCCAGCGCTCACCCATGTCGCCACCTTGCACGGCGTCGGGTGCGTCCGAGTAGCGCGCGGCGAGCTCTGAGAATTGCTCCGGGTGCTCTTTCGCTTCACGGGCCACCCGAGCTCCGAGCGCGAGGGCCTCCGCTCGCGTGCGCGCCGAAGGATGGCCAGAGCGCGTCGCAGCGGACGTCCCTGCATACGAGATCACGATCTCCGATCCGGAAAGGCGCTTGATGACGGGCTCGTCGGACCGCACCACGTGATAGCCCAGTGCGGAGCGCACCGGATGCGAGATCTCACCCCGCTGCAAGTGACCGAGCGCGTCTATCATGGCGTCCGGTAGGGACGGCACGAGCCACGTCCCGAGCCGGCCCCCACGTTCGCGCGTGGTCAGATCATCCGAGTACTCGCGCGCCAGCGCGTCGAATTGACTCGGATCCTTACGCAGAGCGATCACGATGCGTTGCGCGAGCAGGCGTGCCTCGACCTCGCTGCGCGTGACCGGGATGTCGGGAACGTGAAGATCCGTATCTGCTGTTTCGCTGCCCGCAAAGCGGATCAGGATGTGCGCGGGCGCGAGCGCCACCTGACTCAGATCGGATCGCCACCATGCACCCTTCGGATAGTTCTCGACGCTCACCTCGGCAATGGGCGGCGGCGATGCGCGCTCCGCGGGAGGCGGCGATGCGCGCTCCGTGTACGAGCTACACGCCATGCAGCAGAGTGCTGCGCCAAACAACTTGATCACCAATGTTTTCACCGATGCATTCCTTCTCTCTGGCGGCGGCGCGCCGAGGAGCGCGCCGCTGATCGTCCCCGAGCACCGGCGGCGCGCACCCGCTGCGGCCGCCGGCGCTCAGAAAGCTAAGAGCTCGCGCTACTGATCAGGGCGCGCCGTCAGAGCAGGTGTTGGCCCTGCCGCACTTGCTCGAAACGGTAAAGAACGAGGCTCCGCAATTAATCGTTTGAGGCGCGCCAACATTGACTGTCCGCGAACCCTTGAAGACCGTCTTGAACACATTAGGAAATG
>JAYWEH010000681.1:0-3043 GCA_043780025.1 Deltaproteobacteria bacterium
ATGGTCGGGGCCTCGAAGCCCGGCACCAGGCGCCGGTAGCTGTTGGTGCTGGCGTTGGTGAAGGCGTTGATGGCGCGGGCATGCTTGATGATGCCGCCGATGTACCAGAGTGCCTCCTGGGACAAGCCGGCGTACACCTCACCTTGGAAGATGTTCCTGCCTTCCTTGGCCAGCGACTGGTGCACGTGCATGCCGCTGCCGTTGTCGCCGACCATCGGCTTGGGCATGAACGTCGCCGTCTTGCCGTACTTGTGCGCGACGTTCTGCACCACGTACTTGAGCATCAGCACGTCGTCGGCCTTCTTGATCAGGTCGCCGAAGCCGACGCCGATTTCACACTGGCCGGCGGTCGCCACCTCGTGGTGGTGGACTTCGACCTTCATGCCCACCTGCTCGAGCACGGTGCACATCTCGGAGCGGATGTCTTGCAGCGCGTCCACCGGCGGAACGGGGAAATAGCCGCCCTTCACGCCCGGGCGGTGACCGCTGTTCTTGCCGTCGTAACCGAGGTTCGAGCTCCAGGCCGCCTCGCTCGACTCGATCGCATACGAAGTGCCGCTCATGTCGGTCTGGTAGCGCACGCTGTCGAAGATGAAGAACTCGTTTTCTGGCCCGAAATAGGCGGTATCCGCGATCCCGGTCGACTTCAGGTAGGCGAGGGCGCGCTTGGCGAGTGAACGCGGGTCGCGCTCGTAGCCCTTGCCCGTCGTCGGCTCCACCACGTCGCAGCGGATGATCAGCGTCGGATCCTTGAAGAAGGGATCCATGACGGCCGCGTTGGGATCCGGCATCAGGATCATGTCGGAGGCGTCGATGCTCTTCCAACCCGCGATGGACGAGCCATCGAACATCTTGCCGTCTTTGAAGACCTGGGCGTCTACCTGGTGATGCGGCACCGTGACGTGCTGCTCTTTGCCCTTGGTATCGACAAAGCGGTAATCGACGTATTTTACGCCCTTCTCCCCAATGAGCTTCAGAACATCCGCTGCGGTGGTCATCGCGTCTCCTTAACAATGGTGGGCAGTACGTCTGCCCTCGCCCGGCTATATCGGGTGATACCTAGGCGGTCCAACGTTTCCGGAATGTGTCCGCATGGCGGGCTGCAGAATCCGACGTTCAAAATCGCCCCTCACCGCCGGCGACACATTTTCGGCCGATTGGCCGTTGTCAGCGACCAAATCCTCGATATGCTGGGGGCTCGATGCTGTCGCCTTTCTCGTCCCTGATCGAACCCTACAAGGTCATATTTTTCGATGCTTACGGCGTGCTCAAGAACGCGCGCGGCGTGATGCAGGGAGTGCCCGACCTGCTCAGCTGGCTGATCCGCCAGGGCAAGGACCTGTACGTCATCACCAATGACGCTTCCAAGTCCCCCACCCAAATGGCGGCGGCCTACACGCACCCGGACCACGGCATCTTGATCCCCGCGAGCAAGAACATCTCGTCGGGGCTACTCGCCAAGGACTTCCTGCGCTCCAAGGTGCGTTCGGGGCGGGTGGTCTACCTGGGCAAGCCCGCCTCCGCCTTTTACATCGAGAGCGCGGGGCTCACGCCGGTGCACATCAGCGCGTGCCGGAACCATGAAGACATCGCCGCCATCGCGCTCCTGGATGATGAAGGTTTCGACTGGTTTCGAGACATCAACATGACGCTCAACTTGATGCGGCGCGTGAGCGCACCGGTGGTCGTGGCCAACCCGGATCTGGCTTACCCTGTGAACGATCAGGAGGTAGGGCTCGCGGTGGGCAGCCTGGCCAGCATGCTGGAGCGCATCGTGGGCAAGTCGTTCATCCGTTTCGGAAAACCCGATACGATGATGTTCTCGCACGCCTTCGCCTGCGCCCACGACAACTGGCCCGATCTCAAAAAGAGCGACATCTTGATGGTGGGCGATACGCTCGAGACGGACATTCTCGGCGCCAACACGTTCGGCCTGGATACGGCGCTCGTGCTCTCGGGCAACACGCGCCCCGATCAGGCAGAGCTGATGATCCAGGCCAGGGGCATCATGCCCACCTACCTGTGCGAATCCGTCTTCACCTGATCAGCGGGACCTGATCGGCCCGATCTGATCAACGCGACCAGAGCAGCGCGATACCCCAGGCGAAGGTCACGATCCCGAACACGACGGCGAGCACGCTGGCGAGGTTGAATTCGCGGGCTGCGGCGCTTCGAGCGCGCGCTTCCCTGGGCCCTCGGTCACTCCTGGCCCACACTTGGGAGACGGCACGCGCGCCGTTAGCGAGCCAACGTTCGGCGCTCCGCCGAATGCGCGTGGCGAGCGGGATGAGTGCGAGGTCCATCGTGGCGTAGGGCGTCGCGCCGAAGCTCAAGCTCCAGGTCATGCGCGTGCGCTCGCCCGCGAGGCCGAGCAGCTCGCGGCCGAGCGCCTTCACGTCGTTGAAGCGATGATCGGGATCGAGGTTCATGGCTCGATCGATAATGCGCGCAAGGGCGAGCGAAGGCGGCGGCACGTCGTGCCGGGAAAGCGGCAGATAGTCCGCGTGCACGATGCGCCGCGACGCCTCGGCGCGGTTGTCGCAGAAAAACGGGTTCACCCCCGACGCACACTCGTACATTACGACACCGAGTGAATATTGATCAGACAATGGCGAGGCTTCCCCGCCACGCACGGCTTCCGGAGCCGCAAACAACAGACCCCCGCGCAAGACGCCGAGCGACTCGGACTGGTCGAAGCGGTCCCCTCCGAGCCCCCTGGAAATGCCAAAGTCGAGCAGCTTGGGCTCGCGCGCGCGGTTGCCCCGCTGCGCCAAGAACACGTTCGACGTCTCGAGCCCACCGTGCACGATACCGATGTCGTGCAGCGCGGCCACCCCCGCCACGATCGGTATCATGATGTCGACGAGGGCGCCTTCGTCCAGGGCGCCCGTCGAATGGAGCAGCACGTTGAGCCCCTCACCTTCGAGGTACTCCATCACGAGGTACGGAATGCCTTCTTGGATGCCCACGTCGAAGACGTTGACGACGCTCGGGTGGCGCACCGCCGCCGCGCGACGTGCTTCGTTCATGAAGCGCGTCCGCC
>JAYWEH010000682.1:0-3040 GCA_043780025.1 Deltaproteobacteria bacterium
TTTCGCGACCCGACCATGGAGATCTTCGTCGAAGGGTTTCAGCGCCTGGCGCAGGCCGGCAAGGTGCGCGCGTACGGGCTGAGCACGAGCGACTTCGAATACATCAAGGCGTTCAATCACGACGGCAAGTGCGCGACGCTGCAGATTGACTACAGCATCTTGAACCGCACCTCCGAGCAGGACATCCTGGACTATTGCGCGAAGAACCAGATCGGCGTGATCGTGCGTGGAGCTCTCGCGATGGGCTTGCTCACGGGCAAGTTCAACGGGGAGACGCAGTTTCCGGATGGCGATTTCCGGCGCAAGTGGCAGAGCGATCCGGAGCAGCACGCCACCTTCGTGAAGGACCTCGCCGCGGTCGAGCAACTGCGCGCGCTCGGGCGCGACGGTCGCAGCCTGGCGCAGGCCGCGCTGTCGTTCACGCTCGCGCACCCCGCCGTCACCACGGTGATTCCCGGCGCAAAGACGCCCGAGCAGGTGCGCGCCAACTTACCCGGCAAGCCGCTCGACGCCGCGGACCGGGCGCTCATCGATCGGGTCACGCCGCCGGGCGGCGGCCGCAAGATCTGGCCAGCCTGAGGCCTGTACCCGCACGGCGCAGAGCGGCCCGCGCCCGGACCGAGCGTGCTAGGCTGAGCCGCGATGGCCACGCTTTCGCTGGATTCGCTCTCGGGCCGCCCGCAACTGCTCAGCGACGACGAGCGAGCCGTCCAGGGCTCGGTACGTCGCCTGGTGCGCGAGCGTTTCTTGCCGCTCGCCGCGGCTGCGTTCGAGGCGGAGCGCTTCCCGCGCGAGCTGGTGCCGGAGATCGCGAGCCTGGGTTTGCTCGGAGGGCGGCTCCAGGGTTACGGCTGCGCGGGCCTCGGCGCGGTGGCCTATGGCATCGCGCTCGAAGAGCTCGAATACGGAGACAGCGGTTTGCGCAGCTTCGTGAGCGTGCAGGGCTCGCTCGTGATGCATGCGATCCACGCCTTCGGTAGCGAGGCCCAGAAGACACATTTCTTGCCGCAGCTGGCCACCGGCGAGAAGATTGGCTGTTTCGGCCTGACCGAGCCCGAGAGCGGCTCCGACCCCGCGAGCCTCGGGACGCGTGCCCGGCGCGACGGCAGCGACTACGTGCTCGACGGCATCAAGACGTGGATCACCAACGCGCCCATCGCCGATCTGGCGATCGTATGGGCCAAGCTGGACGCGGGCGGCCCCGAGTCGATTCGTGGCTTCGTGATCGAGCGGGGCATGCCCGGCTTCGAGACGCCGCGCATCCGGGGCAAGCTGAGCTTGCGCGCCAGCGAGACGGGTCAGATCGTGCTGTCGGGTTGCCGCGTCCCGCAGAGCCACGTCTTGCCGGAGAGCCGCGGCCTGCGCTCACCCTTCGCGTGCCTGAATCGCGCCCGGCTCGGCGTGGCCTGGGGCGCCGTGGGCGCCGCCAAGGCCTGCTTCGAGAGCACCGTGGATTACGCGCGCACGCGCCGGCAATTCGGCGTGGCGATCGCGGCGAAGCAGCTCGTCCAGGCGGCGTTTGCGGACATGGCGACCGAGATCGTGAAGGCGGACCTGCTCAACTTACATTTTGCGCGGCTCGAGGAGCAGGGGACTCCAGCCTTGCCGGAGCAGGTGTCGCTGTGCAAGCGCAACAACGTGGCGATGGCGCTGGAAGCCGCGCGGCGCTGCCGCGGCCTGCTCGGAGCCAACGGCATCTTGCTCGACTACCCCGTGCTGCGACACGCACTGAACCTGGAGAGCGTGTACACCTACGAAGGCACCCACGAGATCCACACCCTGATCCTGGGCAAAGGCCTCACCGGCGAAAGTGCCTTTTAAGTTGTGCCAGTGTGCCAGGCGTTCTGAAGCGGGCACTCCCTAGCTGTGATTTCCAGATCGCGGCCGCGAAGCCCGAGGCTGCGCCGTACGCGATCGTGCATTGTCGCTTCGAGCCCAATTATGGGGCGTCCAGCGTTTGGATCGATTCGTGCAATTCGTTTGGGCATGTTCGGCTCCAAATCATTTCGGAACAGTCTTGGATTCGCGGCGCTCGCGTGCGCGTTCGCGGCGATGGCTTGCGGGGGTGCCACGGCGCCGTGTGAAGGTGATGAGTGCCCAGCGGTGCCGGGTGGCGCCTGCTCGGTCGGCGGCCTCACGTACGCCAGCGGTACATCCGGGATCCCGGCGGAAGATGGCTGCAACACCTGCAGCTGCCTCGAGGGCCAGCTCGCTTGCACCGAGCGCGGCTGCACGCTGCCTCCCGGAAGCTGCACGTACCTCGGCGAGGTGGTCAACCCGGGCGAGCAACGCAACGCTGCGGACGGCTGCAACACTTGCAGCTGTAGCAACGGTCAGCTCGTGTGCACGGACCGCGCATGCACCGATGTCCCGGACAGCTGTAATTTCAACGGGGAAGTGGTAGCGCACGGCGAAAGCCGCCCCGACGCCGACGGTTGCAATACCTGCGGCTGTCACGACGGCCAGATGTCGTGCACGCTGATCGACTGCGCGCCTCCCTGCTACTTCGAGACGCAGTGTGGAGACGAGCAATACTGCGCGTTCCCGGCCGGCTTCTGCGGGTCACAGAGCGCGGGCGCCGAGCTCGACGCGACAGAGCCGTCCGAGCTGATGGCTCCGTTGCCGCCGAGCGGGCAATGCCAGAGCACACCGGACGCCTGCACGCTCGAATATGCTCCGGTCTGCGGCTGCGACGGCGTCACCTACGGCAATGCGTGCGGCGCATCCAGCGCCGGCGCCAACGTCGCCTACGGCGGCGAGTGCCAATAATCAACCTCGGAGAACGCTGGCCGTAGCGGCGGGCGAGGTCTATACCTCGGGGGCTCGAGCCTCCGAGGAGACCCCCCAATGCGCCTGAGTCGGCTCGTATTCCGAAACCTGTTCCGTTCGCCATTGCGCGCAAGCATGACGATCGTGACGGTCGCGATCATGCTTTCTGCGTTCGTGTTCCCGCGCTCGCTCGTGGAGGCTCAGGCCGAGCAGATCCGCCAGACGCCGAACAACCGTGTGGTGACGCGGCCCAAGATCGGCTGGACCGGCA
>JAYWEH010000683.1:0-3035 GCA_043780025.1 Deltaproteobacteria bacterium
GGCGGATCCGCCGGGTGCGGGTCCAGGAGGACGAACGTGAGGAAGGTAGTAGGCGCGCTGGCTCTGGCCAGCATCTGTGCGGCGTGCGGCGGCGGCTCCGCGCCGGAGGCGGCGAACGCGGCGGCACCGGAGATCACAGTCGCGGGCTCGGCTGCGGATACGTCGGCGGGAACCGCGGGAACCAGCCCGCTGGCGCGGGCGGCGGCTGCGGTCGGCATTCCGCAGTACCGCGATATCACGCTGCCGGCCGGCACGACGCTGCGGCTCGAACTGCAGTCCGCGGTCGGGTCAGACAGCAGCAGCGTGGAGGATGCCGTCCGTGCGTCTCACCAAGGCCCATGATCTGACACTTGAGTTCGGCGACATGGTCTTGAGGGTATTGGGAGACCACATCCCACCTGACCCCAGCTTCGATGGAAATTGGGAGTTCACGATTAACGGCAATTCTGTGAATATCGGTCCTGGATTTAAGGCCGAGCTTGAAGTTGTGCGACCATGAGACCGCCGGGCGAGCGCGCCTGGCCCTTCGGGACGGTCACCTTTGTAAGGTGAGGGCCGGCGCCCGCCCCATCACACGCCGCAGCGAATAAGGCGGCTGATCCTATTTAGGTTGCCAAGTTCCGCGGTCGCAGCTCGTAGTTCCATTCGCCGCGAAATGCGTCCGGGTGCAAGGCAAGCGCGTCCATCTCGGTTTTCGTGACCACCACTCCGGTGGGGTACTTTGTAACCCATCCACCAACGGCGGCCTCGACGCCCGGAAAGGACGGCCTGGCCTTCGGAGCACGCGCAATGCTCTCTGTACCGTGACTGCTGTGCTGTGCGCGCACTACGACAGAGGTGAGAGCCCGAGCGAGCTGCCTGCGCCACCTCTCGGTAGTGGTGGTGCTTCCATTGGAAGTTCAGGCTCGGGTTCATCCCTAGGTGCCTGCCTCCGTGATCTGGACGGGGCAGATGCCGCGTTGGATTACCCGCGATGACTTCGCGGCGCTGCTGCGGGAGGCAGGCTACGTGCCGGACCGTGCATTAGGACCGGTCTACGTGTTCCGGCGGGGCGCGTCACACCCGGCGCTGCTGTCTCGGAAGCAGAGGACGCGACAAGCAGGCCGGAGCCTCGTCTCCAACGCCTACGACGCGAAGGGGACTCTCGCGGCACTTACGAGGCCACCAATCCAGTGTCCTCGTAGAGGCGCTGGAGCGACACACTGTGGTTCAGCATCGGCAGGGCCATAATATCTTCCGCCCGAGTGTACTCCGTTGAGGCCCACCGTCCATCGATTCTCCGCCAGACTTGCACGGAGAGGGCGTCGGAGCTGACAATCCAATACTCTAGCAGCTCGGGGATCCGCCGGTAGTGGTCCAACTTCGTGATGCGGTCCTTCGCTGCCGTCGACTTGGATAGAACCTCGACTAGAAACGACGGCTCCCGCATGATCAACGGCTCTGCCGCATCACGCTCCGAGCAAGTGATCATGACATCGGGAAAGTAGCAGGCCTTGCCGCTGCGATCAGGCAGGTCTGGAATATCATCGATCTGCAGCATCATGTCCGATTGCGACACGAAGCAGCGCCGACCGCGCAGCAGTGGACGCAGGAGCGCGACGAGGTTCGTCGTCAGCGTATTGTGGACCCTGGTAGCGCCCGCCATCGCGTACAGGAGCCCACCAATGAATTCGCTCCGATGGTCGCTCCCTTCTTCACGACTTAGGTAGTCCTCATAGGAAACCAGGGGCCCGCCGGGGTCCAACAGGCCGTCATCGACTACCAACGCGGCAATTCCGTGACCTCGGAAGAGAGGAGACGGCTCGGGAAGCTTGCCTCGATTGGCCGGGCCTGGTGCCAATGTCCACGTGCGGGCGGAAAGCGCCATGCTCACCTCGGCTCCGTCCCGCCCGCGAAACCCTCGAGCCTCAGGGCATCGCTCAGAGCGGCCTGCTCCTCTAGCACCACGTCTCCATCGACGAAGCTGCGTCCCAACGAGCGGGGCAACTCCGGCACGCTCGCGATTTCGTTCTCGATGCCAAGCGAGCGCAGTGCCGGGGGCAAGTCGGCCTTCACCTGCTGCCGGAACTGATGGAGCCCTTCATGCAACCGATTGCAAAGAGGCCGCAATTGCGGAACGCGGCCCTTGGCGTACAAGAAGTAGTCTAGCGCGAGCACGCGATCGCTGCGGTCGCGGCTCGTGACGATGAAGGGATTCACCATCCAACGGCGTTTCGAGCCCCACGCGGGATAGCCCTCTGGCAAGGATGTGCCGGCGCCGAGCGCCGCCGTAAGGACCAGGATCTCGTGTGCGAAACCCCAGTTCCCGGGTGGCAAGTCCAAAACCACATCGGTCAGGTCCGGTCGCTGGTCCAATAGCCCGTCCAAGACCCACGCCAATCGTCGTACCCAGTGGAATTCGCCCGGCGGAGCCACTGCAAAGGGAGCCGCTCGCGTAGCGTCAACCCGCAGCGGAGAGGATGGTAAGTACCACACGCCATCGTCTCTCTCATGTCGCCAGAGCAAACTAGCGACTTCACACTCCCGCTGCTCCGGCGCATAGCTCAGCGCATCGTTAAGAAACGGCGGCGGCGGTGGCACGAAGGCGGCCCGAGATTCCTCCTGTTGCTCAAGCCAGCGTAAGCGCCGATGGCGCTGCGCTCGCGTTTCCTCTACGGAGTGCCATTTGCCAGTGCTCGCCGCACCGAGATCCAGCCCTCCCGCTGCGAGCGTACCCACGACCGGAGCGCGGAGTGCGAGGCCATCCGCAAGTGAGGAGCCCAGCATGTCTGCATCGACCACAACCGGATGGCGACCACGCAGAGCCAGCAGTTTGGCGGTCACAATGGCCAGCGTGGACTTTCCGACCCCCCCCTTAACAGAGCAGAACACATGCAAACCGAGCACAGTCATTGCGGGGTTCCTAGAGGGATTCTTAGATACTCCATCAGCTCGCGCAACTCCGCATGCTGAGCCACCTCTGGGCTCTGACCCAGTTCGGCCAGCAAAGCTGTAGCCGTCTCGCGCAGCGGATGGTCGCCCTGCACCAGCCACCG
>JAYWEH010000684.1:0-3024 GCA_043780025.1 Deltaproteobacteria bacterium
GAAGGCCCAAAGCGAAGAGGTGCTCAACCGCCTGCAGGAAGACGTCGAAAACCTGCTGCGCCAGCGCCACCGCACGCGCGAAGGCGAAGACGACTTCACGGTTCAGAATTTGAGCGCAATTACCGAAACGGCAGCGCAAACCACGGGCGTTTTCACTGCCCTTTTGGGGGGAATTTCCACTGTTTCGCTGCTCGTCGGTGGTATTGGCATCATGAACATCATGTTGGTGTCGGTCACCGAGCGCACCCGCGACATCGGCATTCGCATGGCCATCGGGGCTACGCGGCGTGACATCCTGGTACAGTTTCTGACCGAATCGGTGCTCCTCTCACTGATTGGAGGGGCTCTGGGCGCAGCCGCATCGGTGGCGGGGACCCTGGCGATCGCGAACGCTCTCAGCCTGCCGATGTCGCCCTCCCCGCAGGCGCTCGGGCTGGCGCTGGGCGTCAGTACGGCCATCGGCCTGGTGTTTGGCCTACTGCCATCCTGGCGCGCGGCGTCGCTCGATCCGATCCTGGCACTGGGTCGCGAGTGACGGGGCGCCGCGAGTGACGAGGCCCGACGCAGTATCGCCGGCAGATCCGGCACCGGCGCTCGCGGCGGAGGGTGAATCGTCGCCGCCGAGTGTTCGGTTCGCCCAGGTCGCGGTATTCGTGCCGCTCAGCCAGGCGTACACATTTTTGGTGCCGGACGCCCTGGCAGACTCCGCGGTGGCCGGTGCGCGCGTCGTGTGCGCGCTGCGGGGGCGGCAGGTGATGGGCGTGATCTTGAGCGCAAGGGTGGGCGATCCCGAGGTCCCGCTCGCCAAGCTGAAGCCGATCTTGGCCGTCGTCGATACGGAGCCGGTCATCCCCGCGGAGCTGCTCGAATTCTCGAATGAGCTCGCCCAGTATTATCTCGCTCCGATCGGCGAAGTGATGCGGCTCGCGGTGCCGGCGCTGACCCGCACGAGGGCCCGGGCGCTGCGCGACGAGGGGTTGCTCGAGGGCAAATCCGTTCGCGCCGTGGGCCGCAGCCGCACCCACGTCGTGCTGAACGAGGCGAACCCGGATGCCGCACGCCGCCTCGAAGAGCTGCGCGGACAGGCACGCGCGATCTTCGAATACCTATTGGGCCAGGGTTCGTCACCCCAACACGAACTCGCAGCGCGCTGGGGCAACGCGCGCAGCGCAGTCAAGAAGCTCGAGAGCCTGGGGTTGGTCAAGAGCGAGCAGCGCGCGGAGATCGCCGACCAATTTGCGGAACCGGTGGAGCGCGACACGCCCCCCGAACTGAACCCGGCTCAGGCCGAAGCCGTGCAAGCCATCTGCGGCAAACTGCGCGAGGGTGAAGCCCACGCCTTTCTGCTGCACGGAGTCACCGCCTCGGGCAAGACAGAGGTGTACCTCCGAGCCGTACAGGCCGCTCTGGACGCCGGCGGAAGCGCTTTGCTGCTGGTGCCAGAGATCGCGCTCACGCCGCAGCTAGTCGGTCGCTTCCGGGCACGCCTGGGAGACACGATCGCGGTGTTGCACAGCGGCCTTTCCGATCGCGATCGCCACGCCATGTGGACGCTCCTGCGCAGCGGCGAACGGCGCGTCGCCGTGGGGGCTCGATCCGCCTTGTTCGCTCCGGTGAAGGACCTCAAGCTCCTGTGCGTGGACGAGGAGCAAGACACTTCGTTCAAGCAAGAGGAGGGCGTGCGCTACAACGCCCGGGACATGGCGCTCTTGCGCGCTCAGCGCGCGGGAGCCGTGGCGGTGCTCGGCTCGGCCACGCCGTCGTTGAAGAGTTTCTTTGCGGTGCAGAATCACAAGATCACGCGGCTGGTTCTGCCGGAGCGCGCGCGGCAGAAAGCGGTGCTGCCTGAAACGGAGATCGTCGACCTGCGTCGGATCGGGCCGGCGCGGCCCGGCGAACGCTGGCTCAGCGTGCCGCTCTGCCGCGCCCTCGAGCAGGTGCTGGCGAGAAAAGAACAGGCGATCCTGTTCCTGAATCGGCGCGGCTTCGCCCCCAGCGTCACCTGCGACAGCTGCGGAGACATCCTCGGTTGCCCGAGCTGTGAGGTGCCGCTCACCTACCACCGCAGCCCCAAGCCCCACGTGATCTGCCACTATTGCGACTACCGCGATCCGGTGCCGGAGAGCTGCGCCGCCTGCAAGGCCCCGGCGCTGAGCTTCGAAGGCACGGGCACCGAACGCATCGAGTCGGTGCTGACGGACATGTTTCCAACAGCTCGAATCGCGCGCCTCGATCGCGACACCGGCGCGGGCTTGAAGAGCGAAGGCGTGCTCGGGAAAATGCATCGAGGGGAGCTCGACATCCTGGTCGGTACCCAGATGGTGACAAAGGGTCACGATCTGCCGCGCGTCACGTTCGTGGGTGTCTTGAACGCAGACGCTGGCCTGAGCATGCCCGACTATCAGGCCTCGGAGCGCACGTTTCAGCTGATCGTGCAGGTGGCGGGGCGCGCCGGGCGTGGAGACACAAAAGGCAAGGTGCTGATTCAGACCCGAAACCCCGATCATCCGGCGATCGGGCTAGCGCTACGCCACGACGTCGCAGGCTTCGTCGAGTACGGCCTCGAAGATCGCCGAGCGCTCGGCTACCCGCCGTTCTCGCGTCTGGCCATGGTGCGGGTCGCCGCGCTCGACGAACGTGTCGCGCGCGAAGGCATCGCCGAGCTGGCGGCGATTGCGCGGCGCTCGGCAGGCACTCACGTGGAGATCCTCGGCCCTTCGGCGGCGCCGTTGGCGCGCCTGCGCAACCTCTATCGCTTTCGCTTCATGGCTCGCTGCAAGTCTCGGCCGCCGCTGCGCTACGTGCTCGAAGCCGTGCAGCGCGCGCGCATCGATAGCCGCGCGCGCGTCACAATCGATGTCGATCCAGTGAGCATGTTGTGAAGCCCGCCGGGCTCGGGAGTGTGCTAACCTGAGCGTGCAATGCGCTGCGAACAGTGTGGTCAGGACCTGATCGAAGGATCGCACTTCTGCGGCGAGTGCGGTGCTCGCGTGGGGCAGCCCGTTGCTTCGAACGCTGTTGCTT
>JAYWEH010000685.1:0-3023 GCA_043780025.1 Deltaproteobacteria bacterium
GAAGGAAAAGCGCCCCGCGTCATAGCGTTTCGCGCGCGCCGTGGGCGTCGCAGCAAACAACTTGCGCACGTGGTCGAACAGGCCCGTGTAGGTGGCGAGGTTCGACCGGGGCGTGCGCCCGATCGGCCGCTGATCCACGACCACCAGCCTGCGCACGTGCTCCATTCCAGCCGCGATTTGACCGCCGAGGGCGGTCTCGCTCTCCAGGTGGGGCTCCTCCCCGGAGTTCGGCTCCGGCGCGACGGGGTGGCCCAGCTGCTCCGCCACGAGCGACACCAACACCTGGCTCACGAGAGTGGATTTGCCCGAGCCGGATACGCCCGTCACGCACGTGAGCACCCCAAGCGGGAAGGCGACATCGATCCCGTTCAAATTGTTGCGCGTGACACCCTTCAGCCCGAGCCAGCTCGTGGACGCTCGCGGCGCCGCCTCCACGTTTGGCTGCCTGGCGAACAGGTGTTTGCCCGTCTCGGACTCCGCGACACTCCGGAGCCCCTCGAGCGGACCGCTGTAGAGCACCTGCCCGCCGTACTCGCCCGCTCTCGGCCCCACGTCGACGATCCAGTCGGCGTGTCGGATCACGTCGAGCTCGTGCTCCACCACAAACAGCGAGTTTCCAGCCGCTTTCAGCCCGTCGAGCGCGCGAAGCAAACTCTCCGTGTCGGCGGGGTGCAACCCGGCAGAGGGCTCGTCGAGCACGTAGACCACGCCAAAGAGGTTGGAGCGCACCTGCGTCGCGAGCCGCAGGCGCTGGAGCTCACCCGGCGACAACGTGGGCGTGCTGCGTTCGAGCGCCAGGTAGCCAAGACCCAGGTCGAGCAACACCTCGAGCCGGACCAGCATGTCCTCGGTGATCCGCCGCGTCACCAGGGCCTTCTCCGGATGTGTTCGCGAAAGCTTTTCAAAGCCCGGTGCCGTACCGAGCGCGTGAGACCGGAGGATGCCGGCGAGCGCGTTCAGCGGCAGCCGCGAGATCGAGGCGATGTCGACGCCCGCGAACTTGACCTCCAGAGCTTCGCGGCGCAGGCGCTTGCCGTTGCACTCGGAGCACTCGGCGCTGAGCATATATTTGGCCACGCGGCGCTTCATCAGAGCGCTCTGGCTCGTGGCGAACGTTTGCAGCACGTACCGCTTGGCGCTGGTGAAGGTGCCTTGATAGCTCGGCTCCTCCCTGCGTTTGAGCGCGCGCCGCGCTTCAGCGAGCGTATAGCCGGCATACACCGGCACGATGGGTTGTTCCTCGGTGAACAAGATCCAATCGCGGTCTTTCTTCGCGAGCTCGCGCCAGGGCCGGTCGACGTCGTACCCGAGCGTGGTCAAGATATCGCGCAGGTTCTGGCCTTGCCAGGCCGTGGGCCAGGCGGCGACCGCGCGTTCGCGAATCGTGAGCGATGGGTCGGGCACCATCGAAGCCTCGGTCACGTCGTAGACCCGACCGAGGCCGTGACACACCGGGCAGGCTCCGTCCGGGCTATTTGGCGAAAACGCTTCGGCGTGCAGGACCTCGCGCCCCGGCGGATAGTCACCGGTGCGCGAGTACAACATGCGCAGCAGGTTCGACAGCGTGGTCACGCTGCCGACGGACGAACGGGTCGTCACGCCACCGCGCTGCTGCTGGAGCGCAATGGCGGGCGGTAATCCTTCGATCGAGTCGACCTCCGGCACGCCCATCTGATCAAATAGGCGCCGCGCATACGGCGAAACCGATTCGAGGTAGCGCCGCTGAGCTTCCGCGTAGAGCGTGCCAAACGCCAGCGACGACTTGCCCGAGCCGGAGACGCCGGTGAAAACCACGAACCGGTCTCGCGGAACTTCGAGGTCGATGTTCTTCAGATTGTGCTCGCGCGCCCCTCGCACGCGTACGAATCCAGAGCGGTCCTCGCGCCCTGGCTGCTCGCCGACCGGTAATTTCGAGTGACTCACAGCCAGCCGATCTACATGCTGGACGCATCGGGCGAATGGGGGTTGCGGGGCATTCTAGACGCGAGACTAGCCGAAGTCGACGCGCGTGCCACCGGCCCGGTTCTCCAAGGACAGAACGCCAGCGCGCCTCCGGCCCGAAATCCGTCTTGTCTACTTCGCCGAAGCCGGACTACGTCGACTTCGGGAACCGCGAGAGCCGGAGAGCATGACCTCGCATCAAATTTTTCTCGTCACAGGCCTCGTCGTCGCCAGCCTGGTCTGGGTCGCTTCTTCGCGCTGGAGAGCCAGCGGTGATTCGCGACGCGCAAACGTGCGGTTGTTGGCTGCACTATTCGCGCTGACCTTCAGTTTGGTCATGCTACGTCCGGGTTTCCTCGCCCTTCCGCTCTGGACGCAACTCGCAGTGGCTGCGTATGCCGTCGTCGGCCTCAGTCTATGGGCGGCACGCGACTCGTTCGCGCGGATGTTCGTGCCGGCGTCGAGCGCGCAGCAACTCGGATGGATCCGCGTTGCGGTGTGCGCCTCACTACTCGTCCTGGCCATCAAGGACGACCTGACGTCGACGCTCCTCATGCCCGCAGAGTTCCAGCGCTCGAGACCGCCGATCGGCATCTTGGAGCAGGAGCTCCCCAACATCTTTGCGCTACGTGACCTGGGCTTCCTCACGACCTTGCAGCGCTTCACCATCCTGACGCTCGCCTTGGGCATGTTGGGTCTAGGCACGCGCATGACCCTCGTCGCGGCCGCGGCTTGCTACACGCTCTTCCACTTCGTACTCGTCAGTTACTCGCACTTCTATCACTCCGGATTTCTGCCACTCCAGATCCTGTACCTCCTCTGCTTCTTGCCAGCCAGCCACGGCCTATCGTTCGACGCGGTCATTCGGAGACGGCTGCGTCTGGCGCCGCGCGAGGCTTCGCCGCAGACCTACGGCTACGCGGTCTTCGCCTGCACCGCGATCTACGGCCTCGTCTACTACGCGTGCGGCCTGAGCAAGCTCGCCGTCGACCCACTGTGGGCCAACGCCCAGAACGTGAAGACCATCATCCTGAGTGACGCGGCCCACCTCATCGACCACGCTTTCGGTCTGAACTTCGCGA
>JAYWEH010000686.1:0-7131 GCA_043780025.1 Deltaproteobacteria bacterium
GTCAAGAGCGTGCGCAGCGGTTCCACCCGATCGTGAATCAAGACGGGCCGGCGCACGCCGGGCTCGAGAGGCGCGACCACTCGCGCTGAGCTCTCGCGCTGTTCTGCGCTGCAGCGAGGGAGTTCACCTTGGAGGTCCGCTTGCGTCGGAACTCGAAGCGCGCTGCCGAAGACCACACCTTCCGGCTGAAGCGGAAACAGTTGGCCTTCCGCCGGCATTCCGGGGCGAAGCGTCGTCAGATGGATGCCGACCCGCCCGTTGAGGTACGCAATGTCTCGGCTCTGCCGCATCGCGAAGTTGTCCGCGCTCGCGTAGCCGAGGGTCATGCCGTCGAATTGCCATTTCTGTTCATGGCGGCGCGCTCGCAGCACGGTGGCGCCGTCGTTCACGAAAAAGAGCGCTACGCTTTCGCGACCCAGGCGCACCATTTCGCTCGATGCCCCCTTGGGCAGCACCGCGGACGGCAGGCTGAGCGGCGTAATTTCTTCCACCGATTTGCCGTCCAGATAGTAGCCGATTTGCTGATGTTGGGGTTGCCGGTGGACGCGCACGAAGATGCCGCCGCTTGCAATGCTGAGCAGATCGGGTTGCGCGCGGCGAGCGACGCCGTCGCCCTTGGCGAAGTCTCCGGGGAGAAGCGTTCCGGCGTCGGCGATCCGGCCGTGCTGGTAGCTGCCTTCCTGCAGATTGCTCCAGACCACTTCGATCTTCGCAAGATGGGTTGGGGAGGCGCCGGGAGTACCCGGAATTTCGTAGCGAAGCGCGGCGGCGCCCTCGACTTGCAACAGTGCCTGGTAGGCGAGATCCACGGCGCGTTCTCGCGGCGCGAGCAACTCCTGGTAGCGGAGCTGGGGCGCGCTTTGCCCAGGAGCCGGCCGATCCACGATCCAGAGCCCAGCTGCGGCGGTGGCGTCGTCGCTCGAGAGCGCGTACCACGCCGCCTTGCCGATAGCGGCCTGCGCCACGTCCGGCAGACGATCGACGCCGGGCAATTCTTTCCACTCGGTGCCCCCGAGATCACAGCTGAAGGCTGTGCCGACGGCACGCCGCGGCGGCGCCGGTGGGGGTCCCGGCGGCAGCACGAGCGAGCGACCCATCTCCGCTTGGCCTCGCCAGCCGAGCCTCGACAATGCATCGCCCACGGCGCAGCCGCGATCCTGGCAGCGAACGGGAATTGAACAGCGCGGTGCCGAAGGGGCACACGGCGAACGCGGCAGACGGCCGGCACTCTCCCAGCTAGCGCCTGCATCCAGAGACTCCCAGGCCTCATCGCGGCTCACCGCCAAGGCCCGCGCGCCGTACGCCCCGATAGCGGCCGTGGGCATCGGCCCGGCGTTGACGGAGACGGGCCGACCAGCGGCATTCAACAACACGAGCTGGTTTGGCCCCGAGAGTTGCCCCACCACTAGCGATACCTGCCCACCTCGCGCGCCGGTCAGGGCTTGAACCTGGTGGGGGGAGCTTTCACCGGCGGGGCCGAGCTCGGAAATGGGGTACGCGCGAAAACCTGCGTCCAGATCGGTCGCGACGAATGAAAATAGCGAGTCGCTCTTCGTGCGTCTGGCCACTGCGTAAGCGATCCGTCCATCGTGGGAGAACGCGAGCGCCTGAGCGTTACCCTCGAGCGCCGGAGCCGACACGCTGGTCAGCGCAATTGCACCTGCATCCCCGCCGCGCGCCTCGCGCATTTGAATGCCGTGTGTGCGGCAGCCGGCCAAGTTTTCGTTCGGCGAGCACAAGCCCGTGACCAGCATGCGGCCGTCGCGTCCCACGGCGAGCTCGAGTTCTTCGGCGTTGCCGCGGCTCCAATAGGGTTCTCGTTCGAAGCTGCGCCCGCCGTCACGGCTGCGGAAAAAGTCGAATCGCCGCGGTCCGCTGCCGCGTTCTCGACTGCAGGCCAGAAATACCCACTGCTCGAAACCCGAAACGACGGCGTCGTGGCAGGCGCTGAGCTCGGGGTGGCTAGCGGAGCTGAGCCGATCACCGAAACGTCCTGACAAGCTGCTGGCCCGTACTCCGAGCTCGAACTCTAGATAGACGTTGTCGTTGACGAACGCGCGCCCGAGCTCCAGCGCGCGCGCGCTAGGCCCCTCACGCGGTGGAGCGGATAGTTCAGGCGCCTCCTGGCGCACGAAGCGATTGAGCGGCTCGAGCCGCAGCCCCGTCGCGGAATCCAATGCCAGACGTCGTGAGCCCAGAGCGGCCACCACGACTGGACCTGCCTCGTCGCGCACGAGCGCTTCTGCCCCGAATGGGGTCTGATCGAGCGGTTTCCAACCGGTGATCGCGTCCGCAGACCACCACACCCGCTCGGGTACCTGAAGCGCTACCGCGAAACCGCCCGCAGCAAGCACGTCAGAAAAACGGACTCCCGCCGGCCCTACGCGTTGCCAGCTGCGACCCGCATCGGCGCTCGACCAGAGCTCGCTGAGGCGGCTCACGGCGACGAGCTGTTGCTCGCCTGCGTCGACGCGGGCGAGCCGTTCCATTGGAGTATTGCCCAGCGACAATATCCCGAGCGGCGCGTCCGAGAGATACGTGGCACCGCTTTCGCCGACGAACGTCCAGCCCCCGTCCGCGCCGTGGAGAGCTCCGATCAGCGCTTCTGGAGCCAGGCTCGAGGCGGGCTCCGCGCGCTCCTCACCGGGTTGGACGACCCAGCGTTCTCCGAGCGCACTGATCCACAGCGTCCCTCCTCCGTCGAGCTCGTAGGTTCTGGCAAGTTTCCCCGTCTTGCGCGGGTGATACCGCCACTCGGCTGGGGAGGGCGCAGCGTCGACGACTTCTTCAGCGTCGAGAAGCGAAGGCCGAGTGGGAAATGCACGCTGGGGAGGGCTGCACGCGAGCGTGGCTGCACTGGTCAGCCACGCTCCAAACGCAGCCGCACGGAGGGCGCGCCGCCCCCCACGGTTGATTCGCGGCACTCGCAACTACATGCGCCTGGCTCGAACTTGGGGAGGTGCTACGCCCCCACGAGATCGAGGATCTTTGCCTTCGTCGTCAGGCCGAGGTGCTGACCGGCGGCTTTGCCGTCCTTGAATACCATCAGCGTGGGCACGCTGCGGATGGCGTACTTGCTGGCGGTAATCGGAGCATCGTCGATGTCCACCTTACCGACCTTCACCTTTCCTTTGACCGCGTCCGCGACCTCTTCGACGATGGGGGAGAGTCGTTTGCAAGGGCCGCACCAAGCGGCGGTGAAATCCACGAGCACCGTCTCGCCCGCCTGCAGAACTTCGTCCTCGAAATTCATGTCGTTAAAGACATGCACGTTTTCGCTAGCCATATGTTCTCCGATATCTCTTCTTGGCAGGGGTGTCGTATCGCAACGATGCGCCCGGCGTTTCGTTCAGTCACAGGGCAGAACGCCCGGAAGCTCCGATAATATAAGCAGCTTCGATGGGACCGCAACGCGCGGAATGAGCCTGGAAACCAGAGTGGCTCGGCGACCGCTTAGTGGCACCTCTGCCGGCCGCCGGGCGTATCGATCTGGGGAGCCGACGGGCGACGGTTCCGATGGGCGTGTTATGTCGCCGAGCGCATGGCTGAGCCCGATGGAACGACAGAAAGCCCGGGTGCCGCGATTGTCGGCGCACGCGACCCGGACGGACTCGCTGCGCCGTGGCCCGAGCCGTGGCTCGCCGAGCAGGTGATCGAAAAACTGGAACGGCTCGTGTTGGACCGCCGGCGCGAACGGATCGCCGAGGTCCTCGGCCATCGCCTGGATAGCGTGACGTTGCTGCTCGACGAGTTGTCCGATCCGCACAACCGCGCTGCCATCGTCCGATCGTGCGACGCGTTCGGTGTGCAGCAGCTGCACTCGGTCCAGTCGGGCAAACCTTTTTCGGTGCACCACGGCGTGGCCGCTGGTACCGAGCGCTGGGTCGACGTCAACATGCATGCCACGCCGGACGCTGCGGTCGAGCACCTGCGCGCTCGGGGCTTTGAGTTGATTCAAACCCACCCCGCGGGTGAACTCGTCCCGCACGACCTGTCGGAGCTGCCCCGAATTGCCTTGATCTTGGGCAACGAGCAGCGCGGAATCGACGAGGTCTTCTCGCTCGCTGCGGCTCGGAGCGTTCGTATTCCCATGACCGGGTTCGTCGAGAGCCTGAACGTCAGCGTGTCGGCGGCGATCCTGCTCTCCGCGGCCGTTCGCGGTCGGGCCGGCGATCTACCCCTCGCCGCGAAGCGCCACCTTTACGCGCGCGCGTTGTTTTGGACCGTGCCACGCGCGGCAGAGGTTCTGAGCGCCTTCGGCCCGCCTGGAGCGGATGGGATGACGAAGGTTTCGAACGGCCCCGCGGCGACGCGGTAACGGCCCACAATCCGGTCTCAAAACTTGCTTGTTGCCCGCGACATATCGGTTCGCGCCGCACCGCGCCGCGCCGGAACCCGTTGCAAAGGAGCCATCCGCGACGGCTAGGGCTCGACACCCGGTTTGCTCTTGGGCTACCAAGTCGGCTCGCGTGTCCCAGCCGAGCGCTGGCAGGGGGCGTGCCGTCCGGTGAATAACTCCGGCAATAACGAGGTGATATGTCAGGCAGCGTAGTCGGAGCGGGGCTCATCGTCGAAGGCGAATTCACGAGTGATGAGGAAGTCGTCGTCGAGGGGATCGTACGCGGCACGCTGTCCACTGGCGAAGCGGTTTCGGTGAGCGGCGACGGTGTCGTCGAGGCTGATCTGCAAGCCCTTTCGGTGAGCGTCGCTGGGCAAGTCACCGGCAACGTGACTGCGAGCTCGCGAGTCGATATTCAGGCCGGTGGACGGCTGATCGGCGACGTCAAAGCGAGCCGCCTGACGATCGCCGACGGCGCTTCGTTCCGCGGCAACGTCGACATGGAAGTGTGAACAGCATGGCGTACGCATCAGTGATTGGCAGTTCGAGCGTCATCCGCGGCAACGTCCGGGGTGACAGCTCACTCGAGATTTTGGGTCGCATCGAGGGCGACGTCGCTGTCACCGGCGATCTCACACTCGGCCGTGAAGCGGTCGTCGTCGGAACCGTGTCGGGGGCGCGCGTGATCATCGGCGGCTCCGTACAGGGAGACGTCCGAGGCACCGAGGCGGTGCTGATCGCCGAGACCGGCCGAGTCATCGGCGATTTATCCGCACCTCGCATCGGCATGAGCGAGGGCGCGCACGTCCAGGGCAGCGTACGGACAGACGGCGTTTCCAGCGCTCCTTCGCGCGCCTCGGCACAACGTGCCTCGGAGCGTGCCTCGGAGCGTGCCTCGGAGCCCCGAGCGGCTGCGGCTGCACCGATGGAGCGCGCGCTGGCTCGCCCGGCTGCGGCTGCACCGATGGAGCGCGCGCCGGCTCGCCCGGCGAACATTTCTTCGGTTGCGGCGAGCGCACCTTCCCACGCGAAGGCGGCTCAACTGCCCCCGCGCAGGCAGCCGCCACCGCCCGTCATTCAGGCGCCGAGGCCCGGAGCCCGCGCTCGCAAGAAGCTCGCCCGGCGCTGATTGCGCGGCGCTGGTGTCCCGTGTGCGCACACTCGCTCACTTATCAGCGCGTCACGATTTGAGCCGGTCGCTCTGTGCGGCTAACGTTCAGGGTGGCGCAACGAGGGCGAGCTTGGGGGTTGTGGCTTCTGACGTCGGGCTGGCCTGGAGCCGCCCTCGCGGAGCCCGTGCAAGGCAAGATCACGGATCCACAGCTCACGAGCTGGCTCGAGTCCGATCCTGAACCGGTGAGTCCGAGCCTCGACGTGGAAGAAGACGAGCCCGCGCTGCCGGCGCCTCGCGCGCGTGGTTTCGTGATCGAGGGCAGCGTGGGCGCGCTCGGTCATCTGGGCGACATGCGAGCTGTCTCTCCGATCTCGCCCTGGTTTCGATTGCAGCTGGGCTACGAGCTGTTCGATTGGCTGATGGTGTTCGGTGAAGGGGACGTCGCCTTGTCGAGCACGTCGCTCGCCAATCGCCCGCCGGAGAAACGAGGCTACGCGCTGTTCGGTGCTGGCGCGGGAGCACGCGTGGCGTGGCAGCCACTGACGGCGCTGGGCCTCTATCTCCAGGGCGACGCGGGCCTCGCGAGCGTGAACCAGGACATCTTGTCCACCTACGGCTACGCCGACGCCGATCGCCTGAGGCCGTACTTCGGGGGAGCCCTCGGTGTGGAGTGGTTCCAAGTCAGCCCGCACTATGCCTTGGCGATTCAGGGCGGGGTCCGTGACTACGTACAGAACTTCGAGCGCACCAACGGGACGCTGGCGCCGCTCGTGTGGCTTTCCGCGCTGACCCTTCGCTACACCCTCTGACGGGCCGGCTCGGGCCGGTGGTTTATCGAATATCCGCTGCTTACGCGCGCGGATCGAGCTTCGATGCCCGCTGGACGAGGCCTCGGGGAGCCGCTTGCAGCCCCCGGGGGTCCGCTGTCCTCGAAGGTTGAGTTGGGCTCTAAAGTCTAATAATTTCTGTTGTTTGCTTGCTTATTTGAGTCCGCCTAGCGGGGCTGTTCCGCTGGGCCGCCCATTTGACATTGGCCCGCCGGACCTTAGCTTGAATGTCTAGGAGGACCCGACCATCATGGTAGGCCCACGTTCAATCCCAAACCGTTCCGAAATCGCTGTGGGGAGTGAAGCTCGCTTGGCAGTGCGGCGGGAGCTCGATCGAAGTGGCATGGCCTCTGAGGCGCTGCCCCTCGCCTTTCCCATGGCGCGGTGGCAGAGCTTCGATGTGGAGGAGCGTTCCCGCTTTAATCGCGCTCAGCTGGTTCTGGACGCGATGGAGGTGGAGGTGACTGCGCCACGCAGCGTCGAGGCCCTGGCTCGGGACACCGGCCTCCAGCATCACGATCTTGGCGAGGCTTTGGCCCTGCTCGAGGACCTAGCTCTCGTCGAGTTTGAGGACGACGAGGATGAGGAGCTATCGGTCTCACTCGTGGCCACTCCGGAGGAACACATCGGGGTCCGTTTTCCCGATGGCCGCGTGCGCTGGATTTTCATCTCGCGTCCGGTGATTGAACCCAATCTCGAGCGCGAAGAGCTCAATTAATCCCGCCGGATAGTTCGGCTCAGTTCATTCTGAGCCGAGCTCCGTTTGTTCCTTCTCTAAAGCTTCCCATTCGAGCAACCAGCCCTCGATGCGCGCTGCCAGATCCGCTTCCTCGCGCCTCACCGCGTCGAGT
>JAYWEH010000687.1:0-3019 GCA_043780025.1 Deltaproteobacteria bacterium
CGGACGAAAGCGCTGCCGCTCAGGTGCCCAGCTGGGGTCTGGATACCGAAGTCGAATGGGTAGACGCCATGCGCTCGGCGGTGCGGCAGGGGGACCGCGCCAATCTGGCGCGCCTGCTCGAACGCTATCGCGCCACGTTTCCGGAAGGGCAACTCCGCCAGGAGGTCGCGGAGCTGTCTAACCGCCTCTGAGCTCCCGACAGCGCAGGGCCTTGGGCTCGCGGGCACTGATCCGCTAAGCTGGCCGACAGTGACCGGCCTCCCCGCCTCAGCGCGGAGGCGCGGCACGAGCCACGACAGATGCCCGAGTCCCGTTCGCCCCGCGCCTGGTATCGAGCGGGCGGGCTGCTCATCCTCTCGAGCTGCGCCGCCAGCGCCAGCCCCCCTGCGCAAACACCTTCAAACCCTGCGACGACGCGCGTCGAGGCGGCTCGGGAAGCGGAGCCTCAGCGTGTCTCCGTCAGCTACCAGGCTCCAGCGGATTGCCCGAAGTTCGACGCCTACGCGGGCCACGTCTCCAGCCGTTCCAATCGCTTCGCGCTCGAGCAGCGGGCCGCGCCAGAAGTGAGCGGCGCGGGAGCCCTGCCAGCTCCAGAACTCAGCGTCGAAGTCGAACCGAACGACAGCGCCGGGGGGTACCGCGGTCAGCTCTCGGCGCCCGAGCCTCGGCCGCTTTCGCGTGAGGTGAACGGCGAACGCTGCAGCGACGTCGTCGCTGCGCTGGCCCTGATCACGGTCTTGCGCCTCGATGCCATGGCTGAAGCTCGAGCGGCAGAACTGGCGGCCGCTCCAGCATCGGCGCCAGCTTCGGGGGATGCAGCGGCAACCCTGAGCGGAGCGGGAGGGATCGAAGCATCGGGCGCGGTGGCTGGCGAGGCCGCGGAAGCCACCGATCGCGAAGCTACACCGGGCGTTCGCGGCAGCGAGGCAGCTGAAAGCAAGCCGGAGCCTCGAACCACCGAGCCAGCGTCCGTCGCCGCGGAGAACGAGCCCGCTGACTCGCCGGAGCCCACGGACTCGCCGGAGCTCACCCGGGCGGAGCCTGAGCCAGCTGGAGCCGTCCAGGTGGCGGAGGCAACGCGCGCGAACGAAGTACCGGCGCTCGCAGAGAACGCACTCGAGCCGGACGAACCAGAAGAGCCCGAGCAAGACGCAGAACCGGCCAGGGTGGCGAGTTCGAGCGCTGGCAGCGATTTGCAGCTGCGGCCGCGCGTGGCGCTGTTCGCGGGTTATGCGACAGTGCCCGCTCGAGCCTTCGAGCTCACGCTCGACGCTGAGCTGCGGCTGGGTCCCGATCGCGCCAGCTGGGCTGCCGGGCTCGCCGCCAGCTACGCGCGCGGCAGCGCTGAAGTCTCGGTGGGCCAGGCTGCGCTGACGCTCTTGGCGCTGCAGGCCGCGCTGTGCCCGCCGGGAGCCGCGTTCAATGCGGGCCTCGAGCTGCGAGCCTGTGCGCTGATGAGAGTGGGGGCCCTGGATCTGTCCGCCTCTTCGACGTCCGCTGAACGACCCATCCTAGCGATCGATACGCTCCGGCCCTGGGCGGCTCTAGGCGGGAACCTGGAGCTCATGCTGCCCCTGTCCCCCCGTTGGTCGTTGGGTGTGCTCGGCGAAGTCGTCCTTCAACTGGTGCGCGATCGCTTCGAGGTCGAAACGCTCTCAGCCGACTCCGACGGCTCGGAACTTTTGACCTTGTATCGGCCGGAGGCTTTCTCTGTGGAGCTGGGCCTGGGCATCGCGTACGCATTTTGAGCGCCCAGGCTCGAGCGATGGCCGCCTATTGCGAGCCGCTCAGCGCACGCGCGTCTCGCAACCGAACTGCAGATCGAGCGTGCCCTGGGAGGCCCGCACTCGATCGCAGGTGTTTTCACACAGCAAGACCTGCGTACCGTCTTCCGAATATTGCCAGCCCTCGTCGCAGTTGCTGGCGTTGCTGCGCGCGATAATCTCGCGATCGCCCACGCCGGGCGTAAACAGCACGTTGACCTCATCGGGGTCGAGCACCAGCCCTCCCGGAGGTTGCGGGATGTCGTAGTTGCAGCTGAGCGCGAGCCCGGAGATCGTGCCGAGAGCGCCGGTCAACGCCGCGGCGAAGTCGCGCTCCTCGGTCATGTCGAAGTGACAATAATTCGGGCCGTCGTGTGAACAGCCAGGAATGGCGGTGCCACCCGCTTCGGCCATGCGTGACAGACTTTCACGCGCGCCTTCGCTGCCCGGCGACCCGATCACGAAGGTGCTCACGCCGCGCGTGCTCGCGCCGGCGGCCTCGGTGACCAGAGGAGACGGGTCGACCGGATCCGAAATGAGCCCGGTACCGACACAGCCCAGCGAAAACGTCGGCGTGCCGTCCGTGATCACCACCATGAAGCGCCGGCCCAACAGGTCGGTCCGCTGGAGCTGCTCGAAGGCGTAACGGTACGCGTCGTGCGTCGGCGTGCCACCATCGGGCGACTGGTCTTGAAACGCTTCCTCGATCCGATTGCGCTGGCGCGAGTTGTTCACATCCAACCGATCAATCGAAATGTCGGCCTGCTCGTCGAAGCAGAACTCGGGATCATTCGGCAAGTCGGGATAGAACACGACGCCAAGCGCGGTCTCGCCCGGCATCTTGGTGATGGCGTCGAGCAATGCGCGCCGTGTCACCGTCCACTTGGAGTTGTTGCTACCCGGCGCGTCTTGATTCATCGATCCGCTGGTGTCGACCACCAGCTGCAACACGCTCGGCGACGCCTCGGTGCCCGCCGTCTGCCCGACACATGAATCGCCATTGACGGCGTCACCGTCTCCCCCGCCTAAGTCGGGGTTGTCCTCACTGCCGAAGTCGTCTTCAAAGATGAGCCCGTCCGCATCGGTCGGTGGCCCTTCTTCCGTTGGCTTGTCCGACGAGCAAGCCCATGCCGCGAGCGATAGCAACGCAAGCGGGCAACTCGAGTAGAGGGACATTCGCCGGTGAATCATCTTTGCCTTTCGAAGTGTTGCTCAGAGGCGCCGGCCTCTTCGAGCACCTGCGTCTGAAAAATCTC
>JAYWEH010000688.1:0-3003 GCA_043780025.1 Deltaproteobacteria bacterium
CTGGCCCCAATCCGCGCGCCGCGCGGCGCTGGACTCGGCTCGACCCAGATAGGCCACGCCGCGATTGAAGCTGAGATCTGCCTGCACCTCGCCGCGATCGGACCAGAGCTCGAGCTCGTCGATGACCTCGGAGAAGGCGCCACGAGCGAGCTCCGCCTGGAGCTTCGCCAAGCGGTCGGGCGAGGGTCCGTCGGCGGGCAGTGAGTCAGCTCGTGCCATGCCGCTCGCTAGCATCAGCACGCACAACGTGGCGGCAGCGCTCGAAGCGCGGACCGTCGCCGGAGGCCGTTGCACGAGCCGCTTGACCAGCGCTTCCACGTCGCGCACCAGCTCGGCCGCGCGAGCTGTGTCCGCACCGCCCACGCGTAGCTCGGCCGCACGCGCGAGCAGCTCGGCGGTGCGTTGCGAGAGCGCTTCGTCGAGGCCCGCGCCCACGAGCGCCGGCCCGAGCTCGGATCGCAAGAATGCCCGCACCTTGAGGCCCGTCGCCCACTCCACGGCGGAGTAGATCGCGCGCTCCGCGGCGCTGGCCACGTCTGCGAAGGCCGCGGCGGCGAGAGCTTCGCGCGCGGCCGCGAGCGCCTTGCCAGCGTGTGTAGCCTGAGATTGGTCTCGACGAGACAGTGCGGCGCGCAGGCGCGCACGCAGGCGAACGAGCGCTGCGCTCAGAGCGACGAGCAGTGGGCCCGCGGCGATGAGCCACCAGAAGCCGCGTCGATCCGCCCAGTGCGACGCCGTCGCACGGGGCTCGAGCAGCGGCCGAAACTTGACCCATTCGGAGAGCTGAGGCCCTTCACGCGCTGGGGCATCCGCCGCTGCTGCTGGAGGGCTACCCGGCGGCGGCGCTGCGCCCGCTTCGACCTGGACACGGCCGAGAGCGCGCGCAGCCATGCGATAGACCTTGGCGTCCGGATCGTAGTGGGGCAGCGAGAGCGTCCCCAGATCGAGCTCACCCGGCTGGCTCAAGCGCACGATATAGTTGAACGTGCGGCTGCCGCCCAAGGTCGTGCCGGTGGTGGTGACCTCGTCCCGCACCGTGGGCTCCAGCCATTCGACACCGGACTGCTCCGGAAGCTTGAGAGCGCCTGGCAACCGCCCGGTGCCATCCACGCGCGCGGTCACCGCCACCGAGCCCCCCACCGGCACGCGGAGGGGCTCCACCACCGCTGACAGCTCAAACTGCCCCACATCTCCGGTAAATCCCGGCAGCCTGCCGGCGAGCGGAGGCGAGGCGACATCGACGAGCAGCGTGGGGCTCTGGCGCCGCAACCCTTGCCCTGAGCGCGCCCCATAACTGCGCCCGAGCAGGCCCAGCTCGAGCGGCCCGATCTCCAGGCGGCCGGCGCGCAGTGGAAACAATGCGGTCTCTCGCACCTTCACCATGACCCACGTCTGCTCGTCTCGGCTGTATTGGTAGCGGGGCTGGCGGCTGCTGTCCTCGACCATGCGCTGCGCCAGAAAATCGGGGTGGCTGGGCTCGCGTCCGCCGGGGGCCTCCTGAAACATGCCGCGTGACCCGTGCGCGTAAATGGACAATGTCACCTGCTGTCCGACGACGGCGTTTGGCGGGTCGACGCGCGCACTGAGAAACGCCAGTGGATCCGTCGCGCTCTGTGGGATCAGCTCGACCGGGGCGTCCGGCAGTTGATCGAAACGAGCGCCGCCGCCGCGCAGCTGGTCGAAGAGATCGTCGAACGTGCCACCGCCAAACGGATCCCTGCGGTTCAGACGATCCAAGGGCGACCGCCGAGCGGGGGCGCGGGGACGTTGACCCTCCGGCAAGACCCGGATCTGGATCGGATCGGCTTGTTGGCGCCGGCCCTGGGCCATCACGCTACCTGGACCAATGCTGTACAAGCCCGGGCGAGTCGGGGTGAGCAGCCAGGTCGCGCTAATGCCCGTCTGCGTGACCATGTTGAACCCGGAGATCGACACTTGTTGGCGCGTGCCGACGCTGGGCCCGCGCATGTCGAAGCTCGGCGGAGCCAACAGCTCCGGCGCGCTCGGCGACTCGCCGTCCGAGCTCATGGCCTCGAGTTGAACCTGCAGCGAATCGCCGACGGCGACCTCGCGCGAGCTGAGCTGCATCTCGAGGCTCACCTGTGCGAACGCGCGGCGAGGCACGGCGCAAGCCAGCGCCACGATCACGGAGAGGCAAAGCCAGCGCGCGAAGCTCATGCGGCTATTGGCCTCATTTGTCCTCCACCACGCGCCGCACGCGGCCGCGTTGTGCGCGTGCGGCTTCCTGCTGCAAGGCAGGCGCTCGCTCGAGCTGGTCGAGGACCTTCTCGTCCTGGCTCAGCGAGGGCTCGCGCGGGGGCGGAGCGTTCGGCTGATTTTCCTGGCCGTCTTTGGCCTCCTGGGGCGAGGGCTCGGGCTGATCGCCGGGTTGCTCTTGCTTCTGGTCAGAGGGGTCCTGTTTTTGCTCTTGCTCGGACTTCTGCTCGTCGCCTTGATCGTCCTGTTTCTGTTTGTCGGACTGATCGCTTTTTTGGTCCTGCGAGTCGTTGTTTCCTGCGTCCGCCTTTGGCGGTTGCTCGGGCGAGTCACCGCCGTCCGCTGAGTTGGGAGCCCCACCGTCGGGCTGCTCCGGCGGCTTCTTCTTCTCCTCTTCCTCCTTGGCGAGCCGGAGCGCGATCGCGCGATTGTGGGCCGCGTCACGCCCGACACCCTCGCTCGCGTCATCTTGCCCCGGGACCAGCTCGAGAGCGTGGTCATAGGCAGCCACGGCGGCGCGGTACTCTCGGCGCAAGAAATCGAGGTTGCCGAGCAGGTAGTAGCTGCGCGCCCGAAGCGGCAATGGCACGTCGCTGCGCCCCGCGATTTGCTGCACCACCGAAAGCGCGCAACCCACTTCAGCGCTGCGCCGAGCGAGCAAAGCGGGGTCCTCTTGCTCGGAGCCCGGATCCTCCCCGAAACGAGCGCCGTAGCGCTCTCCGAGACTGAACAACGTCAGCCCCAGGTCAAAGCTCGCCTGCGGCCGATCTGCCAGCGCGGCCGACG
>JAYWEH010000689.1:0-16688 GCA_043780025.1 Deltaproteobacteria bacterium
CCACGAGACCCGCTTCGGTCGTGCGAATCAGCCACCGACCGAGTGCGCCCTCGAGTCCTGGCGTAACGCTGGTCGCGAGGAAGGCACGCGTGCGCGCGAGCATCTTCGGCGCGGGGTCGAGGACGCACTTATCGCGATCGGCCAGGGGTTCCTCACGCACCCTGACAATCGGACGCTCCGCACCGCACTTCAGAGCGGCACGCTTTCCACGAAGGACTACTTCAACCAGCTCCTGCGCCTTGTTTATCGGCTCATCTTCCTGCTGACCGTCGAGGAGCGCGGCGTATTGCATCCGGAGGGCGTCGACGCCGCAGCCAAGGCGCTTTATGCGGCGGGCTACAGCCTGAAGCGGCTGCGCGAGCGTTCGATAAAGCGTAGCGCGCATGACCGTTTCACAGATCTGTGGGAGGCGACCAAGATCGTCTTCCGTGGTGTCGAAGCTGGCGAACCGCGACTCGGGCTCCCGGCGCTTGCTGGCATCTTCGCGCGCTCGCAATGCCCGGCGCTCGACTCCCTGGATGGCAAGGGGGCGAAGCTCGAGAACCGCGCGCTGTTGCTCGCCATGTTCAAGCTGTCGTGGTTACGCGAAGACTCGGGGCTGTCGCGTGTGAACTGGCGCGACATGGGATCCGAGGAGCTCGGCAGCGTATATGAGAGCCTGCTCGAGCTGGGTCCACAAATCACCCAGGATGGGAGGCAATTTACCTTCGCTACGGGCGATGAAACGAAGCGTAATACACGCAAGACCACGGGTAGCTACTACACCCCTGATAGCCTCGTGCAGGTGCTGCTCGACAGCGCGCTCGAGCCAGTCGTCAAGGAAACGCTCGCAAAGCACCCTGAGAATCAGGTCGAGGCACTGCTCGGCATGTCGATTGTGGACCCTGCCTGTGGGTCTGGTCACTTCCTGCTCGCCGCAGCTCGCCGGCTTGCGTCGTACGTCGCTCGCCTCTCAGCGAACGGGACCCCATCGGCGGCCGAGTACCGGCATGCGCTTCGACAGGTGGTCGGCCGCTGCATCTACGGCGTCGACCTCAATCCGATGGCCGTCGAGCTCTGCAAAGTCAGCCTTTGGATGGAGGCTGTGGAGCCAGGGCTGCCGCTCACGTTCCTCAACTCACATATCCAGCACGGTAACGCGCTGTTGGGCACCACGCCCGAGCTTATGGCGAAAGGTATTCCTGACACCGCTTGGGGGCCCCTCGAAGGTGACGACAAGAAGACCGCGAGCGCCCTCAAGAGGCGCAACAAGCTCCACAGCAATGCCGCGCAGACCGAGTGGTCGTCGTTCTTGGCCGCACCCGTACCCAATGGACCGCTCGTCGTGGCACAGGCTGTCGCTGAGTTGGAGGACTCGCCGGACGCGGACATTGCCTCGCTCGCCAAGAAGCAGTCGCAGTGGGACGGCATCCTCAGCTCGGCGGCATATCGACATCAGAAGCTTGTCGCTGATGCGTGGTGCGCAGCCTTCCTCTGGCCCAAGCAGCCCGGAGCGCTCGCCGACGCGGCGCCAACGAACGAGCTGTGGCGGCAGCTCCGAGACGGGCAGGGGCAGCCGCCTGCGCTCACAGCGCAGACCGTGCAAGGGCTCGCAGAGCTGTACAACTTCTTCCACTGGAAGCTGGCGTTCCCCCTGATTTTTGCCAAGGGTGGGTTTGACGTAGTGCTGGGAAATCCACCATGGATTGCCCACGCAGGGCGAGCAGCGCAGCCGCTCCCCGCTGGGGTCAAGCAGTTCTACGAATGCAATTGCGAGGCCTTTGCGGACTACCCCACGACGCACGGCATGTTCGCCAGCGTCGTGCCGCTGGCTCTCCGAATTGGGGGATATCTAGGGCTGGTGATACCCTCGTCACTCTCAGAGCTCGATGGCTACACACCGACGAGGCGTGCGCACGACCGGAACTGCGAGTTCGTTGGGGAATTGGTTGATTTTGGCGAGGGGCGCTTCCCTGGCGTAACGCAACCCTGCATGGCCCTCGTTTCTCGGCGAAGCGCCGCCGGTCGGAGCGACGCGGACGCGGGAGACCCGTGGCCCATGGCGCGACCGGATCTCACCACGTTGGACCGGAATCTGCTCGCCCGCCTTGCAGCGCTGCCTGTGGTTCCCGTCGACCTCTTCGGCGAGCGAGGTGTTCAGTCGGATAAGTCGTTGGCCGAGCACTTCGTCGAGTCCTCTGGGCCAGTGGGCAGGTTCACGACTCCGATTCGTGAGGGTTCGGACGTACGCGAATTCGAACTGCTACCTCCTCGTAACTACGTCGATCCACTAGGGCTCGCAGGACGCATTCGATCCGCCACCGAGTTCGCCGAGGTAGCCGTCCTAGTTCGCCAGACGGCTCGTTATCCCATCGCCGCCCTGTCCGATGGTGTCGCATTTCGCAATTCGCTGGTGGCCGGGCTGAGGCATCCCAAGTGGCCCGCTGAGTCTCTGGTGGCCTTGCTCAATTCAGCGCTCATTCGGTGGGCGCACTTCATGCGCTTTCGCGATGCGCGGCAACCGGTGATGCCCCAACTGAAGATCGGACACCTGCGGTCCATTCCCGTACCAGCGGCGGGGCTTGCGGACCGCTTCGGTGAGCTCGCATCGCTGGGCGAAACGCTATCGGAGTGTGAAGCCCGACCGCAAGCCCAAGCCGCACGCGAATCTCTCGACCAGCTAGTGGCCGAAGTCTACGGCCTAACGCCGGAGGAGATGGCCGCCGTAACGCGTTGGCACGACCTGAATGCCCCAAAGCCCAGACTTGGCACCGAAGACGCGGCTGGGCTGTCATCAACGTCCACGGCGGCGCGGAAGCCGGGACGGCAAAGAAAGCCGCGGGTGGGGGCATGAAACGCGCGTTACGCCGGAGGGCTGCGCTCGGGCGTAGCAGTGGGCACTAGGCCGTATGGCTGCACGAAAACTCCCTTCCTCCACCGCGGCGCCAAGCCGGCGTGGCTCCCGGGCGCGGGAAGCTCAACTCGCGTTCGAGGCTCTCTCCATTGAAGGCGGGCTGCTCTCGCCGGATTGGCTTGCCCGCGCTGCGCAACTCACCGCTGGCGGGCAGAGCGAGGCCGACTACCGAGTCCCTAAGGGCATCAACCTCCGCGACGACATCGGCCGCTATTGGAGCATCGCAAAAGAGCACTGGAAGGACTTCGCTGCGGGCCGTGCAGGCAAGGCCGATCCTCGGTTCCTCGCGGAGAGGTTCATCGGCGCGCTGCTGATGGACAGCTTTGGCTTTGCTTCCCTTGCGAAGGCAGAGCCCATTGTCCTCGCCGAGCGCAGCTACCCAATCGGCTTCGCTGCGCTCGGCGGCCGTGTGCCGGTGGTTGTTGCACCGGCTGGCAGCGGTCTCGATACCCTGGCGGCTACCTTCGGCGACGGTGTGCGCCGTCGTAGTGCTTTCGGCCTCGCGCAAGAATACCTGAACGCTGCGGACGGCGCGATGTGGGGCCTCGCGAGCGACGGCATCACACTCCGCATCGTTCGCGACAATGCAAGCCTCACTCGTCCGGCATGGATCGAGGCTGACCTTCAGCGCATCTTCACCGAGGAACGCTACGCCGACTTCGCCGCGCTCTGGTTGCTCGCGCACGAGTCTCGCTTTGGTCGCGCCGGCCAACCCGTAGCCGAGTGCTCGCTCGAGACCTGGCGGAGCGCCGGTCGAGAGGAAGGCACACGAGCGCGCGAGCACTTGCGACGCGGTGTGGAGGACGCCCTCATGGTCCTGGGCCAGGGGTTTCTGGCACACCCAGACAACCAGGCGCTCCGCGCCGCACTGCAGAGCGGCGCGCTCTCCACGAAGGACTACTTCAATCAGCTCCTGCGCCTCGTCTACCGGCTCATCTTCCTGCTGACCGTGGAGGAGCGAGGCGTTCTCCACCCCGACGGTGCCGACACCTCGGTCAAGAGACTTTACGCGACGGGCTACAGCCTGAAGCGCCTCCGAGAGCGCGCGGTGAAGCGGAGCGCCCATGATCGCTTCGCAGATCTGTGGGAAGCGACCAAGATTGCCTTCCGCGGCCTCAGAGGCGGCGAGTCGCGCCTCGGTCTCCCTGCGCTCGCGGGCATTTTCGCCCAAGGGCAGTGCCCCGCGCTCGACCTGGCGAAGCTCGAGAACCGCGCGCTGTTGCTCGCCATGTTCAAGCTGTCGTGGTTGCGCGAAGACTCAGGTCTGTCGCGCGTGAACTGGCGCGACATGGGACCCGAGGAGCTCGGTAGCGTCTACGAGAGCCTGCTCGAGCTGGTTCCACAGATCACCAAAGACGGGAGGCAATTCGCGTTCTCCAGGGGTGGAGGGACGAAAGGTAACGCGCGCAAGATCACAGGCAGCTACTACACACCTGACAGCCTCGTGCAGGTGCTTCTTGACAGCGCTCTTGAGCCGGTGGTCAAAGACGTCATTGCGAAGCACCCGGAGAATCCGGTGGATGCGCTGCTCGGGCTGTCCATCGTGGATCCAGCCTGCGGTTCCGGACATTTCTTGCTTGCCGCGGCACGCAGGCTCGCGTCCCATGTCGCACGGCTCTCCGCGAATGGAACGCCCTCGGCGGCTGAGTACCGCCACGCACTGCGGCAGGTGGTCAGTCGCTGCATTTATGGCGTCGACCTCAACCCAATGGCCGTCGAGCTCTGCAAAGTCAGCCTTTGGATGGAGGCTGTGGAGCCAGGGCTGCCGCTCACGTTCCTCAACTCCCATATCCAGCACGGCAATGCTCTGCTCGGCACGACGCCCGAGCTTATGGCGAAAGGCATCCCCGACGCCGCATGGGATTCCGTTGAGGGCGACGACAAGAAGATTGCTAGCGCTCTCAAGAAGAAGAACAAGGTGGGCGACAAGGTCGAGTACGATCTCTTTGCGAGTCGACCTCGAATCGATGAAGTGCAAGTCGTGGCGCAGGCCGTGGCTGAGCTCGATGCCGCTTCTGACGCGAACCCCGAGGCGCTCGCAAGGAAGGAGTCGCAGTGGGACGGCATCCTAGGCTCGGTCGAGTACCGGCACCAGAAGCTCGTTGCGGATGCGTGGTGCGCGGCTTTCGTGTGGCCGAAACAGCCGGGAGAGCTCGCTGAGGTCGCGCCGACGAACGAACTCTGGCGGCAGCTCCGCGACGGGCAGGGTCAGCCGTCCGCGCTTACCACCAAGACGATTGGCGATCTTGCGGAACAGTACCATTTCTTCCACTGGAACCTGCAGTTTCCACAGGTGGTCGCTAAGGGCGGGTTCGACGTTGTGCTGGGGAACCCACCATGGGACACCCTGAGCCCCGACGCGAAAGAATTCTTCGCCCAGTTCGACGGTACGGTACGCGAGATGTCTCCGAAGGACGTTGAGCGACGCATCGAAGAATTGATAGCCAACCGCGCGGTTCACGATGCATGGACGCGATATCGGCGCGAGATTTTCGCCCTCGTTCTTTTCCTCAAGGCCAGCGGTCGATTTAGGCTTTACGCGCCTGGAACACTCGGGAAGGGCGACTTCAACGTCTACCGGATGTTCGTTGAGCTAGCGCTCTCCGTTAGCCGCGTCGGAGGCTTTTTTGCCCAGGTAGTCCCAGAGGGTCTCTACAGTGGTCCGAATTGCATGGCCCTTCGGCAAGAGCTATTTGATGCCTGCCAACTGCAGCTCGTTCTCGGCTTCGTGAATACACGACACTCCTGGTTTGAAGATGTGCATGCGAGCGCCAAATTTGCGGTCTATGTTGCACGGCGTGGAGGTTCGACAACGTCGTTTCGGGCCGCATTCGACCTCGGGTCCGAAGCACGTCTTGAGGCGGCATTGTGTGGGAACTCGCTCCTACTTCCTGTGGCGACCGTTCGCGAGTTCTCTCCGGACGCGCTTGCCGTCATGGAACTCACGTCTCAACAGGATCTCGACGTGGCTCGCCGTATGTATTCCGCGTGGCCGCCTCTCGGTAAGCGCATTGACGGTGGGCCCAACCGAGAGTTCCTGAGAGAACTTGAGACGGGACACGTACAGGGCGTGTTAACCGAAGATGCAAAACACCTCCCGCACTTCGAGGGTCGGATGATCGGGCAGTATGATCATCGTGCAAAGGGCTATCGCTCGGGCCGGGCGCGCTCCGCGGTCTGGGAAGATCTTCCGTTTGGATCCGTGAGCAAGAGCGTACAGCCGCAGTGGTATGTGCCGTTGGATGCCGTTCCCGCGCAAGCCCAGAAGCGCGTGCCACAATATCGAGTTGCGTTTTGTGATGTGGGTAGCCCGAGTAACGAGCGGACGTTAGTCGCATCTGTGATCCCACCGAACTCCATTGGAGGGGCCAACGTCCCGACTGTCATGATCGACTCGGCAGAGCCGGTGGTGGATCTTCTCGTCTGGCTCGCTTCTGCAAATTCGTTCGTGATGGATTTTATCGTTCGCATGAAGGTCAGCCTCCATGTGTCGATTACTATACTGGACAGTCTCCCGTTTCCGCGACTGGAAGTCGGCGACGGGCTCAAGGGGTTCCTCGTGCCGCGTGTCGCCGCCCTTGTCTGCACTGGCCCTGAGATGACCCCCCTTTGGTCGGTCCTAGCGTCCACTGGCTGGGTCCCTGCGAACACTGCTGGAGAGGTTCCGGGAGAGCTGGACCCTGAGAAGCGTGAGCGCCTTCAGCGCGAGATCGACGCGTTCGTCGCATGGGAACTGTTCGGGCTTCAGCGCGAAGAGGTCGCGCACGTCCTCGACACCTTCCCGATTGTGGAGAAACGCGACCGTAAGGCCCACGGTGAGTATCGCACCAAGCGCGCGATCCTCGAAATCTACGACGCGATGGTCCAGGCAGAGAGCAGCACCTACCAGACGCGCCTCCACCCGGCCCCTGCGGACTCGCTAGTTGCTTATCCAGCGCGGTTCGCGCTGCCGCCCATGCCCGCGGCTCTGACCGCACTTCCGGCGGCCGAGGACCTCGCCCGCTTCGTCTGGGCCGTGGTGTACGCGAACGGCGGGAGCGTCACGCGTACGACTCTGGCGCGCGCATATTCGCTCCGGCGCCAGCCAACGGTTCTCCGCGGGCTAGCTTCTGCCGAATTGGCACTGGCGGCAGAGGGTTGGTCGAGCGCGGTCGGGGCGTTCACAACGCCGGCATCTCTTGTCCCTTTGCTGGCGGATCTTGAGTCGCGAGGCGCAGTCGCCTTCCACGTCAAGGAAGGCAAAGCCACTGTTGAGCGGGGCGCAAGCACACCCACGCCTACGGACGTCGGGGCTTGGCATGATTTTGAAGCGAGGCTGGTGCTGGAGGTCTTGGCACGCCTTGGCGCCGCGCAGCTCGCTCAAGTGGACGCCGGCCTCTCCGACGACGCTCGGAGCATTCTTCGAATTGGAGCGGCCGGGTGACCCAGATGCGGCTTCCCAATGTCGACCCTCCTCGAGCGGTGCGACCTGCGGCTGGCACGATGCAGCCCACGATTTGGGTGCGCCGGATGCGTGTGGTGCGTGACCTCGCCGGCGGCAATGAAAACGTCATCCGCGATATCGAGCTTCGCCGGGGGTTGAATATCATCTGGACTCCACCTCGAGATGCTGGTGGTTCGACTCAGCTCTTCCAGAGCGGAATGGCGGGCCACACCGCTGGCAAAACGACCTTCTGCCGGCTGCTTCGCTATGCTCTCGGCGAACGTGGTCTATCGACGGAAAGAACGCGCCGACGAATCCGCGAGAAATTCCCTAATGGCTGGCTGCTTGCAGAGGTCCTCGTTGACGGTGATGAATGGTCCCTTGCCCGCCCCTTGGGCGTTGGTGCGCATCCGTTTTGCCGGCGCGGCGTTACGCTTGACGCTCTGATCGACGGGGACGTACGGCAGGAGTATCAAGAGTTCCTCGATGCAATCGCAGGCGCATCTGTGGGCGTTCTCCCGTCACGCAGCTTTCCAACAACCGACCAGCCCGTCCAGTGGGGACACTTGCTTCCGTGGCTTTCGCGCGACCAAGAGTGTCGATTCACAGACTTCGTCGAGTGGCGTCACAGCTCCAGCGATTCAGATGCGCCGGCCTTGAGCGTTGACGAACGTCAGTTCGTAGTCCGCTCCGTGCTTGGGCTCATCAGCGATGCCGAGCGCGCCGAGCAGCTTCGCAATACCCTGCTCGTGACGAAGAGAAAGGAGGCCACGCGACGTGCTCCGCTGCTTGAGCACCAAGCATCGGTCGACTACCAGCGCTTGGGAGAGGTTCTGAAAGACGCTCCGGGGTCACCAGCGACCGCGCTGTTCGCAGCTGCAGCCCGAGGAACCCTTCGTGAACGACGAAATGTTATCGAGAGGACGCTCGCTGAGCTCACTGCATCGAGTGATGTCGATGTCCTCCGCGGCCGCCTTGAGCAAGCGATCGAGCGAGAGACGGACGCAAAGCGCGACGTGGAGGATGCGGAGCTCCGGCTGAACGCGGAACGCGGTGCCTTGGCGGCGCTCAGTGAGCCAGGCGCCCCGACGCTATTAGTGGCGAGTCTTCCGCCCGCACGCGGGTATTGCAACCAGCCGATGACTCTGGCGCGCGCCATGAGTTGTCCTCTGGCGTCGACTCAGCCCAGCGAGTTGGCCGCCAAGAGGAGCGAACTGGTCGCGCGACAGGAGGCGGAGCGGCTCGGGGCCTTGGTGACAGCCCTTCAATCGACAGTGGCCGAAAAAAGGATTGCGCTTGATGGGCGCACTGCCAACCGAACGGCAGCTGCGCGAGCAGAGATGGTGGCGCGCACGCAGCTTGAGGATCAGCGGGGTCGACTGCATGAGGACCGGGCTCGGACAGTGCAGCTGGAGGAGCAGCTTGACCACGCGGAGCGCGCCGGGGCAGCCGCGCGCAGCGAGCGAGAAGCCATCGAGAACCTCACCCGAGAAATCGAGGTGTCTTACGCGACCCAGGAGCAGCTCCGAACCGAGAGCGCGTCGAAGCTGGGACACCTCTCCTCAACCTTCGACTACGTGGTGCGCGCAATTCTTGGCGACGAAGTCACAGCGACCGTTGCCACGTCTGGTCGCTCACTAGCGCTCTCCATCGAGCACAGCGGCGAGCGCGAGAGCGCGGCCATCTCGACGCTGAAGCTGCTCGCATTCGACCTCGCTGCGCTGACGGAGAGTGTTCAGGGGCGCGGCCACTTCCCGCGATTCCTTATTCATGACGGTCCTCGAGAGGCCGACCTGTCCGCGGACATCTACGAGCGAATCTTTCTCTTCGTACGAAATCTCGAAGCGTGTTTTGCCCGTGAACCATCGTTCCAATACATCATTACGACGACCACGCAGCCACCGCAAACGCTGCTTTCTGAGCCATGGCAGCGATTGACTCTTGCCGGGTTTCCCCCCGAGGAGCGGCTGCTCAGGTGTGACCTATGACTCTGCGGTGGACGTCCCAGCGTCAGGTCGACGACAAGGGCGGAGCCGTGCGCGAGACCCGGTCTAGCCAATCTGGGCACGGAGACACACGAATGGCACGCCGATGACGAAGGCACCGCGCAGGAAGAGCGCAGTAAGGAAGGTCGTGGCGGTGCCGAGAAGAATCCTGGACGCCCCCATCGCCGGGCTCGAGATTGTCTCTGCAGCGCAGAGACAATCGACCGCGATCGAGGCTGACGACAGGTTCGCGGAATTGCTCGCCCTCGTTGAGGCGGCGCGCGGGGGCCCGTACAGGCCGTCAACACCGAGACGGTGCGTCTGTACTGGCACATCGGTGTTTACCTCAGCACGAAGATCGAAAGCGCCGACTGGGGCGACGGCGTCGTCGACGGGCTCGCTGCTACCCTCGCTCGCCATTAACCGTGCACGCCTGGCTACACGCGCCGCAACCCTTTCCGGATGCGCCGGTTCTTCGAGACGAACCGAGGCCAAGAGAAAGTGTCACCCCTGGTGACACAATTGGCCGGGACCGATGAGGTGCTGCTTCGCAAGAAGCTCCACGAGCTCTACGCGCAGCTCGCGCCTGAGGAGGACGTGGAGCTTCGTCAGCCGGTTCGTGCCGAAGTGCTCCAGCAAGCTGCTGTACCATCCAAGCGCGGCAAGCCGGAACCGGGAGGGTGGAAGCGATGACCATCGCTCTCTCACCGGTCATCATCTCCCGCCTCGAGAAGGCCGCCGTCGACAACGGGTTCGACCAGGAGTTGCTCAGTGAGGGCTATTGGCTCGGCTACGCGAGCACGCAATGCCCGCTTCGTATCTGGCTCGGCAGGCTCGGGGACGCAGTCTTTCTGGCCGCGTTTTCGCAGCAAAACGTCGCTCGCGCTCTCGACCAGTACGGTACGCCGATGGCCGCTCCCCTTCCCAAGGGTGCCCTTGGCGGTCGCATCATCACGGATATCCCGGCGCTCCACCGCCTGCTCCGCCGCGCCTTCCAGCTCAGCAAGACGCTTCCCGACGAGCTGCTCCACAGCTTCGAGAAGCAGACGGCTGCGCTGCCGAAGACCACCGAAGCCGAGCGCCTGGTCGTCCAACGGGTGGGTCAGGACATCTTTCGCCGCGGCCTGCTCGAATACTGGGAAGGACGCTGCGCCATCACTGGTCTTGCTGTCCCCGAGCTCCTGCGCGCCAGCCACATCAAGCCCTGGGCCGACTGCGAAAGCGATGCCGTGCGCCTCGACGTCTTCAATGGCCTTCTCCTTGCACCCCATCTTGATGCAGCGTTTGATCGGGGGTTTCTCACGGTCGCCGACGACGGCCGAGTGATCGTTTCAACGTCCCTCGACGACGAGGCGCGTGGGACGCTAGGCATCATCCTGCCGCTCCGTGTGCGAGTGCTGCACGACGGTCACCGCGTATACCTGCCGTGGCATCGCGAAAGGGTGTTCAAATCATGACTCCATCGCCTGTGAACTCGACGCAACCCTTGGACATCAGGAGAGCGTCATGAGCCGCTTCCATATTGGGTTACAGCGGTCCAAACCTGGCTGTTCGCCGTGCCGCGGCGGCGGGCGATGGTCGGCGCGAACACGCTGCTTGGCGCTCGCACGCCAAGGTTCCGCGTGGGGACTCGCCGGCTCGAGCGAGGGTTTTCCGTCCGCGCTATTGGACGACCCCCTTTCAGAACATGACGATGGGGCGGACGGCATTCTCGCGCGCGACGGTGGGCAACTACGGAACTACGACGTGGCTCGGGCCGAAGTCAGGACAGGCTCTTTGCAGAACCCCCGGACGCCGGCCGCTTCGAGTTGAAACCTGGCGCTCGACGGCGCACCGATCGCCGCTCAGCGGCACGGAACCCACGCTAACTCGAACTCTCGTCTCCCCGGACATTCGCCGGGTTCGAACGAAATACAGGTTCAAAGGACCCCTGCCGAGTGATTTGGTTAAACGAAAGGATAACGGCCTCCATGGGCTGTGGTGTCGATAGCGAGCTGCTCCAGTCCCAGAGCACCGGGTTCACGTAGTCGACCCTAAAAACGGGCGCTTCGGGCGTTCCAAGGATGTTGGTACAGCGAACGTTTACATTGCTGATCGCGTCCGCCGGAACGTGGTCGTCGAGGCTATCAGCTTTGAGGGCGATCTGTAGGCAGATCGAGCCGACGCAAAGAATGAATACCGTGTGAGGCAGCGGGACCTCGGGATTGCGTCGACGCAGCAGGCGTCCGACAACTAGGGGCGGTGCGTTTCCAACGAAACCGAATGAAGCAATCACAAGGTGGTCTCGGATGCGGTTTTCATCCTCAGCGCCGACCAACCATGCCCGCTCGGTTTCGTAGTGTTTGAGGTCACTGTCGGGAAGGAGAGCAAACCCCATCTTCGCAACCGCCTTGTAGGCCCGCAATGGCTTAAAGGGAACCGGCGCGAGCGGAATCTTCAGCCGCAACGTTCCGGATGCCGGATCAAGTTGGACGGCCGAATCTGAGTCGCTGTTTGTCAGTCGGAACGACAGACGCCGTTCGCCGGATTCCTTCGTGTGTACTGCCACGCTTTGGCTGCCACTCTTCCCAAGCTGTCGAGAAGGGCCACGTTTGCGAGGGACGCCGCCTAGAGTTAGAAAAGCCCCGACCGCCTCAGTGAGCGCCGCATCGCAGATGGAGAATTTACTGTTGCAGCCGTCGCACTCGTCCACGGATATGACCCACCTGTTTCCGAGCGCCTCAGGAAAGGTGTGCGCGACACTTGTGAAGCTAGCTGGATCGGTGTTGCCACAATACCGGCAGTGACCAGGGGTCCCGATACTTACAGCCTGGGCACCGAGCGCTGCCTGGTGTTGGACGATGACGTCGTAGTGTTCCTTCAGATCCCCCTGCGTCATAGCTCCTCCTACCCGGCCCAAAGTCGTCAAAGCGTAGCTGCGTTTCGGCCAGAGTCCCGTCGAAACGCTGACCTTCACCGGGAGCGCCGGGGCTGGCTCTGTCACGGAACTGATTCAATGCCAGACGGGGCGCGCCCTCGCATTCCAATCTGCATTTGCTGTCTTCGTCTGCCAGCTGCGCGGCCCCCGGGGTCCGACCGCTCTAGTCGTCCGGTTCGTCCACCCGATGTCTGGCGTTCGCCTGCGACGTCCCCGAACCCAGCGACGGCCTCGTCAGCTGCAATGACCTGGTTGGGCACGACGCGTGCTGCTTCGCGTTGAACGAGCATGGCGCTGCTTCCTGCCCTGGCTGGCGAGCCCAAGACCTCGAAGGGCAACAGCTGTCGCGTGGAATGGTCGGGTGCCCCGCGAGCTGGTGGCAAGGCGACGGGGAGATCGACATGCCGAGAGCGATGTATGCTCCGCCCGGGGCGACCATGGGGGCTGCGCCCTGCACCGGCAAGGAAGGCCCCGGGCCCACGCTGCAGGCCCCTTGCGGGTGCGCAGCCCGGCAACCCGGCTTTGGGCTCTCTCCGTAGCCCAGGACGGTCCCAGCGAGCTCTCTGGGTAACCCCCTGCCGGAGAAAGGCTCATAGCCGCGTCCGCTGGCGGGGCCCGCTAGGGTGCCCGCTGCCGCGAACGGCAAACGCGGTGACGGCACCCAGCACCCAGCGGGTCGTGCTGATCGGAGGAGAGTGCACCCGGCTGCTCCCTTGTGCAAAGTACCAGTCCCTCGCTCAGGGCCCTGTTGTCGTCACCAGCGAGCGACCGTGCTTCGGTCATGCGAGCGGCCTCTGTGGGGCCTCCTCGGACGGATGAGGTAGTCGGCTGTTCAGAGCGCCCCAGCGCCCGTACACAGTCGGCTCGCACGGTCTGACCATCTACGCCGCCCGCAAGCCTGTCGACATGCGGCTGGGGGTCGCACGTTTGGGGGCCATCTGTCCGCGGCGTCCGGAGCGCGACGCGGACTACCCTCCGACTCCGTACCTGCCGATATGACCGACGTGTTCATCCGCTGTGAAGTGGCGCTTCTCTCGACCGTCGCCGCACGAGTACTTGTCCCGTTTGGTCACGCGCACGATTAGCTGGGCTCTGTCCATCTCGTTCAGATACTCATGAACGTCCATCTTCATGTGCTCGTTGATGGCCTTCGTGAGACAACCCTGGTGAGCATCGACGTACTCGAAGATGCGCTGGCGGATACTCTTTGGCGAGGCGGCTCCCGGGGTATTCATGAGCGGAGGCTCGGACGTCGGCATTTGCCATCGTGTTCCGGTCATGCGCGCGGGCTCCGCTGGGCCTCTTCGACTATCCCAATGAGCTCCTCGAGCCGCCTGGTCTCTTCCTCCGGGTCGTTCTCGTCGTCGTCGTCGTCGTCGTCGGCCGTCTCGGCCATGCTCTGCAGGCCAGCTTCGATGACGCGGTCAAGCTCGTCACTCGCCTCGAGATCATCGATCCCGATTGCGTGCTTCAGGCATTCGGCGGCGCCATGGTGGTCGCAGAAGTCGAGCAGCCCTCGGCTGGCGTTGACCAGCAGGCGACGGCGCACGTCGGGAGGCAGCTTGGCCGTTGCCGCAATGAACGGCCTGCAGCCGGAATAGTCTTCGTTCAAGTCGAGCATCGCGACTCGCATGATCTCGGCTTCGAACGGATCCGCGCCGTCGAATAGGGGATGCGGCGTCGACGCTTCTCGAGCGGAGGGTGCGGCCCGATGCGGCTCTGCCGAGCAATCGGCATCAGTGTTCTTGTCGTAACGTTGTGTCATTCTCGTTTCTCCCGTTCTCGTTGGCGAAGGAGTTCGTCGGCGGCATCGAGGCTCGCGTACATATCGGGGAGCAGCGCTTCTGCCCGCGCCATGGTGCCGCGAACCAGGTCGACGGCGAGTTCTTGGAGCCGAGCGCTAGGCCTGTGCGTGTCGCCGCCGACGAGCTCGTGGACTACACTTGTGGTAGTCTTTCCGCCGTCGAGCCAGCGTTTGCAGTTTTTGAGCCGATGATGTGCTGTAGACCTCGGCGCGCATCTTGCGCAGCAGTAGACCTCGCCGCGTTGCCGGAGGACCCGACTGGGCCCCTTGCACACGGGGCAGGCGAGCTGCTGAGCCCAACCGTTGGTAGACCATTTGAGCGCGAACTCCAGGTCTACGTGCGTAGGTACGCCGTTTGCTGCAAGAGCCAATACGTAGATGGGTTGGTCGATATCGAGGCTAGTTTGATGCTCGATGTCGGCTAGATGGATCTCGCCGGGCGTGATGGACAGAACCGCCCCCAACGTCTGCGTGCCAACTTTGTCGTGCATGGTGATCAACGAGCCTCCGCTGGGCGCGGACGGTTGCGGCGGCAGATAGCAGCTCCTGCACCGAGCGCATGGTGGAACTCTGGGTAGTCGTGACTTCACGCAGCGACTTGGCGAGCATTAAGAAGCTCTTGGGATCATCTACGAAGCGCTCGAGGCGCTCGGCGAGCTGCAACTGAGCCCGGTGCAGGACCTCGGCGACCGCGGTCGAACTCGCGGCCAAGCGCTGGACGATCTTCTCGTCTGCTCCAGCGTCGGACGAGCCGGCGCTCAGCTCTCGCGCCAGCTCGTCGACCCTCTTGGCGTGTTTCTGTCCCCAACGCTGCGAGAGCTCGTGGACGGCTTTTCGCTGGCTTTTCTGCTTCGCCGCTGCGGCTTGGTCCGCTTCGGGGCCAGCCACGGGTTCTAGGTCGGGATGGTGTCGAACGCTCATCGGTCCATTATCCGGCCGCAAGCGCCCATATGGGAAGGGCGGTCGGGGAGAGCCCGTCGCGCTCTTTGGTGGGCACTCCTGGGCTTCGTGGGGTTTGTAGGGAGCGCTGACCTTGCCCGGCGCGCCGGAGTAGGTCCCGTGCAAGCAAACCTGAAGATGCTGCACGGGCGCCAGAGCCCGCCGCCCAGCTGCGCCCAGCGGGTGGGCGCGCAACGCTTGGCGTCTGGGGCTCCTTGGCGGGGCGGAGCCCATTCAAAGGGCAACCGGGAAGAGGAACGGACGGCGGCTGTTACTTGGGTGCTTGCCGGCGCGCGCGTAGCCGGAGTCCGAGTTCGATGTCGATGGGCCCTCTGCTGTCGTCTAGCAACGGCTGTACATCAATCCCGTTGTCGATCGCGCTGCCGAGCACAATGTAGCGGGCAACTTCAATCACGCGACTCTCTGCAGCAGCAACGGTGGTCACCGAGTCGACCTGCTCGATGTTGCTGCGCGATAGCAGACGCCCGATTTCGAACGGACTCAGGCTTTCAGTTTTGGCGATGTTCTTCTCGCCTAGTCCTTCTTGGTTCAGCAGCACTAACAGCGCGCGTTGTTGACCTTTTCGAGGGCCGCGGTTCGACGGCTTGCCGCCCGACAGGGCCTTCTGGGCCCTTGCGAGGGTCCGCGCTCGGGATTTCGCGTCGAGGTCCGGGCTGTCAAGTAGCCCATGGCGGTGACAGAACTGGTCGAGCATCTCGATGGCGGTGTCGCGGGGCGTTGACGCTGTCACGCCCAATTTGGACAGCTCCTTGGATAGCAGGGCGGCTCTGGCTCGTTGAGACCAAATGTGGCTGCGACTCCTGTAGGCTCGTGCTTGTTGGATGAGCTCCTGTGCAAACTCCTGCTCATGGAGGAGCACGGCATCCCGCGCAGCGGGAGAACACATCAAGCGGTCTATGAGTCCCAGGATGGTCAACGCTGCGTTTCGCAGTTCGTCCAACTCAACGCGAGCGTCGGAGGTGATCTCGGCTCCAAGCGTAGTCGGGCTGTGGTGGCTAGAATTCAGTGGCTGGGTGTCGAGACTCCTTGCAAGTTGGTCCGCACGCGTAGGGTCCTTCACTTGAATCCGGCGCAGCTCTTCCTGGAAGGAGGAGAGGATTTGACCTCGAAACTTCTCGGGGAGGCCTTCGGGAAGCCAGGGTCCCGGTTGTCCGGTCGAGCGACTGAGGTTGCTGCGTTTCCAGGTGCGCTCTCGAGGTTTTGATGGCGACAACCTTTGGGTTGGTTCCCGCGCCTTTGCACGCCGAGGGTTGCTCGCGTCCGCTCTGCCGTCCGCGGGAGGACCTTCGCGTGTCTCGACCCCCACTGCCGGTGACCGAGGCTTCCTGCCGTTTTTCTTGCCTGCCATGCTCGGGCCAGTTTCGGGCCAAATCCCAGTCGCGTCCACCAAGCTTGCAAAGCTGGCCCGTAACCCTCACACTGTTTTCCCAAGCAATATCAACCCCACCAAGCCCAGCAAGCAACGCCAACCGTCCTCATAACCCGAAGGTCGTAGGTTCAAATCCTACCCGCGCAACAGATACCCTTTAAGGGGCGCGGCATCGAACGGGAATCATCGGAAGGTGGTTCCCGTTTTTGATTCGTTCGGGCCAAATCCCGGGCCACGAACGCGGGTAGGGAAGACCCCCGGGGACTGAGACGGTCTCCGTGCAGCAAAAGCGAACTTCGCTGCACGGGCTCCCGGCGCGCTTGCTGGCAAGAGACTG
>JAYWEH010000690.1:0-16688 GCA_043780025.1 Deltaproteobacteria bacterium
CCGCTGTTGCTTCTTCTCGCCGAGGGAGGAGACCACGAGCAGCCGAGCGTCGAGGCTGCGCGCTAGCGCTACGAGCCTTTCGTCCGCGACTCCGGGCTCGACCAGGGGCTAGATGTTGATGCCGAACTGCTTTTGGAGCCCTTCGGCCTGTGCGCGGAGTCGAGTCCGCAGCGGTTCGTCGGCCGCTCCGGGCGGGTCGACCACGTGCACGAGCTTAAGAGGGAGGGCGAGCCGCTTTGCGATAGAACCTGCGGCACGAGCAGCCGTGTCGGCGTTCTCGGAGAAGTCTGTTCCACATAGGATCGTCATGAGTTCGCCTTCCTTGCCTCGTTGGTCGTCCCCGCTGTCGGTTCGCTCTGTTCGAACCGGTGATGGAGTACGACGGGCACAGTCTTCTTCCGGATCCGCATGTTCAGGAGCTCGATGCCCAAGGAGAACGCCATCGCGAAGTAGATGTAGCCCTTGCCGATGTGCTGCCCCATGCCATCAGCGATGAGCATGACGCCGATGAGCAGGAGGAAGCTCAGGGCGAGGATCTTCATGCTCGGGTGCCGGTTGACGAAGTCGCCGATGCGACCAGCGAACGCGAGCATGACCGCCATCGAGATGACCATGGCGACGACCATGACCGGGACGTGCTGCGCCATCCCGACCGCGGTGATCACGGAGTCGAGCGAGAACACGACGTCGAGGACCAGAATCTGAGCGAGGATGAGCCAGAAGGCCGAGGCTCCCGACGAGCGAGAGCGCCCTTCGTGGGCGACCTCCAGCTTGTCGTGGATCTCGTGCGTTGCCTTTCCGACAAGGAAGAGACCTCCGCCGAGCAGGATGAGGTCGCGCCCCGAGAACGCCTTGTCCAGCACGGAGAAGAGCGGGGCAGTGAGGCCCATGACCCAGGAGATCGCGAAAAGCAGCGCGAGCCGAAGGATCAGCGCCAACGCGAGCCCAACCCGGCGCGCAGTCGGCTGCTGCTCAGGCGGCAGCTTGCCGGCGAGAATCGAGATGAAAATGACGTTGTCGATGCCGAGCACGACTTCCATGGCCGTGAGGGTCAGGAGACTGACGTAGATTTCAGGCTGGGTGAGAAGCTCGAGTGTCATGTTTCCTTCTCCGTGATCGGTTGTCGCAGCACTTCCTGGGCACCATAGTCGCTCCCGCGAAGTGCCCCGACTTCGCGGCGCAGCGAGCGCACCTCGTCGAGGATTAACTTGGTGTGGGCCTCCCCTTGGCCCTCGAGGTCCTGCGCCACCTGCGCCTGCATCGCGTTGACGACCACCGCGATGAACAGGTTCAACACCATGAACGTCGCGACCAGCAGGTAGCTGACGAAGAACACCCAAGCATACGGCGATTGCGTCATCACGGCGCGCGCAATGTCGGGCCACCCTTCCACCGTCATCACCTGAAACAGTGTGAACATCGAGGCGCCGAAACTGCCGAAGAACTCGGGCGCGATCGCGCCGAACAGTTTCGTGGCGATCACCGCCGATACGTACAGCACGAGCGACATCAGGCCGATGATCGACGCCATCCCCGGGAGTGCCGAGAGCAGAGCGCTGACTACCCGGCGCATCGAAGGCACCATCGAGACCAGCCGCACCACTCGCAGCACGCGCAGGGTGCGCAACACGCTGAACACACCGCTCGCGGGCACCAGCGCGATCCCTACAACCACGAAGTCGAATATGCGCCACGGGTCTCGGAAGAACCGGCTGCGATAGACGAAGCAGCGCAGCAGTAACTCGACTACGAATACTCCCAGCACCGTGCGGTCGATCGCGCGAAACAAGTCGCCAAAGCGCGCGGCAATCGCGGGCGAGGTTTCGAGCCCGAGGGTGATCGCGTTTGCAATGATCAGCACGACAATCGTCTGATCGAAGCGCGGATGCTCGATGAGCGCCTGTGCTCGGGCGCGCCACACAGGCCCCGGTTCGGCATTGGGCGTACTCATTGGGTGGACGGTCATGGCTTCACTCCAGCCAGCGTGTCTGTCGGCTCTCCAGGTGGCGGCAGGACGGGCAGCAGCGGCTTGGTCGGTGGGCGCAGCAACGAAGCCACTATCGAGCCGGCGAGGAGGGCCACGATGACGGCGAGGGATGCCAGAATTGGAATCTTGTAGATCCCGGCCAGGAGCATCTTCGCTCCGACGAATACAAGGACGAGCGACAGCCCGACCTTCAGGTAGTGGAACTTCTCCATGATTCCAGCGAGGGCGAAGTAGAGCGCGCGCAGCCCCAAGATGGCAAAGATGTTCGACGTGTAGACGATGAAGGGATCGGTCGTGATGGCGAAGATGGCCGGGATGGAATCAACGGCGAAGACGAGGTCCGTCGCCTCGATGGCCACCAGCACCAGGAGCAACGGAGTCGCATACCGCTTGCCGCCCTCGACCACCGTGAACTGCCCGTCACGGTAGTCGTCCACCGAGGGAACGAGCCGCTTGAACAGCCGGAAGATCGGGTTGCGCTCCGGGTGGACCTCGCCGCCTCGCTGCACGAGCAGCTTGATCCCCGTGAAAACGAGGAACGCACCGAAGATGTAGATGACCCAATGAAATCTCTCGAGGAGCGCCGCGCCGAGCACGATGAAGATGGCGCGCATGATGAGCGCACCCAGAATCCCCCAGAAGAGCACTCGGTGCTGGAGCTTGGCGGGGACCGCAAACACCGAGAAGACGACGATGAAGACGAATATGTTATCTACCGACAGCGCCTTCTCGATGACGTAACCCGTGAGAAACTCGAGCGCGCGCTCCGAGCCAAACCAGAAATACACACCCAGGTTGAAGACGAGAGCCAGCGAGATCCAGACGGCAGTCCAAATGAGGGCTTCTCGGACACGCACTTCGTGCGCCTTGCGGTGAAAGACGCCGAGATCGAGCACGAGCATGGCAAGGACGAAGGCAGTGAAGCCAATCCACAACCACGGTGTTCCGATGCCTTCGAGGTTCATATTCGCTCCCATGTTCTGCGATGCATCGTCGGCGACGGTGCATGACAATCCGCACCAGGTGCCGGCGCTCTCTATCGGTAATCTAGCGCCGGATTATTCCGTAGACTATTAGGTAGTTTGGCCGCTATACGTAGTAAATTACGACGCATAGTTCGGGCATGGAATGGCTCAACTGGCTGCTCTTGGCGACTCTCTGACCATTCATTCCACCGGCGGGGTGCGCGCTCGATAGCGTCCGAGCGGCGCGACGCACCACACGTACCCATCGAAGACGTCGCCGGCGTGGCTAAAATAGCTCGAGCTCGTCGCGAATCAGCGCCGCGTTGAAGGCTATGCTCCAGCTCTGGATCGCCTCGAGTTTGACCGGCGGCGCTCGCGGGCGTTCGCGCGCAACGTACTCACTCGACGCCGGGCGGAGCGTTTCCTTTCTTTTGCACGTGGATCGTGGCATTCGCGACCGCCCCGGAGGCGGGACGTTCCGGAGCCAGAAAGGTACACCCTGGCTGTTCGGAGAACCCCGAAACTCATGGCGCCGATGACGGCCGCTGTGGCATATTCGTGCGCCATGGCCCTTCACGAGGTACTCGCGGCCAAACGCAGCGATGTCTTGCTGCGCTGGATGGCGCAGGTGCGCGGCTCACTCGCCCCCGAAGCCATGCCGCCCCTCGAACTGGTCAACCACATCCCTGAATTCTTGGATGAGGTTGTCTCGGCGCTGCGCATGGACGCGGGTCTGCCGCCGCACGGGCCGTCACCGGAGCAGAGCACCACAGCCGCCGGGCACGGTGCGCAGCGACTTCGACTTGGCTTCAGCCTCGATTCCGTCGTGCGCGAGTACGCAGCGCTGCGCGAGGCCGTCGTTGATAGCGCAAAGGAATTCCGCTCGCCGCCCACCTTCCGAGAGCTGCACGTTCTCTTCGACACGATGATCACGGGGATCGCGCATGCCGTCACGGAATACGCACGTCAACGCGATGCTGAGCTGCTGAGACATGCCAACGAGCACTTCGCGTTCATCGCTCACGAACTGCGCAACCCACTGTCATCCGCGATGACGGCCTTTAACCTCCTCAAGAGCAAGGGGCAGCTCCCGACGGAAGGTCGGTCGGTTGGCGCGCTCGAGCGAGGTCTGTTGCGAACCAATGAGCTCATCGATCAGACACTTCAGATCGCTCGCGTTGCCTCTGGTATCGAGCTGCGCCGGCAGGCCACGACGCTAAAGGCCCTTTTTGATGACGTGGAGTTCAGCGCTATCTCCGACGCCGAAGCCAAAGGGGTGGCGATCCAGTCAGTGGTCGAGAATGATCAACGACTCGCGATCGATACGCGCCTGGTTCGCTCAGCACTTGGCAACCTGCTACAGAACGCGGTCAAGTACACATCCCATGGAAGCGCGGTCGAGCTGCGAGGTAGTGTCGCGAACGGGCGAGCCGTCATCGAGGTCGAGGATTGTTGTGGTGGCCTCGCGCCGGGCAAAGTCGAAGAAGCATTCACACCGTTCGTGCGCATCGACAATAGCCAAAGCGGGTTCGGCCTGGGACTGGCCATTGCCAAGCAGGCCGTCGACGCACACGGTGGAAGCATTCGAGTTCAGAACCTTCCGGGAAAAGGCTGTATATTCATTCTGGAGCTGCCCGTAGCACCCACGTGAACTGCTGATAGCCGTTGGGGGATTGCTCCCGAGCACGTCGGGATCCCTCAGCGACACCGCCGCATTGAGTTGAGACGGCACCTATCCCCGACAATTCCCGACCCGGCACTCACACCGCGTTGGTGCGGCGGCCCGCTTCGGGTACCATCAACCGACACACTCGGCGCGGAGACAAGACCATGCATCATCCGTTTGTACTCACGTTCGGCTCAACCTGGGCGAAAATCCTGACGATCGCAGGTCTAGTTGCCGGCTGCGGGAGCATCGACGGCGATCCGGTGCCGGTGCCGGTCTCCGAGGATGACATGGGCACCCCAGAAGTCCTATTTCCGAACTTGCCGGACGAAGAGGTTCCCGCCCCTGTTGCAGGTACGGGCATGCCCGACGACTTCACGGCGGCGGATCGAGGTGGGTGGAGGCTCGGCAGCGCGCTGTCGGCAGATTCTGAAAGCATGGCCTCATCCGATCTGGATAATCGATCCGACGGCTGCGGATCGATCCTGACCGGCGTGCTGCGCGACATGCGGGAAAGCCACCCCGACTTCGCCGGCGAAGTGACCAATCTGCAGCGTGGGTTGATGCAGGACGCGCTCGGCGCCGACGGCAAGCCGGTGCTCAGCTTCGACTTCGAGGATGGCTTCATCGACAGCGCCGGCAGCTTCAGCGAGTGGTACGAAACTGTGCCCAATGTGAATCTGCCGTACGCGCTCGGGCTGTATCTCGAGCCCGGCAGCGGCAAATTCAGCTTTGAGAGCCATGACTTCTTTCCGCTCGACGGCGCCGGTTTTGGTAACGAAGATGAGGACCACAATTTCTCGTTCACGTTCGAGCTGCACACGCGCTTTCGGTATAGCGGAGGAGAGGTGTTTCAGTTCAGCGGTGATGACGACCTATGGGTGTTCATCAACGGCACGCTCGCCATTGATTTAGGCGGCGTCCATGCAGCCGAAGACCAGAGCATCGCTCTCGATCAGGTGGCGACCCGTCTCGGCATCACGCCCGGCAACGAGTACGCGCTCGATTTCTTTCAAGCCGAGCGTCACGCGACGCAATCCAACTTCCAGATCGAAACAACGCTCGAATTTACGAACTGCGGTGGGTCGACGACGTTGCGCTAGTCCCCCCTTCTGGACCGCCGCCGGAGGAACCGCATTCCGAGAGCTGGGGCCCGGAGACATCACTACAGCTCCGCGGTCGTCCTCGACGCGAACGGCTTCAATCGGTGGTAAGGTGCGCCGGTGCAGCGCGAGATCGAAGGCTTCCATCAGGACGCTGAGGCTCACTGGGTGGCCGAGCTGTCATGCGGGCATCGACAACATGTGCGGCATCGGCCGCCCTTCGAACTGCGGCCATGGGTCCTCTCCGCCGAGGGGCGGACCGCGCGGCTCGGTCAAGCGCTCGATTGTTCGCTCTGCGAGCAGCGCGTGATGCCTGAAGGGCATTCGGCATATAAGCGAACGGCGACGTTCACTGAAGGTTCGATCCCCAAAGGGCTGCAGCGGACGCACAGCACGAAACCCGGAGTCTGGGCGCTCATCGTGGTTACTCGCGGCGCACTGCAATTCTTTGAGGGCCAGGACAAAGTACCGCGGCACGTCGCGGTGCCTGGAGCGCCCGCGATCGTGCCCCCGGAGGTCGTGCATCGAGTAGCCCCGGTTGGAAGCGTGGAATTCCACGTCGAGTTCTGGAGCGCCGGGAGCCGCCGGAGCGGTTCTGAATGGGCTCACGGGCGCTCATGAAGAAAGGCCAATCTCGTCCTGCGGCTACTGGCGCGCTTCGGTCGCTCGCAGGGGCTTCCGGCGCACGTAGACGACGGCGATGCGGCCGCGTTGCACGAGCGCCCAGTCAGGGCTGATCGACAGCGCGTAGTCGAGGGGGCCACCTCGCTGCCACAAGACTGTGTTGATGCGATAGCGATCGAGCACCTCCGGCCACTGCTCGAGTCGATCTAACCGCCGGGCATCGTCGTATACGCGGCCCTCGAACAGCTGATTACGCCCGTCGATGAAGACCTTGCGGCGTGGTGACCACACGTAATCCAGAAAACCGCCCCAGTGGTAAATGTTGGCGACGTTGTCCGGCAAATTAGCCTCCTCGATCAAGCGTGCCTCGTCGAGAGGTACATCGCGCCACGGGTCTTTGTCCGCGGACAGCCCGTAGATAGAGATGCCCGAGGCGACCACGGCCCCGGACACGACCGCGATGCGCCGGGCGTCGCTACCCGTGAGGAAGCGCGGGGCGTGCTCGCTGAGATCACGCGCAACCACGGCGATCGCAAAGGCCAGGGCCAGCGGCTCGTGGCGACGGGCCGCGCAGGCCGCGAGCAGCAGTACGCCGAGCACCAGGGCCTCGGGCACACCAACTTTGCGCGAGCGACGGTACACGGCCAGTAGCAGCACAGCCAGCCCCACGCCAAGCCCGGCGAGCAACTTCGGAGACGTGAAGTCCGGTGGCTGGAACAGGTCGATCTCGGCGGTGCTGGACGCCCGCATCAAACCGATCAGATCGCGAACTAGCGCGAAACCGTAGGGGTTGACGCACAAGCCCAGCGCTGCGAGCCCCGCGAACGTCAGCCACGGCCGGAGCGCGCGGGCCAGCGAAGAAGCACGCCGCGCCACGCTCTCCTGTGCGAGCCACCGGGGCTCCGCGATCGCGAGCGCGAACCCGAACGCGAGAGGCAACGCGATCGACAGGAACGCGGAGGCGTGCAAGTTCACCCAGAGGCTGCCCAGGGCGAGCGGCACGAGCGCGTGGACGCGGCGTCCGTCGCGCAGACGGAATAGGCACAAAAGGAGCAAGGCGACAAACAGATCGCCGAAGAGCTGGCCGCGCACGCAAAGGTCGTCGGCTTGCACGACCACGAGCAGGATCAGCAGCGGCCATGTCAGCAAGCGCGACAGCGGGTCACGTGAGTGACCCAGCCAGAGGCAGACCAACGCGCTCGTGAACGTGAGCGCCCCAAAGAGCTCGAGCCCCAGCACTCCCAGCGCCTGCTCGGCCCACGCAAAAACGATCTGGCTCAACGGCATGTGGACGATCCATGGTCTTTCTGCCGTGAAAGAGAACGGGTCCGTCTCGGGCAACTCGCCGTGTTCCAGAATCCAGCGCCCCGTCGCGACCGACCAGAAGCTATCGCCGAGCAGATCCATGTGGCGCCACGTCAACGCGAACAGCGCCACGATCGAGAGCGTGAGACAGCCGAGCTCGACGGCGCGCGTCGAGGCGGACGCGTGGGCGGCTGTGGGCTCGCACGGGGAGGCGCCGGGCACGGTGATCTCGGCCATGGTCAGGTAACGGCCAGGCTGACGAAAATTGATGGGGTTTGTATACTGATGGGGACGGACCAGACGGATATGTGGGATTTCTGCCGCTAAAACGTATTCTGGTTCGTATACGGAAAAGCGTATCGGTGCCTGGACGGCGGGTCACGGCGACGGCTCCGAACAAGCGATAGATGAGCGGATCGCGTATGAAAAAAAGGCGGTCTCTCGCAGCGCCTTTCAAGGTACCATTCGCCGGATGGCGGCTGAGCGGACGCAACCATGATCGTCGTCATCAGCGATCTACACCTTCAACACACGTCGCACGACGTGCTGCGCTGGCGCGAGGGCGACCGGGTCTTCGAATGTGGTGTGCGCCGCAACGTGAGCGCAGCGGCGTTGGAGCTGCTGTTCACGGAGACGTGCGCCAACGTCAGGCGCTGCCAGGCCCCGGAGGTGCATCTGGTCTTGGCCGGGGACATTTTTGAAATCCACCGTTCGCCGCAGTGGTTCTTCGGGGGTTCATCGCTTCGTCCGACGCTAGCGCCCGCCGCCACGTCAGCGGAGCTGCTCGCTCGAACGGAGCTCATTCTCGACGCGATCGTGCGGGACAATCAGGATTTCTTCGATACCCTCCGCCAATTCGCGAGCGCGGGGACGTTCGCTTTTCGAGGGCAACAGCAGCAACGTTTGGAGGTGCCTCTAACGGTGCACTTCATTCCCGGCAACCACGATCGTCTGCTCGGCGTCTTTCCCAGCGTGCGCCGCAAGGTGCGGGAGCTGCTGTGCATGCCTCCCGAGGCCGGAACGGCTCCATTCCCACATGAGCTCGAGTGGAGCGATGAATCGGGCGGCGGCGTCCGCGTTCGCCACGGCCACGAATACGACGCCACGAATTTTGGAGCCGAGTTCGACGCCGCCGCTACCCCTCGTTCCGCCTACGAGCTTCCCTCGCTCGGTGACTACGTGACGGTCGACATCGTGACGCGCATCGCCGTGGCTTTTCGCGTCTATTACGCCGTGCCATTGCGCCAGGCCGGGCCCAACGGAGACTTCTTTCGAAAGCTCTACCTGGCCCTGACCGAATTCGACGACGTGCGCCCGCCCGCCGCTCTCGCAAAGTACCTAGCTGATGCAGGCAGGGCTGGCGGACAACGAGTGTTCGCTCTGCTTCGACCGGTCTTGCTCGACCTGGTCGAGACGGCTCGCGGAGACTCGTTCCTCGCTGCAGAGAGCGATCGGCTGGGCTTCTTTCCCGTGAAGGAACTGCTACTGGCGGCCCTGGATCAGTTGCTGAGTTACCTCGGCAACGAACACGTGGAACGTGTCGTGGCCCTCCTGGCGGAGGTCAGCGGCAAGACCAGCCGCCTGCCGGAATCAGTGGCGCTCGAACCGGGGGTGGCACAGGGCGACATCGCGGTGCTGGTCGCCGGCCACACGCATCAGCCTGGGCAGCTCGCCTTACCTGCGCCACCCGGGCGCGCCGCGACGTTCGTCGACAGCGGCACCTGGCGCACCCAGATCGACGCCGGCATCGGCGGCACCTTCGGCCGCTTGCGCTCCTGCACGATGGTCTTCTGCTACGTCCAAAGCGAACGCACCACGGCACGGCGTACGTTCGAGACCTGGACGGGCCATATGGCAGCCGATGACTATGGCACCTATCTGGCGCGCGAGGTCGAGGCCACAACGGCAGGTGCAGCCATCGTCGAATTCACCCAGCTATCCATCGTCCACATCGACGAAGGCGAGACAGAGGATGGAGCTGAGCTCGAGCTGCATCTTGGCGTCGACGATCAGGAAATTGTCCTCCGGCGCCACGGCGTCCATGATGGCGAGGAAATTCCGCTGGAACCCGGGGCCCATCAGATCCGCTTGGACGGCGCTCTCGACGGCGAGTTGTGGTGCTGGGGTCTGGAAAGAGACCTTGGCGCTTCACTCCTGGATCGCGATGACGCTTTGCCCTGGGCCACGGATTTTCTGCCCCGCGGGGCTACGGCGGCGCAGTCGGGCTCGAGCGGCTCGCTGCAGCTCGCGAACAATCGCGGGTCGCGGCTAGTCCTTTCGTATCGATTCAGTCGAGCGATGGGCTGAAGGGGATGCAGAGACAGCAGGGGAAAGAACGGCAGTGGAGCTCCACCAGCGGCCCGAGTGTGGCATTTCGTCCCCTGTGTAACGCTGACTGGCATAACTCTCGGAAACACGCTCTTGAAAGAATATCTGATCGTTGCACATCGCCCTGCGGCAACGGCACATCTCAACCGCGTCGAAGGAAGCTTCCATGTCCACACATGATCTCATCGTCATCGGCACGTCCGCGGGAGGGCTCGACGCGCTTCGAACCATTGCTCGCGGGCTGCCTGGGGACATCCCGGCCGCCATCCTGATCGTGATGCATACGAGCCCGGAAGGCCCCAACCTGCTCCCGGAGCTCCTGAGCAGAGCGGGTCCGGTCGAGGTCGCCAAGGCAGTCAACGGGGCTCCGATCGAGCATGGGAAAATCTATGTCGCGCCGCCCGATCACCACCTGCTGGTCAAGGGAAACTGCATCAGTCTGTCGCGGGGCCCGAAGGAGAATCGCTCCCGACCCGCCATCGACCCCCTTTTTCGCACGGCAGCTGCCGCCTATGGCCCTCGTGTGGTGGGCGTCATTCTCACCGGAATGTTGGACGACGGGACGGCGGGGCTATCTGCAGTGAAGGCGCGGGGTGGAACTAGCGTGATCCAAAATCCCGAGGACGCCCTCTATCCCTCGATGCCGAACAGCGCACTACACTACGTTGGCGCGGACTTCCTGCTTCCGATCTCTCAAATCGCACCGCTGCTCGCGCGCCTCGTGAGGGAGCCGACGAGCAGTCCGGAGAACCTTCCGGTTTCGCGGCTCATCGAGATCGAATCCAAGTTCGTCGAAATGGAGACCATGAGTATGAAAGACATGGACGCCATCGGCTCTCACGCGGGCGTCTCCTGCCCCGAATGCCACGGCCCCATTTGGAAGATCAAGGACGGAACGTTGCAGCGATACCGGTGCCACGTGGGGCACGCCTATACCGCCCAAACCATGGTAGCGGGGCAGATCGAGGCTCAGGAGACCCATCTCTGGCAGGCCCTTCGATTGATGAAGGAAAGGGTGTCCTTGATATCGGAGATTCGATCGCACGCATCGAATGACACTCGGAACAACGCCACCCATCCCTACGCCGCGGAGGTAAGGCGGCTCGAGAAAAATATCGCGCTGATCCAGGAGATGGTTGAGGAGGGCGATCCCTCCTCGGGAACAACCTAGCGGCTCAAACGTCGAGTTGCTGATCGAGCTCGCCCATCTGCTCGTCGAGCTTCCGCGCGGCACGCCTATTCGCCAGGGCCACCACCAAAAATACGATGGCCACGATGGCTGCTCTGAGCGCGATACGTGGAACGTGCGACGCCGGACTCGCGAGCCAGCTGCCGCCAAAGATCACCACCAACCCCGGCACGAAAGGGGCCAGATACCAGACTGGCACCGACCGCAACAGGTCTCGCTGCCGGGCCAGCTCTGAACGGTGCCAGCGCATCATCTCTCCCGTGGCCACGCCGAGGCCCGGCTTGTCTTTTGCTGCGTGGCCGCGCAGCCGCAAGACCGCAACGACAACGAGCCCGCCCAGAGCAATCAACGTCATGCCGATGCGCACGAACAGCGGCGCATGCCCGCTCGCCACCGTGGCACCTGCCAACACCAGCAAGAGCCCGGCGGCGACGTACTCGGTCAGGTTCCGGAACGAAACCCTGCGTTGAAATTTCACGGCCTTCGCGATCAGCTTCTCCATATCGATCTCGCTTTCTGAAAGGGGCTGGCGTTGCCAGATCTCGGCGAACGTCTTCTGCTCATCCATGTTGGTCTTCCTTCTCGAGCTCGGCACGCAAGAGCGCGCGCAAGCGCGAAAGCTTGGTCGAGACATTGCTGTCCGATAAACCCGTCACGGCCGCGATGTCCGGCGGCGCAAAGCCCTCTAGAAACAGCAGCACCAGCTGGCGATCGAGCGGGCGCAAATTGCGAACGAGGGCCGCCAGGTCCTGCGCCCCGATACGTGACAGGGCCGCCGCCTCGCCATCTGCGGGGCTCGGCAGCTCCGCCAGTTCCTCGAGGCTCTGCCAGCGGCTCACCGGGCGTCGTCGCGCTCGCAGGACATGTGACGCGGCCACGTTGTGTGCGATGCGAAACACCCAGGTCTTCAACGACGACCGCTCCTCGAAGGTCGGGAGGGCTCGCCACACGGCCACCCAGATCTCCTGCTGCAGGTCACGGCGCGCCTCCGGCGATGCCTCGTAGCCAAGGGTCAGCCGCTGCAGCGCTGCAGCGTGTTCGGTGACGAGCGCCTGGAAGCGCGGCACGTCACTGCCCCGGTTGCCGGAGGAGACGACTTTACCGGCGGAATTCAGGAATGCGGCGAGCACCTCTGAATAGTCACCACGTCCCGCCAACCGTCACGCGGCCAGCGAAAAACCACGGTGTCGAGCGGCCACTAAGCCGGCGGCAGCGTCGCGGAACTCGACGACATCCACGGCGAGTGCAATTGGGGTCCCCGCCAGAGGCGAGGTGGCCGAGCACGTTCTGGAAGCGCACCCTGCGACACAAGAGCTTGGGGCTCGTACCCACCCGGGCGTGAAACAGACGTGTGAGGTTGCGCGGACTAGCGGCGACATGACGAGCCAAATCGTTCACGTCCGCGCAGCGCTCGAGCGCTGCGGCAGGATCATGGCGAGCGGTCCCGCCGACCCGCTTCCACGCCCCACCGTACTTGTGCCGCTGAGGTTCGCGCTATACAACGGGCGCGGTGACAACCCCGGCTAGCTGGCCTCGTGCTGCACTTGTCGCGTCCGCGCCTGCATTCGCCGAAACCAAGGCGCTACTCGCCCCGTTATCGTTTGAAGCATGACGGAGCGGGCGAAAGAACCGTTGTGGCTTTCGAGGGCCCTATCGCCCTTCACCGAGGTGCGGCCGGGTGAGGCCGTAACGGTGCTGCTGCTCTCGGCTAACGTGTTCTTGCTGCTGAGCGCATACTATCTGATCAAACCGGTGCGCGAGGCGCTGATCTTGGCGCTCGAGTCCGGCGCCGAATACAAAGCCTACATGAGCGGCGTGATCGCGCTCTTGCTGTTCGTGCTGGTCCCGCTCTACGCCAAGCTGGTCGACAAGCTTCCCCGCCTGCGCCTTCTGGTAGGTGTGAACCTCGCGTTCGCCGTGCAGCTACTCCTATTTATGGCTGTCATGGGGTCGAGCGCTGTCGAGGCGCGCCTGGGTTTGATCTTCTACGCCTGGGTCGGCATCTTCAACATGATGATCGTCGCCCAGTTCTGGGCCTACGCGAACGACCTCTACGACAAGGCGCGAGGCGAGCGACTGTTTCCCATCGTGGCGCTCGGGGCCTCCGTTGGGGCGGCCGTGGGCAGTCAGTTCTCGGCGCTCCTGATCCCGCTCTTCGGTTTGCCATCCATGCTCCTCGTTTCAGCGATGCTGCTCGCCCTGTGCGCGCTCATCTTCGTCTGGATCGAGCGCCGCGAGCAGGGCCACGCCATGGAACGCACACAACCGCCGAAAGCATCGATCCAACCCGGTCAACCCGGCGCTGGCGCCTTCGCCTTGGTATTTTCACACCGCTACTTGTTATTGGTCGCGCTGTTCTCGCTGGTGTTCTCGTGGGTCAACACCAACGGTGAATACATGCTGGGCAAGTTGATCAAAGCCGACGCAACGGCGGCCGTGGCCAGCGGTTCAATCGCCGAGAGCGCGCAAGGGGAATACATCGGCGCGGCGTATGGCGAGTTCTTCTTTTACGTGAATGTGCTGGGCGTGCTGTTGCAGTCGTTCGTGGTGTCGCGTGTCGTGCGCTGGCTCGGCCTATCGCGCGCGTTCCTCATCCTGCCGGTGCTGGCACTCGGAAATGCGGCGATCGTGGCCGCGCTGCCCGTGCTTTCGGTGCTGCGCGTTGGCAAAGTCGCGGAGAACGCCACGGATTACTCGCTGAATAACACGCTACGCCAGATGCTGTGGCTAGTGACATCGACCGAGATGAAATACAAGGCCAAGCAGGCCATCGACACCTTCTTCGTGCGCATCGGGGACGTCTTCTCGGCGATCTCCGTGTGGCTCTTGGCCGGGGTGATTGCGGTGCCCATTCAGCGTTTCGCTTGGCTGAGCGTAGGGCTGGCGCTCGCGTGGCTCGCGCTCGGCGTGGCGATTGGCAGCGCGCACCAGCACCGTTCGAGGCTCGTGGTTGGAGCCGAAAGCGGATGACTTGCCTCGGCTCGCCTCGTTTGAGCCGATGGGCTCGCGTCGCGACGCATTGCGCGCTGTTCACGGGATTGGCAGCCAACGTGGCGAGCGCCGCGAGTGACGACGAGCCACGAGGCACCGAGAAGCGGCACGAAGCCGCGCCAGACAAACGCGAAGTGCCAGATTACGACGGCCGCGCGCCAGCCCCTGCTACGCCGGGTGAAGTGCTGCTGTGGGTACCACGGGTGGCGCTGTTCCCAGCGTACGTCGTCAGCGAATACGTGATCCGCAGGCCGCTCGGTTACCTGGTGACCGAAGCAGAGCGCGCCCAGTTGCCTACCGCGCTCTACAACCTGTTCACCTTCGGGCCCGATCACAAAGCGGGCGTTGTACCGACGGTACTCATCGATTTCGACTTCGAGCCCAGCGTTGGCTTTTATGCGTTCTGGGACGACGCCGGCTTTGCAAATCACGACCTGCGCCTGCGCGGGGCGACGTGGGGCGGCGATTGGCTGGCGGGCGCCATCACCGAGCGCTTTCACATCGAAGAGGCCCTGGACGTCACCTTCACGCTGAGCGGCGTGCATCGGCCCGACTACGTGTTCTACGGGCTGGGGCCGAGCAGCCGCGAGAGGAATTTGAGTCGCTACGGCGCCGATGTCATCGAAGCACGAGAGATCACGAGCTACCGCTTCGGGGGCGCCAGCAGCATCGTGGCCTCCTTGGGCTATCGCAGCGCATTTTTTCGGCCCGGGGAGTACGATGACGACGAGCCCACGCTGGATGCCAGCGTCCAGGCAGGACGCTTTCCGCTGCCGCCCGGCTATGAGTACGGCTATCGCGCAGGTTTTTCCCGTGTCGAGGTGGGCCTCGATACGCGCACGGACGAGGGCCGGCATTCTGGCGGCAGGGTGCAATTCGAACTGGAGCAAGGCAGTGATTTCAAGACCACACCGGCTTCGGGGTGGCTGCGCTACGGCGGAACCGTGGGCGGCTTCCTGGATCTCGGCAGCAATGGCCGCATCGTGAGCCTGTCAGCATCCGCGCTGTTTTCGGACCCGCTCGGCTCCCGCCCCGTGCCGTTCACAGAACTCGCCATACTCGGCGGCAATCGCCTGATGCCCGGCTTCGCCAGTGGCCGCCTGGTGGGTGAGAGCGCCGCGGTGACGACGCTGCGCTACTCCTGGCCGATTTGGATCTGGTTGAATGGTTCATTGCAGGCCGCGCTCGGCAATGTCTTTGGTGAGCACTTGTCGGGATTTTCCCTGGCGCGTTCCCGATTGTCGATGGCGCTCGGCATCGAAAGCAACAGCTCTCGTGACAACGTGTTTCAAGCCCTGTTCGGCCTCGGCAGTGAGCCATTGGCTGACGGTACGGAGATAGAGTCGGCCCGCGTCACCCTGGGGGTGCGCAATGGCTTTTAGCAGCCTGGCTCCGAGGGCACGGTCTGCGGCGCGTATTGCAGCGGCGGTGCTCGGCAGCGTGATTGGCTGCGCGACGCCGCACTTTGCGTTGCGCGAGCCGCTACTCGAGGACGCCGATCAGCAGCCCTTTCACAGCGTCCCTGAAGAGTACTACTCTCCCTTCGCCTGGGACGGCGCCGACCAGATGGTGTTCCGCCCCGTGGCGCGCTTCTTTGCGGTGGATCCCGCGGGCCCTGCCCTGAACGTGAACGCGCTCGACGAAGTGCCGGATTCGAGCTGGTTCGAAAATAGGCTGGGCGCGCGCACGATGACGCCGGAAGAGATCACCCGTGGGGCCTGTACTGACAAGCTGCTCGACCCGAGCCTGCCTGATGGCTCGTGGATGATTGACAAGGGCAAAGACAACGGCGCAAATCCCGGCTTCCGCGTGAAGATCCCGGACGTGGGCAAGTTCATGCTCAAGTCGGATCCAGAGACGGAGCCGGACCGCGCTACGGGAGCGACCGCGATCGCGTCGCGCATCTATCACGCCGTGGGCTACCACTCCGCCTGCGACACGGTCGTGCACTTTAGACCTGCGCTCTTGAAGCTGAAGCCCGGGCTGACCGTGACGAACAACGAAGGCGTGACACGCCCGCTCGACCAGGCATTGCTCGATCGCACCTTGGGGCGCGCCGCCAAGCGCGCTGGAATGATCCGCATGGTCGCATCGAGTTGGCTCGACGGCAAACCGATCGGGCCGTTCCGCTATGAGGGCACCCGCGACGACGATCCGAACGACGTAGTACCCCACGAAGATCGGCGTGAACTGCGCGGCGGGCGCTTGCTCGCGGCCTGGCTCAACCATTTCGACTCACGCGAACAAAACACGCTCGACCTGTTCGTTCCGCTCGACCAGGACCGCGAAGGTGGCCCCGGCTACGTGCGCCACCACATGATCGACTTCGGCGATTGCTTCGGCAGCGTCTGGGACAGCGATGGTATCTCGCGCCGCCTCGGCCACGCCTCGGTCTTCGATTTCAACTACGTCGCGGAAGACTTCTTGTCGCTCGGTGCAATCGAGCGCCCGTGGGAGCGGGCGCAGCGCACCGGGGGGGTGTTCAATTACTTCAGCGCACGCGACTTCGATCCCGAGGCGTGGCGCGGCG
>JAYWEH010000691.1:0-2999 GCA_043780025.1 Deltaproteobacteria bacterium
GCTTTGGAGGAACAGTGGACCAGGCCTGCGTTGCGCAGCACCCGAATTCATCAATGAATACGGGCGGCGAGGAGTACAGCGTCCCCAACGGGATTCGAATCGGGGCTCAGCATGACGGGACCGAGCGCGACAGCGTAAAACAAGCCACTTCGCGCACGAGGGATGACGCGAGCGAGCGCAGTGGCACGGCCCAATCGCAGGGTGTGCCGGAGCCGGGAGCAGCCCTCGACCCCATCGACGCAGCTCTTACTGAAGCGCTGAAGGGCGCGTCGGCGGCGGGCCAATGGCAGGTCGTCTCCCAACTCGCGGCCGAGCTCGAGGCGCGGCGCGTGGCCAAACAAGCGCCCGAGGTGGTCAGTCTCGCGGCAGCGCGCGCGAAGCGGGACGGCGGCAAGCCATGACTAAGATACCGTACAAGCCCGCCCGGCTTCCCTGGCTTCCGCGTGAGCCCGATCAACCGCAGACGCGGCATCCTGAGGGGGGTCAGGGATCCGGAGATCCGCTCTTGAAGATCGAGGAGGCGCTTGCTCTCGCGCTCGAGGCGGTAATTCGGGAAGGACGCCTCGACTTGGTCGCCGGGATCGTCGCCGAGCTCGGTGAGCGTCGTCGGGAGCGACAGGCAAAGGAAGGCCAGCACCCGAAAGAACCCAAGCATCCGGGGGCGGCATGAACATTGCCGACGCTATCGACGTGCTGCTGGACGAACTCGCGCGTCGCATCACGACGCTGATGCGGAGCGAAGACGAACGGCGATGGATCTCGCAGAAGGGTTCGCCACTCGGACGCAATCGGCACTGCGCCTGCGTCAGGGAACGCATCACACTGGGCTTGCCCGGCGCTAGCGTCATCGGAAAGCAGTACCTGCTCACCCCCGACGCTCTTCGCGAGGAGATGCGCGGCTACGGTGCTGCTCCAGACCCTGCGACGGCGGTGCCGACCCGATTGCGACCGACCACAACCGCGGGCCGACGTGGGTCCGCAGCGCAGCCGGAACAAGACGAACTTGCGGCCTTTGAAGCGGAGCTCGAAGCAGCTCTGCGAGCCATCCCCCCTGACGCGAACGCTAAGTTGAAAGAGGCTGCCCGCCGGAAACGGGAGGCAGCTAGTCGCCGAAAACGGGGCGCGGCGTGACCCCCGAAGCAGCACACGCGTTGCTCATCGCGTTCGCCAGGATGGTCGCGGTTGAGGTTGCCCGAGAGATGCGCGGCGAGTCGGATTGGATCGACCAAAAGGGCAGCGCTCTCGGCCGCAATCGTCACTGTGCAGCGGTGCGCCGACGGATTGGCGAGGGGATGCCGGGCGCGTCAAAGGTGGGAGACCGGTATCTGCTCAGTCCCGACGCGTTGCGAGAAGAACTGGAAAGCCGTTCGTTTGCGCGCCCCAAGCCGCTCGTGTCCACGAGCCAGGACGCGGCGTCAGCGGAAACTCCCGCGCCCGGCGGCGTCTACGACAGGCTGATGAGCGACATCCGGAGGTCTCGCCGTGGCACTTGAACACCTTGAACGAGCAGCCAACAGCATAACCTGCGGGCAATTCTCCGACGGCTCCGCGATTGCGGAAGGTGCGATCATTGATGGCGCTACGGCTCGCGCAGCTTTGGGTGCCCTGGCGACCCTGGCTCGCGCTTTCGAGGGCCACGCCTCTGACGGCTGGAGCCTTCCCGCGGGTACAACCCTCGCACTGCTGTCCGATCGCTGGCTTGACGCCATCGCTGGCCAGATTGGATCGAACACGTTGGGAATGTACCGGCTGCAGATGCGGACGCATCTCATCCCCCATTTCGTCACGCCGGCAGGAATCACGAAGGCAACCATTGGCGATTTCACGCGCAGCCGCCTCAAGGTCGTCATGCGCAGGACCGTCCAGAAAGATCGCGCCGTCCTGCGGGGCTTTCTTTCGTGGTGCGTCGAACAAGGCCTCCTGCGAGACATGCCGGAGTTCCCTCCCTTACCGCGTCGCGCGAGCGGAACGCGGTTCGCGATCCGTAGGCGCGGGAAGGCCACCCCTTTGTCGCCGGAGGAATGTGCCGCGCTGATCTCGGTCCTGCCGGGGTGGAGTAGGCAGCGCACGGACTCACCGCGCTTTGCCATCCAAGCTCGGTTCGTGGTTGCCTTCGAAACCGCCCTACGCCCCGCCACGCTCGACAAGCTCAGTGTGCCGGAACATTACACGAAGGGATCCATCACACTCCGCATCTCCGATGAGATAGACAAGAATCGGTTTGGCCGCGAACTTCCACTCACGCTCTGCGCACGGGAGGCTCTCGACTCGATTGCTCCTGCGCAGGGCCTGATCTTCGGCAAGCACGATTACCGCGAACCACTCCACCGCGCCGCCCGTCGGGCATTGCCGGCAGCCAAAGGCGCCACGTTCACTCAATATGACCTTCGCCACGCGCGCCTCACGCAGCTAGCTGGAACCGGCGACTTGCCGGGCGTTGCGTACTTGGCCGGTCACAAGCAGGTGACCACAACGGCGATATACGTGCGCCCTGGCCTTCGCTCCGCCGAGTCTGTTCTGCGCGCCTCGGGAGCAAGTGTCGACGTCATTGGCGATGCGGTTATCCGTCGACATACGGCGGCACAGACGGCAGCGGAACTGAGATCCCTCGAGCCTCCACCGAACACCGAGCAGCTCCGTGCCGAATGGCAATGCATGGTGAATCTAGCGGCCGAACTCCTGGAGGCCAAGGAGGCAAGAGCGCGCGGCCCTCGCACGCAACGCCGTCACATGGCCCCGCGAGACGATCACGAGCTGGACGACTTGGTCGAGCAGGTCATCGCTTCCGCCAGATACTCCCGCCTGCATCAGATTCGGACGCTCATCGGGTGCAGACTGAGCCGTATCCGACAATCGGTGGAACGGCTCACGCGGGCCGGACGGATCGCGAAAGAGTCGAAGGCCACCGCCGGTCCCGCGCCGGCGTTCGTGACAATTGCCCAGGTGCTAGGCACGGGTCTACGCGCGTTCGGAGGCCAGCCATGAGTCGGTGGTTCGTG
>JAYWEH010000692.1:0-7063 GCA_043780025.1 Deltaproteobacteria bacterium
CTGGCCGGAGTCCACTCCGGCGCAAACCGGCAGAGGCTCGAACGTGCTCCTCAGCGTGCGCCGCGCGAACAATGAGCTCAGCCTCGGCGTCGCAGACGAACCGGCGTCGAGCGAGCCGTGTCAGGCCAGCTTGCCGGAGCGAGTCAACATCCAGCTGATCGGAACGCCGCTCGGGACCACGCGCCTGCGCCGCATCGAGGTGCGCCGCAGCACGGACTGAGCGGCCTCAACGCTTGAAAAATCGACTGAACAGACCGGCGCCTTCAGCGGGCGCTTCCGGATGCTTCGACTGCCGGCGCATGTCGTGCAACCGCAATTCTCGCACCGCGTCGAGGTTCGATGGATCATTGTCGGCCACGAATCGGAACTCGCGCAGCGCTTGGTTTGCCTTACCCGACAGCTTGAGCACGTAACCCAGATAGTAGCGGATCTTCACGTTGTCGGACTGCTTCTGCACCGCCGCTTGCAGCGCCTCGAGGCACTCCTTCAAGTCCTCCTCCGAGACGCCGGGGCGGCGCGAGCGAATCCAGGCATAGAGCGCGGAGTATTCAGGCTGCGCCGGGTCCCCCAGGTGGGCTTGCTTCGCAAACTTCAGCGCGGCATCGAGGTCACGCTTCTTGAGCACGATTTCCGCCTTCTGGAAGGACTCGGCAGCACGTAGCACCCGCTCGATCTGAACTTGCTCGCTGTCTGCTTTGTCGGCGAGGTTGAGCAAGCGATCGTAGTCTTGGCGGCTCGCGCCTTGCCCGAGCACCCTCGATGCCTCGGTCATGCGCGCGAACATGCGCGTCACCGCCTCGCGCAGATCACGGAGATCGGGGCTCAACCGATCGGGGTGCCAGCGGCGCGCCAGCGACGGAAAGGCTCGGCCGATTTCCTCGGCAGACGCGTTGGTGGGGATCTCCAGCACCTCGTAGTGCGTCATCTGCTCGAGGGCGGCCACCTTGGCTTCGATTTCGCTACGGCTCAGAAAACGTCCGGTCTGGCTCAGAGGGCGCGCCTGAGGCTCCTCGGGCGCGGCTTCCTCGGGCGGCTTGGGCTCCGCCACTGAAATCGGCGGACGAGCTCTGCTGCGCGGTACGGGGGTGCGACGCCGAACGGAAACGGGCGCAGAAGCGGGCGCCGCCTGAGCATCCACCGCGAGCGGCTGCTCACCGGTGTCGAGATGCCGCGTCAGCGCGAGCGCGTACACGAGCTTTCGCACGATCGAGGGCTCAACGAGCCCGGTCGCTTCCAGCTCCGCGAGGCTCTGCGGCTTCATGCGCAAGACGTCCAGCAGGGATCGCTCTCGGCTGCCAAAGCCAAATCGGCCAATGCGTGCCGCGGGGTGCAAGCGCAGCGTGGCGCCAGCGAAACCGCGCGTCGTCTCCTCGACCCGATCCGCAGGCGCACTCGCCTCGATGGCGCGCCAGATTGCGGCGAGCGGATCGATGGGAACCTCGGCGCCTGCCCAGTGCTCGAGCAGGTTTACCCCGTCGTAGTAGGCAAACGCCGTTGCGCCCTGCGCTTTCGACAGCCAGCCGAGCTGGCGCCCGAGCTGTTCCGTCAGGCCTCGACCGAGCGCCTTCTCGTCCAGCGCGCCCAGCGCGCACAGGCGCTGCCCGAACAACTCGCCCGGGGGCCGCGCCTCGGCGGCCTTGCGAGCTGCGGCGTCAACGAGACCGAGCGATTGCAACACGTCGCCGAGCTTCGTGCTCGGCTCGTCCACGCGCCCCTTGACCGGGCCGCCCAGACGCAGCAAGAGCGCGTGCTTGGTGCGATTCGGGCATTCGAACACCAATGACCCCGTAAGGCCGTTGGACAGACTGTACACGAGCAGCTCGCAGAATGGCGTGTCGCCCAGCGTGCCGGTCGCGGTGGCTTTGTTACCCCCCATGATCAAACCGAGCCGTCCATTCTAACAAAGGTAGCAGGCTCGAGCAGCACCGAACCGCCAATCGTGGAGCGAGCACCACTCTCCGCAGGTGAGCGGCAATGACTCAATCAGCGCTCAAAGATCGCTCGCGCGCCGGCACGAGGTGTGTGCGGAGACTACCTCGCGGGCCAACGTATCCGTTACACGCTGCTCGCTCCTGCCGAGCCATTCCAGAAGCTCCGCTTTGCGCCGTTTGGATAAGACGTTAGGGTCTTCCCGAGCCTCGGAGAGATCCCGTACCGGCTCCCCCTGCATGCGAGCACCGTCCTCCCCGCGATCGACACGAAGGATCTGGCGTCGTGGCGCAGCGTTCGCCTCGCTCGCACTGGGCCTGGGGTGCAGCTCGTCCGATCCGGAAGCCCGTGCGCCCCCGTCCCAGGAGCACGAGGACGAGGACGAGGACGACGCAGCGGATGAACCGGATGTAGACCCCGCGCTCGACGCTTTCGACCCCGCAAACGGCTACTATTTCAGCGTCACCGAAAGTGGTGGGCCGGCTGGCTTCGATCAATGCGCTACGAGCGAGCAGGCCGGTGTGCTGTTGCCGGCGAACCTACTGTTCGTCGTTGACCGCAGCGGCAGCATGAACTGCAACCCGCCCGACGGCGATGCGCTCGCCAATGAGCTCTGCAAGACAGAACCGGTCAAACAAGACCCGGCGCGGCCCTCGAAATGGGAAGTCACGCGCGATGCGCTGATAGAGACGCTGGCCAATCTGGGTGCGCGCGCCCACATCAGCGCTGGGCTGAGCGTGTTCCCCAAGCCCGATCCGGTACAAGGCTGCCTAGTCGAAGCGGCCCCGGACGTTCCAATCCAAAAGCTCGACGCCGCGCAGCTCGGGATCCTGGATACGTTCCTGAACGGCGTGGCACCGTCCGGCGATACGCCCGTCGCAGGCGCCACCATCCTCAGCTACTCCTACCTCGCGCAGGAGATCCGGCAGCAGAACCTCCAGGGCAACACCTTCGTCGTCTTGTTCACGGACGGCGCGGAGACCTGCGAACCGAGCTACCTCGACCGCCTGGTCAACCGCGACGCCGAAAACGCCACGTTGTTCGACATCCGCACCTTCGCGATTGGGGCGCCCGGCAGCGAAGAGGGCCGTTCGCTGTTGTCAGCGCTGGCCTTTGCCGGGCTCACCCCCCGCACCGCGGACTGCTCGCACGCGGGCAGCGACGTGTCGATCGGCGATTGTCATTACGACATGACCACGTCGAGTGATTTCGCAGCCGAGCTCAGCCGCGCGCTCGGAGCGATCACGGGCGACGCTTCGCTGGCCTGCGAGTTCGATTTGCCCGAGAACCCCGAGGGCGGAGCCGTCGATCTGGAGAAGGTCAACGTCACGTTTGCGCCCGGCAACGGCAGCGAAGTCACGGTGCTGCGCGATGACGCGAGCTGCCCCGATGGCGCCCAGGGTTGGCAATACTCCGCCGACCGTTCGAAGATCGTGTTGTGTGGTTCGATCTGTGATCAGGTGCGGGCGGATGTGTCGGGCCAGCTGAGCATCGTGCTCGGCTGCCCCACCGCCAGGTTGCGCTGAACGAAGAGACCGTCAAAATTCATGCATGAGCGAACACAGCGGGTTGTGAGGTTTACGGCGAACGCAGGGCTGCTTTTTGCTGTCGCTTGCTCCAGCCAGAGTCCCAATCCCGCAGCACTCGGTCCTGGCAATTCCTCCGGCTCAGGCGGCAGCGCAGGCGCGAACGCCGTTGACCCGAGCGGTGGCAGCGCGGGCTCGACGGAGGGCACGAGCGGCGCCGGCGGCAGTGCCGATCCGGACGGCCCACCCGCGCCTCGAGACGCGGGCTTTCCCGACGTCGGCTTCGAATACATACCCGGCACCGCTGCCGATGGGGGGGCGTGCCTCACGGTGCAAGGGGAAGCCACAGCTTCGCAGCGGCCGATGGATATCGTCGTGGTGATCGACAACTCCTATAGCATGGCCGGCGAGATAGCCGCGGTGCAGGCCAGCATCAACACCGAGCTCGCGCAGATCATCGAGCAGAGCGGCATCGACTATCGCGTGATCATGGTGTCGCGTTACGCCAACGTCGCCGTCCAGAATCAGGACGGCGGCAACCTGTATGACTCGGCGTACGGCATCTGCATCTCGCCGCCCCTCGGCGCGCAGGCGTGCCCCAGCGACAACTCCGAACCCGCGGCGCTCGCGCTCGGCCCGCGCTTCTTCCACCACAGCACCAATATCGGCAGCCGCAACGTGTGGTGCCGATTGGCGGAGTCATATGCTCTGACCGATCCACATCCGGTCGCGCGCGACCCGTGGACAATAGTGGCGCCAGACGGCTGGGGCGCCTGGCTGCGCGACGACGCTTTCAAGGTGTTCGTGGCGATCAGCGACGATAGCCCCGGCCTCGGCCCGATACCGAGCGGCCATGCCGACGACGTGTGCCGCACCGAGACCGGCTTCAGCGACGACGCAAGTGGCGCGGCGAGCTTCGACCTCGCACTGCGGAACCTCTCTGGCGCTCATTTCGGCAGCGAAGCGGCGCGCAACTACGCCTGGTACAGCATCGTGGGCATGGCCGGTAACGACCCTGTCAACCCCACCCCGCTCGAGCCCGGCGCCGGGGTCCAGACCTCGTGTTGTCAAGGCGGCGGCGCCACCGTGGCGTGCCCGAACGACGGCGCGACCGCGCCGGTCACCGACGGCGTGCGCGCCGGCGTTGGCTATCAAGAGCTGAGCCGCTTGACGGGCGGACTGCGCTATCCGAGCTGCTTCAACGCCAACTTCAGCCAGGTCTTCAACGCTATCGCTGCCGGCGTGATCGATCGCTCCGCGGTGCCGTGCGAATATGTCCTGCCCGACGCGCCTGGCATCATCAACGTGGCGGACATCCAGGCCAGCTTCCAGTCGAGCGGCGGTGGCGTGCCGGTGCTCTTGCCGCGGGTGCTGAGCAGCGCGGCCTGCTCGGGCCAGGCGTTCTACCTGGACGACGAGAACAACCCGACCCGCTTGTCGCTGTGCCCCGACGCCTGTAATGCTGCGCAGGCTGACGACGGGGCACGGCTCACGGTCGACTTCGGCTGCCTGGGCTCGTAAAGGTCGCCCGCTCTCAGGGGTCGGGTTCACTCGGCGCGACCGGAGCGGGCGCGGGTGCGGACTCGATGGCCGCCGCGCGCGCCTGTTGCCCCGTCGCCTTGTCGTGTTGGCCGCGGCTCGTCAGAAACGCGGCGTAAGCGCGGTGCACCTCTACGCGTTCACTCCCTTCGGTCGGACAGAGCAGCGCGCTCTCGAACTCGAACTCGGCGTCCGCGGGGCGGCCGGCTCCGGCCAGCGCCTGCGCGTAAGCCACGTGGGTGCCGGCCCCCTCGATGTCGGTGTACAAGGCGGCCTTGCCCCACTCGACCGCCTCCGCGAAGGACTTCTTGGCCAGGAGCAGCTCGAGCAGGCGCCGCTGTATCCCGGGGTTGTGCGCCTCGAGCGGGGCGAGTCGCTTCAAGATCTCGAGCTCGCGCGTTGGATCGCCGGCTTGCCGCGCTAGCTGCCACAGACCCTGCAGCGGCTCGGCCTGCGTGGGATCGAAAGCGTGCGCCTTGTCGAGCGCTGTCTGGGCGGCTGCGGGCTGTTTGAGTTGGACGTTCAGCTCCGAGAGAGCCATCTGCACCGCGTAGCCGTCGTGCGTCTTTGCGAGCTCGGCGAGGGCACCCAACGCCTTCGGGTATTGCTCCTCTGCCGCCGCGAGCCGCGCCCCCAGAAAACGCACGTCGGGTGATTTGGGGTCGAGCTGGTTCGCCCCCGTCCAGCTGTCACGAGCCAGATCCAGGTCGCCGTCTCGGAGCGCCGCGAGCGCGAGCTCGAGCAACGCCCTCGCGCGCCGAGGCACGGCGCTTGCCTTGGCCACCAGCTGCTCCACGTCCCCGCGCGCTTCGAGCGGTACGAACTGCTTGTCATAGCGGCCGAGCGAGCTCACGAGCCGAGCGGAAAATTGCGCGTCGAGGTCGGCCACGGGCGTACCGAGGCCCGCTTCGAGCGACCCAAGCGTGCGCAGGCCGCGGCCCTGCCCACGCAGCACCTGGTTCACCGCCGCGCGACCGAAACGCTCCACCAGGAGCCCGGCGATCTGGCTCGAGGCGTAGTAGGCGGTGGCCATGTCCTGCATGTTCTCGGCGTGCGAGAAGGCTCGATTCATGCCCGACAGCGCCGGCAAGCGCTTGGCGCGGAAGGCGCGGTACAATTCGGGATCGTGATGACGCCGCCACTCGCGGCGCTCCACCAGCGTTTCGTATTCCGCCAGGCCTTCAGTCAGCCAACGCGGCACGTGGCTGTCAGACATCTGGATGTGAAATACGTGGGCCAGCTCATGCCACAACGTCATGCCGAGGTTGAGCGGTTCGCGCCGAGGCGTCAGGCTCGCCAGCGTCTTGCCGAAGCAGACCCCGGAGATGGACGTCTGAGGCAGGCCGCTCGTGCGCACGGCGAAATGCTCGCGTTCATTGTACAGCTCGATGCCGATGGGCACGCTGGGCGTGAAAGCATAAGCCGCGCTCAGCTTCTGGAACGCCTGCTCGAGCAGCGCGGGCACATAACGCTCGAGCAGCGACGCTTCCTCTCTGGGATAGCGGATTTGAAAATGCCCGCTGGGGCGGCTCACGTATTGCTTGGCAATGATGTCTTCGTACAGGTTCAACGTGTTGTACACGCGCACGTTGAAGGGATCCTTGGCACCGGCGCGCCGCAACGACACGAGCCCAGCGCTCTCTTGCCCCGCCCGGATCAGGTTCAGGCCCAGCTCCGCGTGCGCCCTGGCATCGTCGTCGTCGATGGCCACGGCCTCGCGCATCATCTCCACGATGCGCTCGTAGCGGTGCTCCCACTCCGCGTATTCCCCGACAATGGAGTAGAAGCGCGTGTAGCGTGGGTTCTTCTGGAACACGACCTGGCGCGCGGCTTCGAAGCCCGGTGCGTCGTCGGAGAGAAACATGACCGCTGCGCGCAGGCTGTAGAGCGGGAGGTGGTCCGGATCGCGTTCGAGCCCCCGTTCGATCGCCGCGAGCGCGGAGGCAAACTCGAGATCTCTGAGCTCGAGCCCGGCGAGCACGAAATAGGCATGGCCGAGCGTGGGGTCGATGGCGAGCGCCTGCTCGGCCAAGCGCCGCGCGCTGTCGAAGTCGAGCGTCTGCTCGAGC
>JAYWEH010000693.1:0-2992 GCA_043780025.1 Deltaproteobacteria bacterium
GTGTGATCGAGCGCGTGGACTCGATACGGCAGGCCCGTCTCCTCGAGCGCCCACTGCGCCCGGAGGTCTTTCGTCTCGCCGCGGCCCTCCGGGAAGATATTTCCGAAACCGTAGAGCGTGATCATGTGTCCTCCGATCAGCGGCCGCGACCGGGCCCACGCACGAGCGTGCCATGATCGCCGCGCGAGTTCCAGCGCCAGGGCGCCGCTCACCGCTCACAGTACTGCGTCAGACGATGCTCCAGGTGCGCGACACATCCGGGCCCCGTGCAGCGCGTCGCCACGCTAAACGGTGATACCTCGATCCCCGCGTGAGGCGCGCCCGTCGGTGTCGTGCTCCGGACGTCGATCTCGATCGTCGAACCAATAGGCAAGCGCCCAATGTCCCACGGCACTGGCGGCCCACCCACTGTGGCGGACTGGCTGGTCGAAGCCTGTGGGAACGGAGGATCCGTCCACGAGTGCGCCACGCCATTGATCAAGACCTGGGTGTCGACGGGCTCAAACGGGTTGTACGCACCCTCTTCTGTCGCCTGGACATGGATGCTGACGGTTACGAGGCAGGTGGGCGTGATCGCGCTGGCGCGATAGTCGCTCAGGGTCACGGTGGGGGCACCGACAGGGCCGGAGCCGCGAGCAAGAAACACCGCGTCTGGATTGCCGGTGGCCGGCCACCAGCCGCCCACTCCCACGGGTCCATCTCCCGTCTCGCTCGAGGCCCGGGCGCCCCAAGTACTCGGCACGTCGTTGTCCGTGTAGTTGAACACGACTGAGAAGGTCCCGCGGGCGCCGCTCTCGCCGAATGACACGCTCGTGTGCATGGCGCCCCAATACGGGCGCTCGAGCGCCACCGGCACCAACCAGGAGCCGTCGAAGTTCTGCAAGTCCGCCGACAACGAGAGCGGCACCGCCCACGTCCCCAGGCGGGTTTCCCCGTCTCGAGTGGTGTATTGGTCGAGGCGAGCATGAAAACGTCCCGAGAGCCCGCCATCTGCCGTCTCGACCGCAACGACCGTGTAGTACTCGAAAGCATCCGGGCAGTCCTCGGGCTCGGCCCTGCCTTCGATGGGGATCCGGCTCGTGCGGTAGACCGCGATGGGCTCAGCGCTGACGCGGATGCTGGTGTCTGCTTCGTCGGCCGCGCACTCGCCGTCGCAGACGCCGGTGTGAAACGGAGCGTCGTATTGGCGGTCCAACAGGGCGAGGCCCGCATCGATGTCGTCGATGCCCGCGCCACGTGCGGCCTCGACGCTCAGCTCGAGGGTCTCCCCGGTGCTGCACTGCGGAGGCGGCGACTGCGCATTGCCGAAATCGGTCGTCTGCCCACCCGCAACGCGCACGCCGTGCTCATCGCCAGCGGGTTTGGGAGGCAGCGTGGAGGTCGTGTCAGGGCCATCGGGTTGCGCTCCTCCGGACCCCTCCGCAGGACCTCCAGGGATCGTGGGACCGTTTTCCGCTGGAGAACTGCTCTCTTCCGGATCAGCGCCACATCCCCCTCCCAACGCGATAACGAAAAGGAGCCCAACCCGCTTTGTCATGCTGCAGACGTGTCACGGCGGCTCCCGCCCGGCAATGCTCATATAGCACGTGCGTGCCGCCATTTGGCACCAGCGCGTGCTATTTACGCACAACATGCCCGTAACATCGAGTGGTTCAAACAGGGTCGCGCGCAGCAAAGGCGCCCGGGCCCCGAGAGGTAAAAACACACTCGACGCCGAGCGGCTCGCGCGGGAACTGTTGCGCGCGCTTCGCGGCAAGCGCTCCCGTCCGGCCTTCAGCCGTTACCTGGGCTATCGCAGCAATGTCGCCCAGCGCTGGGAGACGGGGCAGTGCTGGCCGACTGCAGCGCGTTTTTTTCAGATCTGCGCGAGGTTGCGCCTCGACGTGCCAGGCGGCGTCGGTCGTTTCCTCCGCAACGAACCCGAATGGCTCCGCGCAGCCCAGGGGGCGCCAGCGCTAGTCGTGGCCGCCTTGCTCGCGGAGGTGGCCGGCAAGACGCAGCTCACACATATCGCTGGTCAGACGGGCTACAATCGCTACAGCCTCGGGCGCTGGTTTAATGGATCGGCCCATCCCAAGCTGCCGGAGTTCTTGCGCGTGCTCGAAGCGTGCAGCCATCGCGTGCCTGATTTCGTGGCCTGCTTCGTGGACCCCGCTTCCATTCCATCGCTCTCCGAACGCTGGCGCGAGCTCTGTTCCAGCCGAGAGCTCGCTTATACTCATCCGATCTCCCACGCCGTGCTGCGCGCCCTCGAGCTCGAGGGCTACGAGAAGATCAACACACGGCTCGAGCAGTACCTCGCCCGTCGCCTGGCGATCAGCGTCGAAGAAGTCGAGCAAGCACTTTCACGGCTCGAAGCGACCGGCCAGGTAAAGAAGGCACGTCGCGGCTGGAGGGTCTGTCGCGTCGAAGTCGTGGACACGGGAGCCGACGCGGCGCGAGCGCGCGCGCTGAAGCTCGACTGGGCGAAGCTCGCCATCCGGCGCCTGGAGAGCGGGGGGGCCGGGCACTCGGGTTACAACCTGTTCTCCATTTCGCGGCGTGATCTCGCACGCGTGCGCGACGTCCAGCTCGCCTACGTGCGCGAGATGCAAGCCATCATCGCCGAATCGAAGCCGAGCGAGTGTGTTGGGCTCTACTGCGCTCTCTTGGTCGATCTCGCGGTGGACGAAGAAAACGCATTCGCGCCGCCCTCGCCTCGAGCGGCGCAGGAGCGCCCGCGAGTGCGCGGTTGACGCTGGCGCGTAGGTCCCGTTGACGTGGGCCGGGATGGTTGTGCAAAGGGCGCAGCTCACGGCATTGCGGAGAAGACCATGGGCTTACCCGCTTCGTGTCGATCGAGAGATCCTGCACTCGGCCTTTCGCGAGATTCGCACACTGGTAGCGGCTACCGAGCCCGCCGAGGTCGTCGCGCTGGTCAATCTGCAACTCGTCACGATCCTCCCGCGCGCTTCGAGCTGAAGACCAAGCGGCGGTGAGGTGCCTTTGCACC
>JAYWEH010000694.1:0-7047 GCA_043780025.1 Deltaproteobacteria bacterium
GGTGCCGTTGCCTTCGCATTCGATGGTGTTGCTGCAGGAGTTGTCGCCGCTGCAAATCAGGGCGGCGTTGTCGACGCCGAGGACGATGGCGGCTGCGCAGCTATTGAGGCCGGTGCAGTTGATGTCGCACAGGTTGTCGCCGTTGCCGCAGTCCAGCACGCCGCTGCTGCAGCTGTCGTTGCCGTCGCAGTCGACCTGCAGGTCGTCACCCACGTTGTCAACGGTGAATTCACCGCTGCAGGAATCGTTGCCGAGGCACTGGATGTCGCACCGCTCGCTGCCGGCGCAGTTGATGGCGGCCGTGCAGGTGTTGTCCTCGGTGCACTCGATGAAGCAGTCGGCGTTGTTCGGGCAGATCACGAGTTGCGAGCACGTATCGTCGTCGATGCATTCGACGCGGCAGTTGATGTCGTCAGGACACTCGACTTCGTCCACGTTGCATTCATCCGCGTCTTCGTCGCACTCGAATACGCACGTTGCGCCTTCGCAGATACCGCCGACGGCTTCACACTCGGTGTCCTCGCAGCGGACCAGGTCGTCGTCGTTGTCGACATTGCCGCCGCCGCCGCCGCGCGGTGGGGGATCGTTGTCGTCGAGCTCGTTCGGATCGTCGTCGTCTTCGCTGGCGTTGCCGGCCAGGCCGAGCGCGCCCGAGGATCCGCTGTCACCGTTTCCGGCCGCGCCCGTCGAGGCACTGCCGCCTTCGCCCGTCGCGGAGGGTTCCACGTTCGTGGGGTCACGGCCGGTCGAGACGGCGGGGCCGCTCTCGTCATCGCCTTCGAGCAGTCCACAGCTCACGGCCGTGGTGCTGGTGGCGAGGGCGAGCAGCAATACCGTCGTAGAGCGCCGGCGCCAGATGCGCTGCGGCGTGCGAGGTTCAGTCGTTTTCATGGTCATGCTCCACTAAGTTTTCGGTCGGGTTTCAGTCTTCGACTCGAAACCGAGGCCGGGAAAAATCACTTCCGGGAAATCACTTCCGGAATCACAGAGACCGGATCACAGAGGTCAGAAACGCGAGGGGTCACAGCAGGGCGGTATCACAGGATCACAGATCACTCGGCCTCGACTCGCTCGCCAGGCGGGCCGAGGGCTTCGCACGAATATACCAGGGCCGCGGGGGCGGACGCCACGCCGCGTCCTACCAGCGAGCCAGCGCCCCCACAGATTTTTCACCGCCCGCACCGTGACTTTGCACTTGCACTACTTTCGCCTCGTTTCGGCGCGCGCTCTCTCGGCTCGCTCGAGGCGAGTCGCGCCGATCTGGGATCCGGCACGTCGCATGTAAAATTCCACCCATTGTCCTCTCGCCGGGGCGTCCGGTATCTCGCCGGCATGAGCAAGTACCCGTTTCTCGATCCGAAGTTGCAGCCCGATCGCCGCATCGACGACCTGCTTTCGCGCATGCACCTCGACGAGAAGATCGCTTGCTTCGGTACTCGGCCCGACGTGCCGCGGCTGGGCATCGTGGGCTCGCCGCACATCGAGGGCTATCACGGGGTCGCGCAGGGTGGGCCGAGCAACTGGGGTCGGCGCAATCCCACGCCGACCACGCAATTTCCGCAAGCCTACGGCCTGGGCGCGACCTGGGATCCAGAGCTCGTACGGGGCGTGGCGGCACAGCTCGCGCTCGAGGCGCGCACGTTGTTTCAAGACCCACAGTACGCGCGGGGCGGCCTGGTGGTGCGAGCGCCCAACGCCGACCTCGGGCGCGATCCGCGCTGGGGCCGCACCGAAGAGGTGTACGGCGAGGACGCCTTTCACGCCGGCACGTTGGCGGTGGCCTTCACGCGTGGCCTGCAGGGGGACGACCCGGAGTATTGGCTGTGCGCCGCGTTGCTCAAGCACTTCTGCGCTAACAGTAACGAGGACGAACGCACCCGCTCTTCGTCGAACTTCGACGAGCGGCTATTTCGCGAATACTACGCCAAGCCCTTCGACATGGCGGTTCGCGAGGGCGGCTCGCGGGCGATGATGGCGGCCTACAACGCCGTCAACGGCACGCCTGCGCACATCCACCCGATGCTGAACGACGTCGTGAAGGGCGAGTGGGGGCTCGACGGCATCATCTGCAGCGATGGCGGTGGCCTGCGTCTGCTGGTCTCGGATCATCAGGCCTTCCCCGATCTGGCCACGGCCGCCGCGGCGTGTATCAAGGCCGGCATCAATCAGTTTCTGGACAAGTACCTCGAACCGGTGACGGAGGCGGTGCAGCGCGGCTTGCTCAGTGAAGCCGATCTGGACCACGCGCTCTGCGGCGTGTTCCGGGTGATGTTGCGCCTGGGCCTCTTGGATCCGCCCGCAAAGGTCGCGCACGCGAGCCTGGGCCGGAAGGGCGGAAAGCCACCCTGGGCGCTCGAGGAGACCCGGGCGTTTGTGCGCAAGGTGACGCGGAAATCGCTGGTGCTGCTCGAAAATCGGCACGGTTTCCTGCCACTGGACCGGGCGAAGATCCGCTCGATGGCGGTGGTGGGCCCGCGCTGCAACGAGGTGCTGCTGGATTGGTACTCGGGCACACCGCCGTACGCGATTGCTCCGCGCGACGGCATCGAGCGCGTCGCGGGGCCCGACATCAGTGTGGGCTGGGTCGGCGACATGAGCGACGCCGCGGTCGAGATCGTGAAGAACCGTGACGTGGCCGTGGTGTGCATCGGCAATCACCCCGAGGGCAACGCCAGCTGGGCCGTGGTCACCTCGCCGAGCGAAGGCAAAGAGGCGGTCGACCGCAAGAGCTTGTCCCTGCCGAGCGATCAAGAAGCGTTCGTGCGCCGGGTGTGTCAGGCGAACCCGAACACGCTGGTGGTGCTGATCTCGAACTTTCCCGTGGCCATGCCCTGGGTGATCGAAAACGCCAAGGCGGTGCTGCATGCCACGCATTCATCGCAGGAGCTCGGCATGGCGATCGGGGACGTGTTGTTCGGCGACGAGAACCCGGGTGGCAAGCTCGTGCAAACCTGGCCGAGGTCCATCGAGCAACTACCCGCGATGATGGACTACGATCTGTCGCACGGTCATACGTACATGTACTTTCGCGGCGAGCCTCAATACGCATTTGGGTACGGCGGCAGTTACACGCGGTTCGTCATGTCGAACCTGGGGTTGAGCGCCACCGAGCTCACACTCGATAGCCGGCTCACGCTGTCCGTCGACGTCGAGAACGTGGGTGGCCGCGCCGGCGACGAGGTGGTCCAGGTGTACGTGCGCCACCCGAGCTCGCGCGAGGGGGTTGATCGGCCCGACCGCGCGCTCAAGGCATTTCGGCGCGTGACGCTCGATGCCGGCGAGAAGCGCCGCGTGGAGCTCGAGTTGCGGGGCTGCGATCTCGCGTATTGGAATGTGTCGCGGCACGCCTGGGATCTGGAAACGGGCAGCGTCGAGCTACTCGTGGGGCCGAGTTCGCGCCAGAGCGATCTCGGCTTGCGCGTGAGCCTCCCAATCCGGCGGGGGTGACGGGTTAGAGTGGGCTGATGCGCTCAGTGCGCTAGGTCCCACGACGGGCCGTGGCCCACGTCGACGACCAGGGGTACATCGAGGGGGTACACCGCCTCCATGCGCGCCTTGATCAGGGGCAGCGCCGCTTCGAGCTCGGGCTTGGGTACTTCGAACACGAGCTCATCGTGCACGGTGAGTATCATGCGGCAGCCGGGGGTCACCGGCTCGCCCAGGCGTAACATGGCCAGCTTGAGCAGGTCCGCGGCGGTGCCCTGGATGGGCGTATTCATCGCCACGCGTTCGGCGGCGGAGCGGCGCCCCTGATGCCCCTCGCGGATATCGGGGACACGCCGGAGCCGGCCGAGCAAGGTGCGCACCGCGCGATTTTCACGGGCCTGCTCCAGCGTGGCTTCCATGAACTGCCGCACCCCCTGGTAGCGCCGGAAATACGCCGCGATGAACTGCCCCGCTTCGCTGCGCGGGATACCCAGGCTCTTGGCCAGACCTTGTTCACCTTGACCGTAGATCACCCCGAAATTGACGGCCTTGGCGCGCCGCCGGTGCTCCCCGTCGACGGCCTCGCGCGGCACGCCGAAGATCTCCATGGCGGTACGCGTGTGGATGTCCTCACGGGCCTGAAAGGACTCAATCAAGACCGGATCCTTGGACAGGTGAGCGAGCACCCGGAGCTCGATCTGCGAATAGTCCGCGCTCACCAGCACGCAGCCCTCGGGGGCGACGAAGGCGCCGCGAATGGCCCGGCCGAGCTCGCTGCGGATCGGGATGTTCTGCAGGTTTGGATCGCTCGAGGAGATCCGGCCCGTCGCGGCGGTGGCTTGGCCCCAGCGCGTGTGGATGCGGCCGGTGTCCTCATGTTTCAAGCCGGGCAAGGCCTCGACATAGGTGCTCGACAGCTTGGCCAGCTTGCGGATCTCGAGCACCACTTTGGGCAGTGGGTGTTGATCGACGAGCGCCTCCAGCGTCGCGGCGTCGGTCGAGCGCGAGGTCTTTGTGCGTTTCTGGGGCTTGAGCCCGAGATCGTCGAACAGGATCGTTTCGAGCTGCCGCGGCGAGTGCACGTTGAAAGGCCGAGCGACGAGGGTCGTGGCCTCGCGTTCGAGCGCCACCAGGCGCTCTGCGATGTCGACGCCCAGCTTGCCCAGCACGCCCGTATCCACGAGCACGCCGCGCAGCTCGAGCTCGGCGAGCAGATGGCTGAGCGGGAGCTCCAGCTGTTCGAAGAGCGCGAGCAACTCGAGCTCGGCGAGTTGTTTGGCGAGCACGGGCCACAGCGCTGCCACGGCGGCGGCGCGTCGCGCCACGATCGCTCCGAGCTCGCTCGCGTCCACCTCGTCGAGCGGGACGTGGGCGCCGCGCCGCGGCTTCGTCAATGCCTCGCTGTCAGGCAGGTCGACGGCGATCTCGCGTTGGGCGAGCGCGCCGAGGTCGTTTACCGTCTCGGCATCCAGCAGATACGCGGCGAGCAGGGTATCGAAGGCGAAGTTCTTTTGGAGCAACGGCGGCTCGTCGCTGTTCGCGCCGTCGCCGAGCCCCGTCGCCAGCGCTACCGAGAGGCTCTTGAGGTCGTGGCTGCCGACGCGCACGTCCACCGGCAGCTCCCGTAGCGCTGCCCGCACCAGGGCCGCGGGCAGTTGCGGCGGCGCACCCACGTAACGGTGGCGCAACGGTAAGTAGAAACTCTCCGCCGGGTGCACGGACAAGCCCACGCCCACGAGGTGCTCCTCATGGCCCACGGCGTGCAATGCCGGCACCACGACCAGGCGCTTTTCGGCGCGCGCACGCTGGAGCAGCTCCCCGAGCGCCTCGGGAGAGGTGATCAATGCGCCATGTTTGCCGTCGCTCGGTGGCTCGGGCCTCGCGGCGGCGGGCTCGAAGCCCGGCAGGAGGCTCTGACCCGGCGCCCCGGCGTCCGGTTGCGCCTTCGGTTCGATGCGGCGGGCGTCCAGAGCCGTGAGCTGGCGTGTAAACGCGAGCTCCGTGTACAGCACGCGCAGCGTGTCCACGTCGGGTTCCGGGCGAGTGAGCCGGTGGCGGTCGAGGTCGGCGATACAATCGCCCCTGAGCGTGACGAGGGTCCGGCTGAGCAGCGCCTGCTCCCGGTGTTGCTCGAGTGTTTCTCGGAGCTTGACTCGCTTGATGTCGGCGAGGTGGGCGTAGATGCCGTCGATGTCCGAGAACTCGACGAGCAACTGTTGCGCCGTCTTGGGACCGACCGATGGGACGCCGGGGATGTTGTCCGAGCTGTCGCCGGTGAGGGCCAGATAGTCTCGCACCTGGTCCACCCGGACGCCGAAGCGTTCGGTCACCTCCTCGGGTCCCCAGACCTTGTCTCGCATGGTGTCCCAAAGCAGCACGTCGTCCCCGACGAGCGGCATCAGGTCCTTGTCAGCGCTGACGATGACCGTCCTCAGCCCTTCGGTACGCGCGCAGGCGACCAGACTGGCGATCAGGTCGTCCGCCTCCAAGCCCGGCTGCACAAAGACGGGCAGGCGCCAGGCGGCGAGCAGTTGCTCGACGCGGCGCATCTGCTGGCGCAGGTCGGGGGGGGCCTCGGGGCGGTGTGCCTTATATTCGGGGTACAGCTCGCGGCGGAAGGTCTGCTTGCCGGCATCCATGGCCACGGCGAGCAGCACCGGGTTGCACTGCTTGAGCAGGCGCTCGATCATGTTGACCGTGCCGAGCACGGCGTGGGTGGGCTCTCCGCTCGGGCTAGTCAGCGGCGTAATGGCGTGGTACGCGCGGAAGACGTATCCGCTGATGTCCAGAACGTAGAGGACATCGCGAGCGCCCGGTTCAAATAGTCGACTTACCATTGTTCATGGCCAAACCGACGCCCGCTCGTTACAGCGCCACTGCTGACCCTGTTGCCCCCGTGCCTTTCAGGGGCAGCCGTCAGCGAGGCAGGCGTGCACCATGAGGCGCGTATGCTTTCCGGCTCAGCGCGGAACGTTTCGTTCAGGCGTCTGCTCCAAACGCTCGTGCGCTGCCACGCGTTGCGTCGAAGGCTTGGGCGTCGAAGGCTTGGGCGTCGAAGGCTTGGGCGCCGGAAGAAGATTGGGCGTCGTGACATTAGGTGTCGAGCCATTGCTGCTCGGCCATGGATTCGGGTCTGCGCATTGTCATCGTGACTTTTGGAGCCGAATCGAGTGATATCGGAGATCGAGTGATGGGAATCCTCCTGATTGGGCTGTACCTCGCTGTCTTGCTTTTGCTTTTTGGCTATGGCCTGCACCGCGCCCGTTTAGCCTGGCTTTGCTTTCGTTGCCAGCCTCCGCACCGTGCCAAGCGGTTGCCGGAGCAAGATCTACCCACCGTCACGGTCCAGCTGCCCATATATAACGAGGCAACGGTCGTGCAGCGCTTGCTGGAAGCAGCGAGCCGTATCGAGTATCCGCGCGACAAGCTCGAGATTCAGGTACTGGACGACTCGGACGACGAAACGCGCGTGCTCGCGGAGAGCATGGTCGATCGGCTGCGAGACACCGGGCTGGACATCACCTACGTGCGCCGGGCTTCCCGAAACGGATACAAGGCGGGGGCTCTGGACTACGGCTTGAAGCGTGCGCGCGGCGAGCTGATCGCGATTTTTGACGCCGA
>JAYWEH010000695.1:0-2987 GCA_043780025.1 Deltaproteobacteria bacterium
CACCAATACTCGAGGCCCGAGGGCAGACCGAAGCCTCGAATGGCGCGGTCCCCGACCAGGATGCTGCCCAGGTAGGACAGCACCAGTAACCCGAGCAACAGCCAGATGGCGTTCAATCTGCCCTCGCGCGGGCCACCCCGCGCCCGATCAGGATGCCGGCCTCGGCGAGGGCCTCGACCGCGCCTTGGAGCAAGGGAGAACGCTCCGACAGCGACGTGCACGTCGCTGTCATTCGGTAGTGGCCGCCGTGTTCATCGACGCTCATCAGCTCCGCGTTCGTATCTTTGCCGGTGCGTGCGCCCGCCTCGGTGAGCACCGCGAGCACGCGCGCGGGGGCCAGATCGCAAGGCACGGTCAGGTCGACCGAAAGGCGCGGCAGCGAGCCCAACCGTTCGATGGCGTTGCCGAGCAGCAGAAGATGGGGAATGCGTTGCTCGGTGCCGTCGGCCGTCTGCAAGCGCAGCTCCAGCAGATTGATCGCCGCAACGCGACCGAGCCGTCCCTTGAACTGGATGAACTCGCCAACGCGCAGCCGCCGCCCAAACAACACCACCGTGCCAAGCAGGGCCGAAGCAAACAGCGGTGTGGCGGCCAGGCCGAGCGCGATGAGCACGATGGCGCCCGTTCGCCCGAGCGAACCGTCGCTCTCGCCAGTCACGACGGGGGCCGCGAAGACCAGCGCGGACACCACGATGCAGACGCGCAAGAGCACGCTCGCGGGCGCGGCCAGATCGGCGGGCAGCCAGGCCAGCGAGGTCTCCCGCCGCGCGACGCTGGCCAGGAACAGCCCCACGAACCGCACCAGCACGAACACGGTCAGCGCGGCCACGCTGGCGACCACCAGCACCGGCAACGCGGTGATGGCGCGCCCCATTAGCTGGGACAGTGGCGCGAGCACGAAGCCCGTCAGCCGCTCGGTGTAGCCGCGCGTGGTCTCGAACAGCGACAGCACCACCACGAGCCAGGCGTAGAAGATGCCGAACTGCCCGACCCATTTGAGCAGTCCGAGCACGATCAGCGCGGTGCTCTTCAACACCGCCGGGCTCACCAGCTCGATGCTCTTGACGCTGACCCTGAGCGTGCGGTCGCCGTGCTCTTCGAGCCAGGCGCGCAGGCGATCGGCGAGGGTCGTTACGCGCTTGATCAAATAGAAGGCGATGAGCGCGAAGAAGACGACGAGCGAAACCGAGAATACCGTCTCGGCGATGCGGCTGCGTTTGTGCTCTGCCGCAAGCGCTTTCCTCACCGAGCTCGCGGTCGTGCTGGCATAGCCGTCCAGCGAGGTTTCACCGGCCAGGGCCGCGTCCTCGCTCCCGAGCTCCACGATCGCGACCTCCCCCGCGAAGACGATCGCCGAGTCAGCGGATTTCCGAACTTGTACCGGCTCGAGCTCGGTCCCCTCCAGAGCGCGAGCCAACGCCGCGCTGGCGAGGCGGGCGCGTTCGTTTGCGGTCCGGCCGTCTCGGCTCGCCGAAAGCGTGAACACCACGACGTCGCCGAGCCGCACGGGAAGCGGGGCGGGCTGGATCGCCGCCGCAGGCGGCGCAGCGGGAGCGGGCGGGTCCTCTGCCCGTGCCCCAAGCGGGCTCGACAGCACCGCCAGCCCCAGCCACAAGGCGCAGACGAACCGGTGCAAAGCCCCGGAATACAAGGGCCACCCCGGCGTCGCCAGGGTTCTCGGGCGAAGACTCTGCGCCAAGGCAGAGGACCGTACCAGCTCTCACGCCGAGGGTGAAATTCGTGGACCTTCTCGCCTCGCGTTGGCCTCCGGCCGATTCGGCGAAACCTTCGCGAGCAGGGCACGGGCGCAGGGCCCGATCACTTCTGAAAGTACGCGGGCGCGCAGGTCGCGGCGCAACGCGGCAGGTAAGAGGCCCCGGCGCGAAAGCGCTCGTTCGAGCGGGCTGAGCGCTAGCCGAGATTCGCGAGGCTCGTTCAGCTCGCGCGCAAACGTCGCTTCGACGCACTGGCGCAAGCTCTCGGGGCGACGCTCGAGCGCCCAGGCGACGAACTGCCAGGCGAGCTCGGCGTGTCGCGCTTCTTCGGTCGCGATCCGCTCCAGCACAGGCCGTGCAGCGGCATCTTCGCAGTGTGCCAGCGCCTCACTGGCTTCGACCGCGGCGACGGTTTCACCGAGGCAGCCCTCGAGCACGGTGCCAATGACCACGGATTCGAGATCGGAGTTGTCGAGCGCGTGCTCGACGGGCAAGGGCCCGGGGCCCACGTCGTGGTCCAGGTGGCGGCGAGCCAGTGCGAAGCAATCCCGCGCGTGGCGAATCTCGTCTTGCATGGCGGCGGCGCTCTTGTGCACCAGCTCGGCAGGCGCGCCGAGTGAGAGCAACTGCAGCGTGAAGCGCGCGAAGGCAGCGACAGAAGCGTGCTCCATCAAACCCTGCTCGATCCATCCCTCAGCCAGCGCCGCTCGGAGCTCGGGATGCTCGGGGCCCTCGTCGATCCCATTCAATATGGGCTCCAGGCGTGCATGAGCGTACCAGTCGCAGCGTTCGACCGCGGACGCGAGCCGCTCTTGGCCGTCGATCAGGAAGGGCCGCCCGGGGATGGGGCAACCATACTCTTCGCAGCTGCGCCGTCCCGTCGAGTCGTCGAGCCTGCAGCTGCCCGAAGGGCAGTCGGAGTTCAGGTTGCACTCGTCGAGTGGCGTCTGACAACCGAACTGCATTGAGCTACAGGGTTGGGCAGCGGCGCAGAAGTAGCCCGACTGACAATCCGAGTCCGTCGCGCAACTCGCCGGCTGACAAGTGCCGACGTTGGCGCCACACAGGCAGGCGTAGCCCGGGCCGCAATCCTGGTTCGTCGCGCAGCCATACTCGCAATAGGGTACCCCTTCCCACGGCGAGATCTCGCAGTGGCCGTACGGCGCGTCCGTGCAATCGCTATCCTGCCGGCAGTTGACGCTCACGCCGCCGTCAGGCAGCGGGTCGCCGTACCACGCCTGGGGCTCGAGCGACTCTGCCCGCGGCAGGTTC
>JAYWEH010000696.1:0-2987 GCA_043780025.1 Deltaproteobacteria bacterium
AGCGCCCGAAAGCTTGCCGAGCAGGCGGTCAGCACTAAACGAATGCCAGACAGCTACTTACGTTAACGGCGCGCCCGTGTTGCTCGCGGACGTTCCGACTATTTTAGATGTGCGGGTGACGTTCCTCACAGTTCGGGCTCGCGAAGGCAGGCAAATCTCACCCTGATACCTGCTCACGCCGGCATGACTCAAAGCACGTCTGTAGAGAAAGAAGATACCGGATTCGCGTCCGGTGAAAAACCAAACGCCCTTCGTCGGCTGCAACCGATGAGGGCGTCTGGGGAAATGCTGAGTTGAACCCGTTCGAGGGGTTGCGACACCCGCTTGAGCGGAAATGCAAGCAGAAGCGAAGGCCGGTTATGTCCCATCACCCTGCAGAAAGAGAAGGTACGTCGCGCAACTCGATTCGCAATCCGCTGAGATCACCATTTCACGAGAAGTCTTCGAGGCGTGGCAGGCGGCAAGTAGGCCGAAAATCGGCCGAAGCACGAGCGCAACCTTTGCCGCGGAATCGCCGTGGCGTATCGACTCTATCGCAGGAGCATCACGATGGCTGCACAACCGAACCCGAAGTACCATGGCCGCTCGTTTGCGGACGTCACGGGCTGGGCGTTCTCCCAGCCGAACACCCCGTTCGTTATTCCCAACCTCGAGCACGATTCGCCGAATCGGCTGGTGATCACGCTCGAGCTCACGAAGTACCACCCGAGTGCGATCGTTCGGGAGATGTATCCGCACGCGTGTGCGTATTGGTCGCACACGTGCGCCCTAGCAGTGGCCGCGGCTAACGGTGATGCCGCCGCAGCCGTCGAACTCGAACGTCTCGTGTCTTTCCCTGAGCGCGCAGAGTTTCGGTCGGGATATACCACGCGCGGCCATGCGGGTTCAGGCATCGGCAATGGGCACCTCGGCGTCTCCGTCCGCGATAGCCTGATACACTTTCCAGGGCTGCGGGAAGGACTGATCCAAGTGCCAGATGCACTGCAGCTGCTCCCGCAGTTTGCCGGTGATCGAGTGACAGACGCGCTCGGGTCGATCGTGATCGCGGATCTCATCCGCTATACGCAATCCTTCGTCAAATACTTCGACCCAGGTTGCATTCGTGAGCGCACGTGGGAGCATGCGTATGACGGTCGCACGGGAACGTTCGATACCACGATCGTCGCGGAAGTGCCGGTCGACGACCACGGTCGGCCGATCCTGCTGCTGCCGAAGGACGCCGTGAAAGGATCACTCTCGATCGACCCGAGTGACTATCTCGCGTGCGTGGAAGTAGCGGGCAAGATGCAGCGCGTAAAGCTGTCGAAGGACGCGCTGCTGCAGGAACTCGGCATGTCAACTGAGAAACTCGTGCACTTCGCAGGCGCTCTTCTCAAAGGCGTGAAGCCGCACGCGAAGTTTCAGACCGACCGCATCGAGCGCCGTGAACGTCGGAAATTCTAGGGCATGACAGCTGGAGCAGCGCGTGTCGGCGCTGCCCAGCTTGCACTATCCCTGCAGAAACAGTGGCCACCGAACGACGTGGCTCGCGTCGAAGGCCGGCAGATCCGAGAACTGACTCGTGTGCTCGCGCTCCTCTGCAATCACGCGGCGCTCGTATTCCACGCGCGTCTCCTGGGGCAAGGCATCCCATGCTTCAGCGGCCTGCAGCGAAGCGCCGCCCATTTCGCTGAAGAAGTTCTCGCGGGCGAACGACCTTCGGAGCTCACCGTCCTGCAGCAGTCGCATCATCGACTGGTCAGCGAGCGAGAGCGGGCGTGTCAGTTTGGGCGAGAACGGGAGAGGCATACGCGTAAGGGTGCTGCTCGAACACGAGGAACGCAAGCGGTTCACCATGCCAGGGGAATCCCTAGCCGGCCACTCAGGACGCGAGTTCTTGTATCGGCAAGCCTCGTGCCGAACATTAGCCGGCAGCGAACTCCTGCTGCGCCAAGCGCTCGAGGTGAGCCGGCGCATCGTGCACGATCGCCTGCCATGGTTCCGGCATGCGCAGATCCCGGAGCTGCTACTCGACAATGCCGGTTAGCACCGACACCGCGGCCGGCATCGGAGTGATGTTCAGCACCGGGTGGCCGAAGCGCTTTGGGATCCGTCGCAGCAGGGAGTAGACTGTGGTGCGCATGCTGCGAGTTGCGTACGTCACACCGTCTCGCTGCAAGTGGTCGCCGCGCGCCTACCGCAGCCTGAACTCCTTCGGCTCGACGTCAACAGCGCGCGGGCCCTCCAGCCGAGAGCGTACGATTGTTAGTGAACCGTCTCAGCGCCGCCAATCGAACGTGCGATGTACTCGCGCGTTTCCGCATCTGGAATCCAGAGATACGCGCCGCGAATAGCGCGCGTGAGGATGATTCGATACGCCTGCGAAACTCGATCGATGAGATCCTTGGTTGACGGACCGACCTTGCCCGCCTTGGCCTCCGCGCGCGCTTTCGTGATGAGCGGCGAGATACCGGTCTCGTGGACCTTCACAGGATTCACGACCCAGCCGTCTCCGCGCCACACCAGATCATCGAGCCACAGAATTCCGACGTAGTCGTAGTCGAAGCCGCGCACCGCGTACGGACATCCTACTTCACAGAGTTGGTCTTCCGCGATGAACCCGGCAGGATGGCCAGCGACAAACCACGTGTAGTCGTTACCTCCCGGCACGTAGTTCCATACACGTGACCACGTGCAAGCTTTTCCCCTCGCTGCGTATCGCTCGTTGAAGTCCATCTCCTTCGCAGGAAGATCGTGTGGAGCGGCAACGCCTTTCGACTTCCAGAGGCGCGAGTAGGTCGACAGTAGCCGTGCTGATCTGCCGTCAGCAATCCGGACTCGAAGCGCTGCTTCCCACGCCTCGGGCTCTTCGAAAAGTTGGACATCCATCGAGCGCCGAGCAAACACCTTGGCCAATTCGGCATTCTTCGGGGCGGGCGCACCGCCGAGTACCGACTCAACCCAAGACACATACTCGGTTGAGCCCGCGCTCCGAAACTGCATACCGG
>JAYWEH010000697.1:0-2987 GCA_043780025.1 Deltaproteobacteria bacterium
GTCAAGGATCGCTTTTTGGCGAGCGACGGGCGACAATGGAGGGACGAGGAGGCACGCATGAGCGATGGAATGCTGTTTGATCTGCCCGAGGCCCACGAAGTCGCGGAGGCATTGCCGACGAAGATGGGGGAGGCGCGCATCGTGCGCCCGCATCGAGAGCAGCTCCAGTGGCTGCCCCACGACCTTGAGGCGGCCGTTTCCCAGGACCATCCCGCGCGGGCGATCTGGGGCCTCCTGGAACAGCTCGATCTCACGCCGTTCTATCACCGGATCCAGGCCCTGCGGAACCGGCCGGGACGCCCGACGACCGACCCGCGGGTGCTCCTCGCGGTGTGGCTGCTGGCGACCGTCGAAGGGGTGGGCAGCGCCCGTCGCGTCGCCCGCCTGTGCGAGGAACACGATGCCTACCGCTGGCTCCGCGGCGGCGTCCCGATCAACTACCACATGCTGGCGGACTTTCGCGTGACCCATGGAGACGCGCTCGATCAGCTGCTGACCCAGATCATCGCCGCGCTGCTGGCCGCCGATGCGGTGACCCTGGAGCGGGTGGCGCAGGACGGGATGCGGGTGCGGGCCAGCGCCGGCGCCAGCTCCTACCGGCGCAAGGAGCGACTGGCGGGGTGCTTGCGGGAAGCCCAGGCCCAGGTCCAGCGCCTGGCCGCCGAACGCGAACACCCGGATACAGGCGGCAACGCACGGGCGTCCCGGGCGCGCGAACGGGCGGCCGAGGAGCGCGTCGCGCGCGTCGCCCAGGCGCTGGCCTGCCTGCCCGAGATAGAGAAGGCGAAGGAGCGGCAGCGGCGCACGCTGGCGGCCCCGAAGCGGGCGGCGGTCGGGGCGGCGCGCGTCTCTACCACCGATCCCGAGGCACGCGTGATGAAGATGCCGGACGGCGGCTTCCGTCCGGCGTACAACGTCGAACTGGCTACGGATAGCGCCCACGGCGTCATCGTCGGCGTCGCGGTGACGGCGGCCGGCACCGATGCCGGCCAGGCGGCGCCGATGGAGCAGCAGATCGCCGCGCGCACGGGACGGCACCCGAAGGAGTACCTGATGGATGGCGGCTTCGCGGCGCGCGACGACATCACCGAGCTGACCCAACGAGGGGTGACGGTCTACGCCCCCGTGCGTTTGCCGAGAAACCATCCAGCGGAAACCCGCTACGCACCGCGGTCTGGCGATAGTGCTGAAGTGGCAGCCTGGCGGGCGCGCATGGCGGGCGACGCCGCGAAGGCGGTGTACCGGCAACGAAGTGCCTTGGCGGAGTGGACGAATGCGCAGGTGCGGTACCACGGTGTCACGCAATTCACCGTCCGCTCGCTCGCGAAAGTGAGAACCGTGATGCTGCTGGTCGCGGTAGCTCATAATCTGCTCCGGTGGCGCTCACTCACCAGCCTCTGACCCTGCTCCCACCACGAACAACGGACCCACACACGGAAGGGATCACTCATCCAGGCGACAGCTCCAGGCGACAGCAGCCAGGCTCAGCGAGCCTCCTCCCGCCGGGAATAAACTCACAAGCTCTGAGTATACGCCGTGAGGGCCTTGCAAAAGTGATGCCGGGCGCGAGGCTGGCGTTGCAGTTCTGTGTGGGGGAAATTGCTGGAGGCAGTCGGGGGACGCCACGGCCCGCGTGCGAGGTCGCTTGCGACGAATTTGATCCATCCGACGGCTTCAGGAGAAGCCTCTGGATCTCGCTTCGCTCGATATGGTCGGGGCGACAGGATTCGAACCTGCGACCTCCTGACCCCCAGCTAGCCCGAGCTGATGCAGGCTAGTGATGCACGTTCTCGAAGCCCAGTATAGCTTCGACGACCATGCGGAGCTAGTGAAGTTAGGTGCACACTTCTGACGATGAGCGAACTGGACCAAGGCCGCGACAACTAGCGCTCTCAGTGCCAGGACGTCAGGGTAGCAACGATCACCGTTGCACTTTCAACCGCCTCTGCAAAACACTCTATCGGCCTGCGCAGACCCCTCCTGCGTGTCAGTATTCCGGACCAGAGATCGCCCACCTTGGAGACCCTTGCGTCCATCGTCTTTAACGTGAAGGACTGTGGCCCTACTACTCCCCGCTCGACTTCATCCCAGTCGCAGGGCGCTGAAACGGGCGCGCCCGGTTTGGCACGGACAGCGTAGACAGCGGCGAGTGTAGCGCTGTATCAGTTGCGTCCCGTGTCCATGTAGATGCGGCCTCTGCGATCCGACTTCTTGAACTCCTGCGTCAGGATGTCCGGATGTCTTCGGACGAGAACCGATCCAACGCCATGAGCGAACTGCGACACGGCTTCGTGGTCCTCCCTCACCGTAAGCGGCACTACGATGTGAAACCCTTTTGAACCCGATGTCTTCACCCAACTGCGGATGCCGAGTTCTTCGAGAAGATCGCGGACGGCGCTCAAAGAGCGTGCGGCCAACGGGATCGACGTCTATTTCGACAACGTCGGTGGCGACCACCTCGACGCTGCGCTGCCCCGGATGAACCTGCTCGGGCGCATTCCCGTGTGCGGAATGATCTCTGTCTACGACAGCGCCGGTGCCATCTCATCGCCGGTGACGACGCTCTCGAACATCATCTACAAGCGCGTAACCCTGCGCGGCTTCGTCGCAACAGACTTTATGCACCTTCGCGAGCAGTTCGTGGCGGACATGATGGGCTGGCTGAAAGGCGGGCGCGTGAAATACCAGGAGACGATCTACGACGGGATCGAGAACGCGCCAAAGGTGTTGATCGGGATGCTGAACGGCGCCAACACCGGCAAGATGCTCGTGAGGCTTTCAGCCTGAGGCAGCACGACCCCGAGATCGCTTGTCCTCGATGTGCCGTAAGGCCACAGAGTGTTGATCGTGCGCTACCCCGGGCACTGGCCGGGCGGTGAGAAGAACGAGACCAAGTTCTGGAATCCCAGGGTTTTCGTTAGTGAAGACGGATGGGCATTGCCCTCCTGCGAGACCCTTGTCGCCAAGAAGTCCTTCGCTCAACATCT
>JAYWEH010000698.1:0-7039 GCA_043780025.1 Deltaproteobacteria bacterium
CTACGTCGCAGTCCCGCCCCTGTACCGCATGGATATCGGCAAGGAGACACACTGGGCGACCGATGACGCCGCCAAGGAGCGGATCCTGGCGGCGAAAACTGGCAACGCCAAGGTGGAGATCACCCGCTTCAAAGGGCTCGGCGAAATGATGGCGCAGACGTTGTGGGAGACGACGTTGAACCCCGCGACCCGGCGTTTGCTCAAGGTGAACATCGAAGATGGATTGGAGACCGACCGGGTCATCAGCGAGTTGATGGGCAAAGATCCCGCGTGCCGATTCCGCTTCATCATGGAGCGTGCCGATGAGGCACGCGAGCTCGACGTCTGAGCGGCCACCGGCGAAATGACCGCTTCGATGGATTCGGCGTAATACAAGCCATCTCATAACCATGAGATGGCGACAAATGTAGAGGAAGAGCCAGTGAACATGGCCGGAGCTCTGCGGAAAACGCGGCCGCTCGCCCAACTGGGCGGGCGCGTTTTCCCAGCGAGGAGGCTATGGGATACGCCTAGCGGTGGTCGTTGATGTCGATGCCGTAGCGCTTGAGCCAGCGATGAATCTGCATCCGCGCTTTGCCGAGTTCCCGGCCGACGGCGGCCACGTTTCCCTGGTGACGCTCGAGGAGCAAAAGTAGCTCTTCGCGGCTTGGCGTTGCCGGCTCTCCGCGTTCGGGATCACCTGTGACGTAGGCTTGCCCGTAGTCTTCCATTTCCTTGACGATGTCCTCGGGCAGCAGCCGCTCACCTAGAGGCTGGCCGTCTGCGAGCACGACGCAGCGCTTGGCGCAGCTCTCCAGCTCGCGCACGTTGTACGGCCAATCGTAGTTGAAGAGCGCGGTCATGAACTGGAAGGTGACCTTCAACTCACCGCCGCCATGACGGCGGAAGAACGCTGAGAGCAACATGAACAGGTCTTCCTTGCGGTCGCGCAGCGGCGGCAGGGACATGTCGTATTCGTTGAGGCGCGCGAACAGATCTTGGCGGAATTTTCCGGCTGTGAGCAGCTGGTCGAGATTTTGATGCGTCGCCCCGATGATGCGAACATCGACGGTCTCCGGTTCCGTGGCGCCGAGCGGAAAGAGCTCCTTGGACTGCAGCACGCGCAACAATTTGGCTTGCGCGTCGAGTGGCATATCACCGATCTCGTCGAGCAACAGTGTGCCGCGGTGTGCCGTGCGGATCAAACCGGGCTTGTCGCGATGGGCTCCGGAGAACGCGCCACGCCGGTATCCAAACAGCTCGCTTTCGACCAGATCCTTGGGCAATGCCGCGCAGTTGACGGCGCGAAAAGGGCCGTGCCGCCCACTCTGCTTGTGAATCGCCTGGGCGACGACCTCTTTGCCGGTGCCGCTTTCCCCCAAGATCAGTACGCTGAGCGGCGATGCGGCGTTGGCCGGCTCCCGCGCCACGCGTTCGATCTGGTGCGCGACGAGGTCCATCTGGTAGCCGCCAATCAAGCCGAGCGGGTCTGTCGAAAGGCGACTCGCTCCGGGCGCCAGGCTGCCGTCGATACGGTAAGGCAGGTAGTTCTCGGCGCCGCTCGCCACGAACTTGAGGATGGCGTCGCCGATGCGCAGCTCCTGGCCATGCTCGAGTCGCGCTTCCCGGATCCGGAACCCGTCCACGAAGGTGCCGTTGGTGCTGTTGCGGTCCCGGAGCAGCCAGTGCCCGCGCTCGCGGCTCAGCTCCGCATGGGCCCTGGACACGGCGTGCACCGGCAGAACGAGGTTCGAGGAGGGAGCGCTGCCGATCAACGTCGGGGTCGCGCTGGGTAGGATCCAGGCGGCGGGTAGGCGCTCGAAGCCATCCGCGTACAACAGGACGAGTCCAGCATTGCTCGGCAGCTCGGGGCCGCCGAGGCCGATGAACTGCTGCATGGCGTCGGTCGCCTTGTCAGTCATTCAGGCGTTCCTTCCCGCCGGGAGGCTCGGGAGGGCGCCCGCTCGGGGCGGCGCAGTTTCAGTGGTTTTGCCGGGTTTCCCGCGCGCATCGATCGGGTATGCTGGGCCGGTCATGTCGTCTTCTACGATTACGGTAGCCGCCATTCAGCTCAGTAGCCAGGCTGACGTGGAAGCCAACCTCGCCGAGTGCCGGCGCTGGGTCGACGCCGCCGCCAAGGCGGGGGCCAAGCTGGTCGTCTTGCCGGAGAACTTCGCGTATTTCGGCGCGGACGGGGGCCGCGCGCGGGTATCGGAACCGCTGTGGGGCGGCGCCGCCGGCGTGGCCGGGCCAATTCAGAGCGCACTATCGCGTTGGGCTCGCGAGCTCGGTGTCACCGTCGTGGGTGGCGGTATGCCCATCGACAGTGCCGACGCCGAGCGCCCCTTCAACACCTGTGTGGTGTTCTCGCCGGATGGGCGGCTCGCGGCCCACTATCACAAGGTGCACCTGTTCGACGTGTCGCTGCCGGATGGAACCGAGCTCATGGAGAGCGCACGGACGACACCGGGAGCGGCTCTCGCGACCTGCGACGCCGAGGGCTTCCGCGTGGGTTTGTCGATCTGTTACGATGTGCGGTTTCCCGAGCTATATCGCGGCCTCGTGGATGAGGGAGCCGAGGTGCTGCTGGTGCCCGCGGCGTTCACGCTGCACACCGGCAAGGACCACTGGACGCTCCTGCTGCGCGCGCGCGCGATTGAGTCGCAGGCGTGGGTCGTGGCCGCCGCGCAGTGGGGCAGTCACCCCGGTGGGCGTCGCTGCTACGGGCACTCCATGATCATCGATCCCTGGGGGGAAATTGTGAGCCAGTGCTCCGACCACACCGGCTTTGCGCTCGGGACGCTCGAGGCCGAGTATCAAGCCGAGGTGCGTCGCAACTTGCCCTCGCTACGGCACCGGCGCCTGAACCTGCGTGGGCTCACTCCGGCGTGATTTCTCTCAGGTCCGTGCCGGCGGCGTAGCCATAGCTCACGTTACGATCGAAACCGTCCACGATCACTCCAACGGGCAGATCCGCGAACAGGCGGTGGACCCCGTCGCTCTGCAGGCCCGGCTGGGTCGTTGCGTCGCCGTCGAGCGACATATCGATAATCGGAAAGCTCAGCTGACAACGATAGACGCGGAATCCGAACTTGGACGCGTCGAGCGGTCGTTCCAGTAGTGTGCCCGCTTCCAGCGAGCAGCCCGGAACCTGCGTGAGCGGGCGATTGTCGAGCAATACTCGAGCGTCGACGGGCGCAATGATGCGCAAAAAATCGAAGAGATAGCGGTCCGGCGTCAGAAAGACGTATTGGGATCGGAACTGCTCGATCGGCGGGATGAGCACAAAGCTGGGATCACCCCCCGGCAAGTTCGACGGGATGCCTGCGGCGCTCTGGCTGGCCGTGAAGTTGCCGAGCATGATCGGGTCGTCGCTGTCGATCCAGAAGTCCGTCGTGCTGACGATCTCTCGCATCGCGCCGCGCTTCTCCAGACGAAACTCGGACAGCTCGCCGGGCAAGCTCGTTCGCACGCTCGTTGCTCCAAACGCGGAGATCACACGAAACACCTCCGGCTCCTCCTCGAGCGCCAGGGGCGCTCCGGCGTTAGAGAGAGCCAGGTGTCGGTTGAAGCTCACCGGCGCGATGAAATGGCGCCCGGCCGCGCGCACCGGATCAAGTTGTTCCTCCAGGTGGTCCGCGCAGCAGCGCCGCTCGGAGAGGCGATCGAAGCGTGGTGTGTCGCTGGCTTCGGTGCCGCTGAATGCCGCTATGGGCCCGTCGGCGGCGACCACGGTGCCGGTAAAGTCGCCTCCGAAATCGTCGCTCTCCAGGTTGAGCACGTCGAAAGCGTCGAGGACCAGCTCGATGCTTTCCCCCGCCGCGAGGGTCGGAACCGGCCCTCCGCCGATCACGCGCGTCGAACTCGTCACGCGTACGCGCGTGGCGTCGCGTGCCGCGACCAAGGTCAAGAAGGCGCGAAAGTCGAGCGGATTGGTGGTCGAGAAGTTGGTATACGGGTCGTCGGTGCGCGAGATGGTCTGCGGCCAACCGAGCACCACGTAAGCGTCTGCAAACGAGCCCGGCTCACCACGGAGCGCCTCGACCGGCTTGAGCAGCGACGCGTCGTTAGAGAAGACGTTCACGTTTTCGAGCGGATTGAACTGATAGGCGACGACCGGAACGTTGCTGCTGATGCGGTACGCCGCGCGACTGAGCGCCGTGTGCGTCCCGGTGTTGAATTCGCCGGGCGGTGAGCCATCCACCTCGCGAGGGCCGAGCGGAAAAACGGCCAAGCTGAATGGCGCGATGCGGGCTTCTGCAACCACCGAAATGGCGGCGGGTTGACCCGGCGCCGAGTCGTCCAGCTCGATGCGCACCTCCGCCACTAGATCGGGCTGCGGGTTGCTGATCACGACCGCAAACTGCTGCGCGGCGGCGTTGAGCTCCACGTCCGCGACGGCGTTGTCGAGATCGACCGCCCAATATTCGCACCCCACGTTGCTGCGTTCTTCGGCGGCGAGCGTGCACAGATGCGCGCAACGCCCGTCCCGGCAGGCTTCCTGAGCGAGCGTGTCGCAGGTGGCGAGCGGTGCTTGACTCTCGCCCGCTTCGTCGCAGCGAAGCACGGTCTGGCCGTCGCATACCTGTGCCTGCGGCTCGCACACCGCGCAGCGTCCGAGCTCACTCGAGCAGACGAGACCCCGAGCCCGGCAGTCGTCAATCACCGACCATTCGGGGCCGTTTGCCCCGGCGGCGCATTGCTCGAGACCTGAAACGCAGCGCACCGAGCCCAGCGTGCACGGCATCACTACGGCGCTCTCGAGCGGGGGTGCTCCCACCCAGCGGTCCGCCTTGTCGAACGTACAATCCGTGCCGAGCGTTGCGCAAAGCAAGGCGAGGGGGCCGAGGCTCGAGGGGGAGTGACCCCGGCGAACGAGCTTCGATCGAGAAAGCTCGCTCCGCTCAGCGGGCTTCATACTGGGTGTTGCCCGCGTCGAGGGCATAGGCGTCCCAGGCGAAACGGCGCAATTGGCGAGACGTGAGGCGCGAATAATCAAACTCGTCCAAACCCGCCAGCGAGACCACGACATCCAGCGTTCCGGGCAAGAGATCCCCCTCGGGAAGCTGGGACAAATCAGGCAGGCGGATGGAGGTAGCACTGGCCGGCGCCGCCACGCTCCAGTTGATCAGGCCGGAGCCGCTCCGGACGTCATAATGGATCAGGTCCACGTTGCGTCCGCTCGGCGTCCAGCTCACGCCCAGCTGGCGATTCCAGGTGCGCTGGTCGTCGCTGCCGAGACTGAGCGCGGGTGCTGCGACGAAGCCGGACACCCCAATCGGCAGGCTCGTATCTCCCGCGGTGATGAGCGGCACTATACTGTGTGGCAAACTGCCGCCGGGCCCGGTGACGGCGCGCGCGCCCACGACGTAACGGCCGCCAGCGAGCGCCCCGACGAGAGCCGGCAGGCCCACAACGATCGTGGTCGTAGCGCCGGGCAAGGCAACCTCGCGGCGAAGATTGGGCAGGAGCACGAATCCCGACTCCGAGATCTGCACGGCCGCTCGCACTTCGAGCCGATCGGGCCCGCGCGAGCTGACCCCGGGCTCGGTGAGTTCCAGCGTCAACGCCTGATCCAGCGTTCGATCCATAGCGATGGCGACATCTTCGACGCTCTCGCCGGGCGCCGCGAAGATGCCGCGTACGAGACCCAGCGCGTAGGCGTTGAAGCGCGGCGGTTCGATGTTGCGATTCTCCACGCCCGCCACCGCATAGAACGTGCGACTGCCCGCGCCGGTCACCAGCTCGAAGTGGTATCCGACCGTGCCCGGGCTATCCAACGTCACCGCCGACGATTCACGCGGCAATCGAAAGACCCCTTCGGGGTCACCGCCCGGTTGCAATATGTACGCGGCCCGGCGCTCATTCTCGTTGGCGGGGGCCGGTACGTTGTTCCAGCCCGCACGCTGAAATTCTACGGCGCCGCGCCAGACGAGCTCGCCGCTGACCACGACAGGCGGGCTCGATGAACCGCCCGTCACGGACGGATTTTGATCGATACAGTCCGGCGACAGCACCGGTGAGAGCTCGGCGAGTACCGTATCCACGGGTACGCCCACGAACGTGAGCGGCTGGTAACACTTCGCGGCCACCGTCACGTCCTGTGGGCCCGTCCAAGCTCCGCTCAACGTGGCCGCACCAGCCACGTCGGTCTGCGCCACACGCGCGCCCGCTTGGCCGAGCTCGGCGAGGGCATAGTCCGCGCCCAAAATCACGTACGCCCCCGCAATCGGACTACCGCCCGACGCGACCACCCGCACATACAGCTCGGAGCCCAACGGCTCACCGGCTAGGCCTCCTTGCTCGACGCTGCCCGGCTCGTACACGAACCCCCCGTTCACGGTCGCCGTTACCCCAGCGGAGGTCACGGAGATGTTCTTCTGACCCTCCGAGCTCGCGCCCGTACGGCAGTCGAGCTCTTGCGGGGCGCCGTTACCCCCGCGCACTTCGACCAGCTCGCAGGCAATGCCATCAATGGCCACGCGGGTATCGAGATCCCAGCTCGTACCCGATCCGATGATCGTGATGACGCTACCGCCGCTGATCGGACCGCGTTCGGGGCGGGCAAAAAAGCTGTCGTAGTTGTAGGCACCTGCGAGCGCGCGTCGCGTGCTGGGATCGGAGCCATTCTGCGTCGTCACGCTCACGGAGCCGGGCGTTCCGGGGGGCACGTTCACCTGGACGCGATCGGCGCGCGCCGGGACAACTTGATCGGCCGGTACCTCGCGGTCCCCAAACCAGACCCGCACGTCGCTCCCGAAACCATAACCTTGGATCACCGCGAGCTGACCGCCTTCGAAAGACCCGTGCGCGGGCTCCACCCCGAGTACGGCGAAGGGTTCGGGCTCCGGCAGTTCGTCGCGCGCCGTGGGGCGAGGGCCGTCAGGATCCCCTGCGAGCAGGTCAGCGGGCACCTCCTCCGGCGGGGGCCCTGCTCGCCGGTTGCTCAGGCCTCCGCCATCGCTGGAACAGGCGAGCGAAAGCAGCCCGAGCGCGCACGCGAAGCGACTGAGCTCGAGGGAACGACGCCGGCGCGCTGGGAATTGAGAATGGGCGCGGT
>JAYWEH010000699.1:0-7030 GCA_043780025.1 Deltaproteobacteria bacterium
GTCGGCGACGCCTGGGTGGTATTGAAGCTCGTCGAACGCTCGACCTCGGAGCTCCCCCCGTTCGAGCAAGCCAAGACGCAGCTGCAGACGCGCGTCTACGCCGAGAAGATGGATACCGCGCGGCGGCAATGGCTGGACGGCCTGCGGCGCCGCAGCCACGTCGATATCCGCTTGTAGGACGCGGTTCCGGCCCCGCCTCGTGCCGCTTGTCAGATTGGCGAACTGCCGATCGGGGCACGGCCAGGTTGTCGCGCCCGGCAGCGGCGCGCCTCTTCCTCGCCAGGAAAACCCCACCAATTGCGTGTTGGCACGGACTGTGCTGAAACGCCCTTGGAGCGTGCAAAAGCGAGTGACGACGAGACCCTCGGGAAGGCTCCGCTACGCGGTGGCACTGACGGGCGCTGGGCTCGTTGGGTCGTGGACTGAGCCGGCAGCGGCGCAAGCCACTGACCCGGTGCTGAACAGCAGCGAGATCGAGCGGGTAGACCGCTCCTATCTGTCGCGCCGTGTGCGTAAGTATTGGGTCAACTACGCGGAGTGCATCGCCAACGATAGCTTCAGCTTCCCCTTGACGCTGAAGTCGCAGAAGTCGCTGGAAGTCTGGGTGGGCAACGACGACTGCGCGGAGAAGCGCGGCCTCGACGATCACGGCCAGTGCTGGATCGTTGCCAATTTCGAGCCCGCGGATCTGTCGCTGACGCAGTACGTGCTCGTACCCGTGCGCAATGTCATCGCGCGCGATCTCGGCGCCGACATGGCTCCGGTCAACCTGGGCGAGGACGTGTGCACGAGCAACACGGACGAAGACGGCGAACAGCTCACCTTCTATTTCTTCCACGAGGAGGGCGGCAAGGCCGTGGGCAAAGCGAGCTGGAACAACGGCACCGGCGCCGTCCCGGACGGCACGGGCTATGATCTGGTCGGGCCCAATCCGCCGAATGACATCGCAATCGGGTTCGGGGAGAGCCAGCTGAGCATCGCGCTCGGCGGCGTCGAGGAGGACGAAGATCGCGAACGCTTCGAAGCGTTCTGCGTGCCAACCAGCGGTGAAGGCGCCGCCCCCGTCGACGCCGGAGCCGTCGCAGCGGACGCCAGCTCCGAAGCGGGAACAGATCCGGATGTGGCGGCGCCGTCGGCGTGCTTCACGGATCTGATGCGCGCGGGGCAGCGGCCTCCGCTCGGCTACAGCTGTGGCCTCGCCGGCGAGACGTCTCGTAGCTTGTCGACCGGAGCGTTGGAGAACAATGTCGTGTATGCCGTCGGAGTCGCGGGGCAGGACCTCGTGGGCAACGCGGGCGCGCTCTCGCCCATCGCCTGCGGCAGGCCCATCGTGCTCGACGATTTTTTCGAGGTGTATTCGCGTAGCGGCGGCCCCGGTGGCGGTGGCTTCTGCGCCGTGTCGGAGCCGGGCCACCCAGCGACTTGGTATTGGCTGCCGAGCTTGGCCTTGTTGGGCCTGAGCTGGCTCGGTCGACGTTCGAGGAGGCTCGCGTGAGCGGTAACTTCACGACGCGGATCCCAGCGGCCGCGCGAGCCGCACGGGTCGCGGGCGTTCTGCTCGGCGTGTCGCTGAGTGGGGCCAGCCTCGTTGCAAGCGCCCAGGAGCCGTCTCCCGCCCTCGAGCAGGGCTATGCGGCGAGGCCCGAGCCGCCGAGCGATCGCTCGCCCCAGAACATGGCCTTCGAGCTGCGCCTCGGGCCGTACTTGCCGAGGGTCGACCGCAGCACCGATCAGCCGATCTTCAGCGAGTTCTTCGGGGGCGATGACCGCTTCATGTTGGGCTTCGAGATCGACTGGCAGCTCTGGCGCATCCCTCACGTCGGGCCGGTCGGCGTGGGCGTCGGGTTGGGCTACACGAACATGTCGGCGCCCAATCGCATCCCCGCCGGCAGCGACACGGCCGGAGGCAACGCGACCCAGGACAGCACATTGACGCTCTTGCCCACGTTCGCGGTGGGCGTGCTGCGCGTCGATACCTTGATGCGAGAGTTCGGAATACCCCTCGTACCGTACGGAAAATTAGGCATCGCCCACGCGTTCTGGTGGGTGGACGACGGCATCGGCACGGCCGAAGACGCCGGCGTGTCCGGGAAAGACACCTCGACGGGTACGCAGATGGCGCTCGGCGGTATGTTCCTGCTCGACGTGATCGAACCCACGACAGCGCGATCGCTGGATGCCGACGCCGGCATCAACAACAGCTACCTGTTCTTCGAGTGGTCCGTCAGCGACTACACCGGCGCCCAGATGAACGTCGGCGACAGCACCTGGGTCACCGGCCTCGCGCTCGAGCTGTAGTCACCGCGCGGCGTCCGGGCGAAACCCTGCAACGCCGCGCGTACGAATCGTGCGTCACATCCGGAGTTACAGCGCGGGCAACGTCACCGGCAGGCGCGTCGTCATGCCATCCTGCGTGTCGAACTCGAGCTCGATCGCGGTGACACCTTCGTCGATGTGGAACAGCATCGGAAAATCGATACTCCCGCCGCTCGGGATCGTGTCGATATCCCCATCTTCGGCCTCGAACACGACACCGTCGACGACCACCTTCGGCCCGTCATCGACGGCGCTGAACGACTCGCTGAAGCCGCCGGTGTAGCTGACCTTGGTGACCACTCGGAACAAGCGCTTGTCGAAAGGCGCGCGGTCGCTCTGCGCTGGCAAGTTCACACCGTAGGTGGCTTCCAGGATTTCGAAGCTCAGGTCGCCCTCCTCGCTGGTTGGCATGACGGTCTGCCCGACCAAGGTTGTCACGTCGGCCACGGACTCGAACGTCGCCGGCATGTCGAGCGGGATCCGCATGGGTTCGAGCGTGGTGCGGTCGGCGCCATTGATCTCGAGCATCGCGCCCGCGAACTCCAGGCCGTCGACTGCGGAATAATAAACGTGCCCGGTCGGGCTATCACCAGGCGCTATCACCAGGCCGAGAGCGTCGAGCGGCCGCTCCCGCGTCCCGTCCGCCAGGATCAGATCCCAGGTGTTACGCCGGGAATAGTCGGTCTCGACGACGGCGAGCTGGGTGATCTTGACGTCGAGCACGCCATAGGTTCCTCGCGTGAAAAGCTGGCCCTCCAAGTCGTCGGGCGTATCACCCCGGAAGACTCTGGCGCCCGTGATCCGGATCTCGAGGCCGCCCCACGGCGCCGCCTGTTCGACGATCCCCTCGAACTCGTTCACGAACGGCTCGGGATCGTTATTCTCGATCGTTTGCGGAGGATCGTTGTCCTCGTTGTCGTCCGAGTTCCCGCCGGAGCCAGCGCCGCCGGCAGGCATATCCGGGGTCACGCCCGGCCCGTCGTCGCCTCCGCAAGCGGCAAGCGCTAGGACCAGAACAAGCGGTGAAATTAAGATTCTTTTGAACATATGAGCTCTCCCCAAACCGGCACGGGTATGCCGAATCCATCGAAGCGATCGCCCATTGCACCACCCTTACGGAGCGGAGTGTTCGATCTGCCTCGATTCGATGAACCGAGGGATTAGTAACCTTCGCGGCAACCGGCAAGTGGACAGCTATCGTCCACCCCAGCGCGGCAGTTGCTAAGAATTTTCCGCGCTGTGCCGGCTGAGCGGCCCGCCAAGCGTTGCTGGGCGGTGGGTCCGGAGCTCGCAGCTCATGTGCACTCACCCGGCGCGGACTGGGTTCGCAGGTTCAGTCCGCGCCGGATGATGATCAGCTTTGGTCGTGCTCCGCGTTGGCGTCACCGGACAGTGTCGCTCTGCCACGCAGCTCGGGGAAAGGCGCCCGCACCGGGCGCCATTCCGGGGCGACATTGGAGCGACATGGACGACCCATGCCGCTCCTACTGGCTCAGTTCGCCCGAGCGCCCGGGCGCTTCGCCGCGACCGGCGCGGCAACGGCTCGACCGCCGCCATTCTTGGCGTTGGCGACCTTGGCCCGGCTCCCCGAAGCTTCCGCGTCGAGGTCCTCGTCGTCGTCATCCGATGCCACCGCGGTGGCTGCTCGCCCAGCGGCGGACGCCGCGGCGCCGCGCTCCCCTGCCCCCTCACTCTTCCCGTCCTCTTTTGCAGAATCGGGCTTCCCAGCGTCACCTTTGACCGAGTCACCTTTGACCGAGTCGGCTTTGAGCGGGGGGGCTTTGACAGAGTCGCTGTTGCTCACCTCGTAGTGCGTCAAGATTTGGGTCTCGAGCTTCGACATCATCTCGGGGTGTTCCTCGAGGTAGTTGCGCGCGTTGTCTCGCCCCTGGCCGATACGCTCGGGACCGACTGAGTACCAGGCGCCATTTTTCTGGATGAAGTTCAGATCGACGGCCATGTCGACCACTTCTCCGGAACGGCTCACGCCTTTGCCGTACAGAATGTCGAACTCCGCTTCACGGAAGGGCGGCGCCATCTTGTTCTTGACGACTTTGACGCGGGTACGGTTGCCCACGACCACCATTTCCCCCTTCTTGTCCTTACTGTTCTCCTTGATGGCCCCGATGCGCCGAATGTCGAGCCGCTGAGAAGCATAGAACTTGAGCGCGTTGCCGCCTGTGGTGGTTTCCGGGCTGCCGAACATCACGCCGATCTTCATGCGGATCTGGTTGGTGAACATCAACACGCACTTGGACCGCGCGACCGTACCCGTCAGCTTGCGCAGCGCCTGGCTCATCAAGCGCGCCTGCAGACCGACGTGGGAATCCCCCATCTCTCCCTCGATTTCGGCCTTGGGCACCAGAGCCGCCACCGAATCCACGATCACGATGTCGACCGCATTGGAGCTGACCAACATCTCGGCGATTTCGAGCGCCTGCTCACCGTAGTCAGGCTGGCTGATCAGCAACTCGTCCGTCTTGACGCCCAAACGCCGGGCGTAGGCCACGTCCAACGCATGTTCGGCGTCGATAAAGGCCGCCACGCCGCCCGAGCGCTGGATGCTGGAGATGGCGTGCAGCGTCAGCGTCGTCTTACCGCTCGACTCCGGACCGTAGATCTCCACGATGCGGCCCCGCGGGTAGCCGCCGATGCCCAAGCCCACGTCCAAGCCGAGTGAGCCCGTGGACACCGCCGCCACGTCTCCGCCGATCTTCTGCCCGTCGGCGAGGCGCATGATGGAGCCGCGCCCGAACTCCTTCTCGATACTGCCGATCGCGAGCTCCAGGGCCTTCTGCTTGCTCTTGTCGTCTAGCTTCTTTTCCTCTGGCACGGCTCGGCTCCTCGGATGCGGTTGGGCGGGTGGCGTTGGCGAGTGAGGTTCAGAGACTACTGATAATGCATTCAGGTGTCAAGGAACCCGCTCCATGTTCTTCCGGCAGGCGACACGGGAGGGCAAGCCCGGTGTCGAGCCTCGGTAATTCCCGCGGCAACGCCGGGCTTTTTCCGCTCAGCTGTCGATTTCCCAGAGCAGCTGCTGGTTGCCCTGCGGGCCCGCGAAGCGCAGGCCGAGCCAGCGCGCCTTGGCAGAGATGGTGCGGCGCCCGTCCAGGGTGAGGACGGGAAAGCGGATGCGATGGCTGACCCGCCACGGCGTCGTGTACGGGAAATAGGTCAACTCGACCGCGCCCGGTTGCTTGATGCGTTCGATCTGGCTCGGTGCCGTCTCATTGCCCTGATCGTCGATGAGCCGCACGATCCAGGCTGGCGGCTCCGCCGTGAGATCGGACCAATTTCGGCGCCGCGCGTACACCGAGACGTAAAACTGGTGGTACTGCTCCGTCTCCGACAGCGAGCTCGTCAAGAGCGAATGGCGCTGATCGACGGTGAGCCGGTGGTCTTCAGCGTAACGCACCACGTACGCCCAGCGAAAATCCCACGACTCGTAGGTGACGGTCGCCGTCAGGTAGTTGTCGAGCGCGCTGACCGAGATCAGCTCCTCGCTACGCGTCCAGCGCCGGAGCACCGCGGCATAGTCGGTGGCCACGTATTCGCGCGGGCCTTGCACCATCTGCACTGCGGGGGCAGCGCAGCTCGGGAACACGGCCAAACCCAACCCTCCGAGCAAGGAACGAACACATTCGCGGCGCAACACGGCGCCACTTTAGTTCATTCGCCGCGAATGTCGAAGACGCTGACGACGACCATGAGCGCCAGGAACATGAGCAGCCCAACGGCGTGGATCTGCGCCTCGATGCGCGCGTTCGGCTTGCGCCGGGCCACGCCTTCGTAGAGCAGGAACATCAGCCGCCCGCCGTCGAGCGCCGGCACCGGCAGCAGGTTGAACCCGCCCAGGTATGCACTCAACATGGCCAGAAAGTGCAGATAGTTGTCGAGCCCGCGATCGGCGGCCTCGCCAATGTCCTTGCTGATTCCAATCGGACCCGACAAAACCAGCCGCTCCTGCCCGGTCGCGATGCGCGAGAGCGCCACGACAAACTGGTAGACGACCTCAGCCGGACGCGCGATCGCGATGGAGACGGCTTCGTCGAGCGCGACGGGCTCCCGGCGAGTCGACGCGGGGCTCACGCCGATCAGGCCTCCACCGTTGTCCCCTTTGGGCTCCGGCGTGACCTTCAACGTGACCGGGTTGCCTTCGCGCTTGACCACCACGTCGAGCGGGCGATTGGCATTTTTAAGAATGATCTCACGCATCTGGTCGAAGGTGTCGATGCGCGTCGGCCCGATCTGCAGGATCTCGTCCCCCTCCTTCATCTGGCCCTTGGCGGCAGCGCCGCCCTCGACCACGTGCATCACGGTGGTAGGCACCTGGCGGCCGCCGATCATCAGCGCGATGAAGAACAACACGGACGCGAAGGTGTAATTAGCGAGCGGGCCCGCCACGACGGTCAGGATCCGCGCCGTCAGCGTCGCGTTCGCGTAGCTGCCTTTGTCCTCGGGATCGACCTCTTCGAACGGGTTCATGCCCGCGACCTGCACGTAGGCGAGGAAGGGGATCAGCGCGACCTGATAAACCGTGTCGCTGCCCTTGGGCTGGTGACGCCAGATGGCGGGACCAAAGCCAATGCTGAAGCGGAGCACGCGCATCTTGAAGGCGCGGGCGACCAGGTGGTGACCGGTCTCGTGCACCACCATCAACAGGGCGAGACCAAAGACGGCGGCGAGAAACCCGTACAGAGTCATTCGGTTCGAT
>JAYWEH010000700.1:0-16512 GCA_043780025.1 Deltaproteobacteria bacterium
CGGACGCATCGCCACCTGCTCGGCGCTCTCCCAGCCGTCAGTGCTCTCGAGCACGAACGCAGCTTCGTTCGCAGTAACAGGGGTTTTGTTGGCGATCACGACGAGTTGATCTCGTCCCACGAGCAGCAGGCCGTCTCCGCCGACGAAGCCGCGTGGAACCTGGATGCGTGCAAACTGTCGAGGGTCGGCTAGAGGAATGCGGTAGAGGGCGCCGGTGCTCTTCTTCACGGCGATCAGGAAGCCTTCCGGGTGGTAGACGATGCCGTTGAGGTTGATGCCCGCGCCGGCAAACTCGGTGTGCTCCAGAAAGAGGCTCGCCTTGCCCTCTGGATTTACCTTGTAGATGGCGGGCGACAGGCTGTCGGTAACGTAGGCGTTTCCCTTTGCGTCCACCGTGATGCCGTTGATGAGGTGGTCCCCGCGGGTTAAGACCGGCGTCAGATCGACGTAGGCAATTCGCCTGCGTGAAGCGAGGTCATAGATGCCGACGCCCGCTTCCTGCTTGGGACCTGGCGCCGAATGCCGAATGGCAGCGCCCAGGTCGGAGTTGGTGACGAGCAAACGCTCCGAGCGGGTGTCGACCGCGATGCCGAGGATCGAGGTCAGGCGTTCATCGCGGATGAAGCGCTCCGCCCGACCGTCGAGGCCGACCTGGTACACAGCCCCTTCGCGCAGGGAGCTGACGAGGAACTTCTGGGTCAGGGGATTGACCGCGAGCGCCTCCGGATAGAGCGCCGGCTCGAGGAGGTGGATCGGGCCGGCTGCCGCTTTCAAGTCGACCCGCTCTGCGGCTGTCAACTCGACGATCGGCGTGCCGCCGGGGATGGTGTAAGCGACGACAAATTTCAGCGCTTGCCGGGAGCTGGCATTGCGAAACACCCGATGCTCGACGCGAGCGGGGTCGACGAAGCTCTGGCCAGCGCTCACGTGTGCGAGCGGTGCCCCGGCAAAGCCAGAGTCAAACGCGCCTTCGATGACATACCCAATGCCGACCACGGGATGGTGGTGCGGGGGAGCGCTCGCGCCCGGCGGATACTCGATCTGCCAAAGCTGCGTCTTCATTCCCGGCACGCCCTCGACGGGGCGCTCCTCGAGCAGCTTGCGAGTGATTCCCGGCGACAGCTGCGTTGGGGAGGGCTCCGCCGACGCTGACAGAGCAGCGCTGGAGACGAGAGCAGTCATCAGGCACGGGCCTGCAAAACGGAGCAGAGAACGGCGATATGGCATGGGTGGTGTTCCTTGGGTGAGGCGCCACCTCGGCGCCATGTTTGCCTACACGTGTAGTTAATGACTGCTAGCGCACCGTAAATATTCCAGGAAATATTTGTAGTTGACTACCTACGTGTGTAGGTTCAGGCTTCAAACATGGCGCAGCAGCCCGTCAGCGACGCCGAGCTTTCAGTGCTCAAGGTGTTGTGGGGGCTGCGTTCGGGTACCGTCTCGGAAGTGCGCGCGCGCTTCAATGAGCAGCACGGCCGGGAGCTGGCGTACAACACGCTGCTCACCTTCCTGCGCCGGCTGGAGCAGAAGGGCGCGGTGCGGGTCGACAAGGCGCGGGAGCCCTATGTCTATCGGGCAGCGCAGAAGGAGCGGTCGACGCTACGTGAGCGCGTGCAGCGCTTCGTGGACACGGTGTTCGACGGGCGGGTTGACGATCTCATCCTGCATCTGTTGGAGGACGACTCGATCTCGGAGGCTGACGTGACGCGCCTGCAGAAGAAGCTCGAGGCAGCGGGGCGCGGGCGTTCGGGGAAGCGATCGTGACAGGGGACGTGGCCGCTCTGGGGGCAGCGCTCGCGCGCTGGCTCGCTGCCGGCGTGTTGGACGGCACGGTGTTCGCTGGCGCGTCGTGGCTGGTGTCCGTCACCCTGCTACGACATTCCAGCGGGCGAGTGTTGGCGCTACTTTGGCTCTCGGTGCTGGTCGAGTTCGTCCTGTTCAGACCCGTGCGGATGCATGCCGTGCCTTCACTGGGCGGACCAAGTCCGGGGATGGCGAGTACGGGCTACCTGGCGCTCATCGTCGCTTACGGCGCGGTCGTCTGTTTCTTGTTCTCGCGTCTGCTGGTCCGTCAGTGGCGATTGCGGCGACGTGTCTGCACGTTCAGCCTGGCAGAACCGGCTATGCTCGCGCAGGTGCGGGCAGCCGCGTACCGGCTCTCGCTCGCGCGCGTGCCGGAAGTTCGTGTCACGAACGCGCCGATCAGTCCCTTCACGCTCGGGCCGTTGCAGCCGACGCTGGTGCTGCCTCGCTGGCTGTGCGAGCCGGGCGCGCGGCTCGATGCTGTGCTGCTGCATGAGCTGGCGCATCTCGCGCGCCGCGATCACGTGCTCATCTGGTTCGAGCGTATGGTTGGTATCTCGTTCTTTTTCTGGCCCCCCGTACACTGGGTGTGTCGCCAGCTCGACGAGGCGCGCGAGCTGGCCTGCGACGAGCGAGCCATCCAGGAGGGGGCCATTCCGGTGGCGGAATACGGGAAACACCTACTGGCCGTCGTGATGCTGGCGCGAGAACGCCTGGCGGCCGGTGGAGCGCTCAGCATGGGTCGCAGCGCGTGGCGGCTGGAGCGGCGTATCGAGCGCCTGTTGCAGGAGGCGTGGTCCAGGCGGTCGCGTTGGCTCGAAGCGGCCGCCTTCGGTTTGCTCGCGGTCTGTTCATCGCTGGGCCTGCGCCCCGCGCCTGCGTTGCCCGAGGCGCCCCAGTTGCCCGATACGCTCGTCGAGGCCGGGCATGTACGGGCGAGCGACGTAGGCGTCGACGGCCCGCTCATGAGCGTCGACGGGCGCGCTGAGTCAGACTGCGTGCGGCAGAGCTGCGGCACGCAATGTGTTCCGTGAGCCGCCGCGGATTCTCATGACTCGAGCACTAGCCGCGATTGTGGCGTTTCACGGTTGGTCACTCGCAGTCATTTCAGGGGCCCCACGCCGAGCATGTGCTTCAAACGGGTCCCGAGCGCATTCCGCGTGTAAGGCTTCTGGAGAAAGCTCGCCATGTCTTGGCAGTTGAAGCGCTCCTGCATCTCCTCTTCGGCGTAGCCGCTGCAGAGCAGCACCTTGACGTCGGCGCGGCGCCGTCGAAGCTTTTCGAGCACCTGATCGCCGCTCAGATCGGGCATCGTCACGTCGAGCAGTACGACGCGGATCTCGTCAGCATTCAGCTCGAACTCGCGAACGGCGTCTCGCCCGCTCCCCGCCGCGAGCACGTCGAAGCCGAGATCGTAGAGGAGCAGCTCCGTCACCGCCCGTACCTGTGGGTCGTCGTCGACCAAGAGCACGAGTCCCGAGCCGGTCCACGCCGAGTCCGATTCGGAGGGCCGCGACGGAGCGCGCCGGGTAGGCCTGTCTGTGCACGGGAGCAGCACCTTGATGGTGGTGCCTTGGCCGACCGCCGTCTCGAGCACGATCCCTCCGCCGTGGCCACGCACGATGCCCTGTACCGCCGACAAGCCCAGGCCGCGACCAGTGAATTTGGTCGTGAAGAAGGGCTCGAAGAGGCGAGCCTTGGTTTCTTCATCCATGCCGCAGCCGTCGTCGGCGACTTCCAGAAATGCGTAGGCACCGGGCGCGAGTGGAATCGGGCCGTAGAGATCGGCGGGCGCTCGGTGAAGCTGCTCCGTGCCGGTGCGCATTCGAATCACGCCGGCGCGGTCGCCCAGGGCGTCCGACGCGTTGGTGATGAGGTTCATGATCACCTGGCGCAGCTGGGCGATGTCCGCTTGGACGGCGGGCAGCTCCGGCGCGAGTTCATAGTGGACCTGCGCCTTCTTTGAAAGCGACGAGCCCAAGAGCTGAGTCATGTCCAGAACCAGCTCCGTCAAGGAGATCGGACGCACGTCAAAGTGCCCACGCCCGGAATAGGCGAGCATCTGATTGGTGAGCTCGGCCGCGCGCAGGGCGGCAATGCGTATGTCCGTGACTCGCTCGGCGGCGACCCTGTCTAGAGCCTTGTCCGAAAGCGCGCGGAGCGCGAGCTCGGCGTTGGTGAGCACGCTGACCAGCAGGTTGTTGAAGTCGTGCGCAATGCCGCCGGCGAGCACGCCCAAGCTCTCGAGCTTCTGCGTTTCCTGCATGCGGCGCTCCAGGACCTGGCGTTGCGCTTCCGCTCGCTTGCGATCGGTGATGTCACGGGCGAGCCCTACCGTGCCCATGACGACCCCGCGCGCGTCGCGGATGGGCGTCTTGAGTGTCTCGAACCACTTGACGTCCCCGCCCTCGACGATGCGTTCCTCCACGAAGAGTTTTTCGCCGCTCGCCATCATGCGCTGATCGTCCTGCATGTACTTTTCGGCGTGCTCGAGTGGCCATATGTCGCGATCCGTCTTGCCGAGGATGGTCGTCTTCGGGTAGCCGCAGGCGCGGGCAAAACCTTCGTTCACGGCCAAGAACACGCCGCGCCGGTTCTTCATCCAGGCCATATGAGGAATGTTGTCGAGCAAGGCTTGGGCCTGCGCGCGTGCGCCCAGCACCTCCTCCTCGGCCTCGGCGAGCCGGTCGAGGATTCCCTCCAGCTCAGCGGTCCGGACTCGGAGCGCCAAGACCTCGCGCTCCAGTGCCTCCGTGATTGGCGCCTCACCGGGCCCCAGCGGCTCTCTCATCTTCTCGGGCCCACTTTGCCCGGCCCGGTGGCTCGGGGCAAGAACAATGACTGCAGAAGCCGCGCGGGCCGCGCTCGAGGGCGCTCTTTCCCGAACCTCGACGGGGCGCCCGGCTCCGCGTGGTCCACGCGAGCGGGGAAAGCGACGGGCGCGGCAATGCTTTGACCGCGCGTTCACGGTTCGTACACGAACAGGCCAGGCCGCGAGGAAGCAGCACCCGCTCGGCCGCTATTCGGTAGCAAGCGATGGATCGAGTTGTTTCAGGCTTTGCGCACCGCTGGCATGAGCCGCTGGCGCAATCAGCACGACCCTTTCCACTTCGCCCGTTGCGACCGCGTGACACCCGCATTGCGAGCGCCGAGCGTCCGAGGAGCGCCGCCAAGAGCCGCGCAACTCGGCATGGTAGGGAATAATCCGGGGCCGTTTGGCTCCGCCGGGCCGCCACCCATCGCGCATACGCGAGGTGTGGGCAGTGTCAGGGCGGACGCAGACACTCAGACGCCCGACAGGTCCGGGCGGCACCACAATCTCCGTCCTCCATGCACTCCACGCAGTAGCCGATGGCCAGATCACAAATCGGGTCGTCGCCTTCGCAGCCGGCATTGGCAGTGCAAGGCACGCTGCACTCACCTAATACCGAGCTGCAGCGCTCTTGCTCTTCTTCGCAATGGCCATCGCTGAGGCACTCGACGCAGCGCCCGCTCGGGTCGCAGAGGTTGCGCTCCCCGACGCAATCTGCGTTCGTGAAACACTGGAGGCAACGACCCGTGTCGCGCTCGCAAAGACGTTCGTCCTCAGTGCAATCGCCGTCGTCGGTGCAGCCTCGGCAAAGGCTGGTCATTGCGTCACACGTCGGTTGAGCCGATGGGCAGGGTGGTCCGCCATTGCAGCCTTGCACGCAGGTTCCCGCGGGTAGGCTGCAGATTTGCCCTTCGGCGCAATGCGCACGCTCCAGGCACTCCAAGCAGCGACCCGAGCTCGTGTCGCATCGACTTTGAGGCGTCGGACAATCCGCATCGCCGAGGCACGAGAAGTCCGACTCGAGGTCGCGGACGATGAGGTCGCTGGTAACATCGCCACACGAGGCGATGAGCCCCGCGAAAAGAGCGAGCGCGCCACAGACCCGCGCGGTTTGGCCACCCAGCGAAACACTCATTTGCTGAGACTTGGTCATGGGGGCCCTGGTACGCCGACGGGCCATCCGAGTTCGGCGCGCAACACCAGACCGCCAAACGCCGGCCCAAAACTCGCGACGTCGCGCTGGTCGAAACGCAATACCGGCCGCGGTGCGCTGACGCCCAAAACGACCCCAGCACGAAGGCGCACCGTATCGCTCAGCGCCCACGTGAGCCCGCCGTGCAAGTAGTAGAGGCCCGCGAACAGGCGGTCCTCGCGAGCCAAAAATGGGCGCGAAGTCTCCGCATATGACGAGACTACGAGCACTCCCGCTCCCGCTCCAACGCTAGAGCTCCAGGCCGCAGAAAGCTTTTGGGAGGAGCTCAACTCGGCCGCGACGGAGCCGACGTAGACTTCCGCCTCGCCTTCCGGCCCTGACACATCCCCCTCGCTCAAGGGCACGAGTGCCGCGATGCCGACCTGCCAATTGCCGCCGAGTTCGAGGCTCGCACCGAGCGCACCGTCCAGGATCGGACCGATTCCCCCGGTTGCCCAGACACCGCCGACGCCGCCGGAGAGCCAGAGTGTGGTTGAGCGATCTCCAGCGGTCATACCGGGCGACGCAGCTGCGGGAGAGACGGCAATATTTTGGTCAAGGATTAGATCCGGCGTGGCGGTCGCGGTGGCGGGTCTGTGATCGGAGATCCCGAGGTCCACCAGCCGCGCGCGGAGCTCCTCGACGACCCGCAGGGCAAACGACTGCGCTTCGCCACCTCGTCGCCGCAGCGCCTGAGAATACGCATCCCTTTCGGAGGCGCCAGCAATGTAGAGCTCGACCTGTTCTGCCGACGCGACGCGAATCAGTGCGTTGCCGGCTTGCACGGGCACTGTGTCTGCGCCCGGCCGCAAGCTGACAGCGTGACCGTCCAGCACCGAGAAGCCCGCATCCAGCAACTCTGCCCGAATCTTTCGACCCAGCTCCCGGTTGCCGGTGTCGTTCAGGAGCACTTGGGAAGGTGAGCTGGCGGGTACCACACCAGCGTTGGCGAGTGTCAGGCAACCGAACGCGACGCTCGAAGCCCAGCGCATGAAGCTGAAACGCTTTCGACGGCGCACCGGCGCCACTACGGCTTCGACTCCACTCGGCCGATAATCACGCGTGCCCGCTCCGCGTGCGCTCCGTCAGCAGACTCTACCAGATAGCGCTCTGCAATCTCACGCAGGCGCTTCGAATCACCCTCGCGCACGGCGGCCTCCAAGAGCCGATCGCGTGCGGCGGGCGCCAGGGCACCACGGGGTAGTTCCTTGAGGTAGTGATCGAACCATCGTGCGGCTTCACCTGGATCGTCGTCGAACGCCAGGCGACCCAGGGCGAATGCAGCATTGGCGGCGGCCGCCGTAGCCGGCGCCCGCGCTCGCACGCTCGCGTAGGCGTGGCGGGCTTGGTTCGAGTGGCCGGCGTGCCGAGCTGCATCGCCCAAGAGCACCACGTCGTCCACGTTAGCGCGCGCGCACTGGTGCTCGAAATCCGATTGTATGGCAAGCCCATAGGCTCGAAGAAAATGCCCTTGCCGCGCTAGCTGCTGCCAGCGTGGGACAATCGGCGCCGCCTCCGCGCGTGTGTCTGCTGTCATGTCAGCGGGTGAGCGAACAGCTTGCGACGGGGCCGTTGCCGGTGGTGCAGGACTCGATGAAGCGGGTGAAGCAGTCGATGTTTCAGCGATCGCGCGGAGCTCAAAACCGGGTCGCCGGCAGGATGCACTCACGCGTTGGCCTGGCAAAATTTCCCGTCCCACACCAAACCCGCAGCCCTCGACGCTTACGCGGCCTTGGTACAACTGCAGCAAGAATTCCTCGCTGGCGGGATCCCAATCCACATCGAAACGCGTGCCTTTGACTTCGACGACGAATGGCCCCGTTTGGACGCGATAGAGAGCCTGGTGCTGTCGGTTCGGCACGACATGTACCCACGCTCGGCCCGACTCGAGCACGACCTCCGCGCCTCGGGCTTCCACTGCGACTACGCGAGCCCTCGCCTGCGGCGCCAATTCGACGGACGTGCCATCCGAGAAATCGAGCGATACAGATCGATCGCTGGGTGCGGACTCGCGCGCGTGCAACACACCCGGACGTTCACCCACGGTGAACTTCAGCGGTTCCGAATTCGACGATCCCGAAGGGAGCCAGCTCGGTACGAACCACACACCTACCGCGATCAACGCGGGTGCAAGCCAGGCCGCCGTTAGCATAAAACGTTTGGCGCGTGGCTTCGGCGATTGCAGCCGCCGCTCCACGTGTCGTGCCAGGAAATCACGCGCTTCATCACTCGGAGCGGCCTGTTCTAGCAGCGCATCTTGCTCGCTCGCGACGTGCGCGCCCAAGTTCTGGATCGGATCGCGCGTCATGACAGGCCTCTGTCGATCCAATCGGCCAGCTCCGGCACCGTGCGCGCAATGGTCTCGAATTTCTTGCGCGCGCGTGCCAAGCGCCGCTTCGCGGTTGCAAGTGATACGCGGCAAGCATCGGCGACTTCGGCGAGATCCATACCTTCGATGAAGCGCAATGAAAACGGGATGCGTTCATCCGGCGGCAACCTGACGAGCACTCGATAAGTCGCGAGTACGGCCTCATTCAGTTCGGGTGCCTGCGCGGGCGCTTCGATCGCCGGCAGCTCAGCCGTCGGGAATAGCGGAAACCATCGGTCGCGCCGCTTTTGTCGTATCGCCGCACGGGCCCGATGGACGCTGATGCCCGCGAGCCAGGCTCGCAGCGCCTGCGGATCTTCGAGCCGCTCGATGGAATCGATGGCGATCACAAATACATCCTGAATCAGATCGCTCAACTCCGCGTCCGGGCCGAGCACGCGAAACAAGACTCGCCGCACGTATGTTGCGTGACGATCGTACAATGCCGCCCCGCCTCCTCGCTGGCCGGCACGAATGGCGCTGACGATGGCGGCGTCGGACTCCGGAAAAGTACCGCGAACCACGGTCGGGCGTGGCACCGGCGTTGGCGCCAGCCGGAGTCGTCTGAGTTCCACCACCTTCACGCTCGTTCGATTGTACTAGACACGGCGCCGCCGGCTTGGCGGCGATCCGGTTGCGGGCTATCAAGTTGGCCACCTCGACTCGACACTCCACTCAGTGTCTCGGGGGGCCAGGTTCGGCTCAGCTATTTGAGGTTGGCACAAGCACGCTCGCAAGTGCTCGCTTTGGTTCGGATTATCGCCGCGCCACGAGGCATTCGCTGGCCACGGCAGAAAGGTGAGCCGATGCCGACGAGCTTCCCCACCTACCCGGGACTGCTCGGCACCTTAGAGGCACGGATCGGCTCAGGTTTCCGAGTCACAAGCGCACACTCCAGTCACCACGCACGTTCAGTTGGGGTTCAGCTTCGGGCGGGGTGCTGCAGTGTCAGCAACTCTTTCCGCGTGGGCTTCTTCCGAAGCAGCTGGCGCGGTGCAGCAATGCCATTGCTGCGCGTTGAAGGCAGCCCACGTGCTGAGCTTACTGCTCGATAATTTGTCGAATCGATCGCAAGGAATGCGGATTTACTTCGCATGCGATTTGGCTGATCACAGGGCACGCATGGGACACACCGGTTGCTCACGGATACACGCCACAGTGCTCGCCTGCTTAGCCTCGGGCTGCGGCGTTGGAAATGAGGAGACGCCACGACCAACGGAGCTGCCGCCCCCGTTTGCAGGTGAGCTCCGTCCCGCACCCGCCAATGTCCCGGTGGCAACTGTCGATGACGAAAATTCACCGAGCGTCGATTTTGGCGTGTCGGATGTGTCGGATGAGCCGATGGGAGAGATAGGCGCGGTATGTGCTGCGCAGACGGCGGCGAGCGAGCTGCGCCGCGTGTTTCTCGCGTTTGCGTTCGACGTGTCGGCGAGCATGGGGGGCAACAACGAGACGCGCTACAACGCCAAGTGGCTGCCCGTCGTGGCGGCGTCAGCGGGTTTTTTTGCCGAAGCGGAAGCAGCGGCCATTTCCGCTTCACTCACGTTCTTCCCCAGCGCGGACGAGCCCTCGCGTTGCACCGATGCAGCATACCTGACACCGGACGTGCCGATGTCGCCATTGCCCTCTCCCGCGTTCGCTGCGGCGATCAGCGGCCTGCAGTATTCTCTCGGCAGCAACACGTGGCGTACGTCCACGCCGACTCTGGCGGCGTTTAATGGTACCGTCGCGTCCTTGCTTGCCCTTCCTGTGGTGTCGGTGGCTGAGAAGCGAGTCGTGGTGATGGTGACCGACGGGGTGCCTCAGGGGTGCGACGGCGTGAACGACGCGCAGCTCGTGGCGGACGCCGTGCGTAACTCAGGGATTCAGACCTTCGTGGTGGGCGTGGCTAACCCGCCCGGGGACAACGGTGGGGACAACCTGGCGAATCTGAATGCGATCGCGGTCGCGGGCGGCACCGAAAGCGCCTTCATCGTGACCACCGGCGATCCGGCCCAGACGGAGGCCGATTTCAAGGCGGTCGTCGACCGAATTCGGGGCATCGCAGTGTCTTGTACGATCGAGATCCCGCTGCCGCCGGCCGGCACTGAATTCATCCCGGACCAGGTGAACGTGTCGTACGGGAGCGACGCGGGCATAGTTCGACTCGCTTATGACGCGGACTGCCTGCAGCGCGACACCTGGCGCTTCGACGACCCGATTGACCCGATATCGATCGTGCTCTGCGATGATACTTGCACGCAGGTTCAACAGGACGTTACCGCAAGCCTGAACGTCGAGTTCGGCTGTTCGCGCCGCGGCGATCCGCACTGACGGTGCGCTCGACCCCCAAGGCCAGCCCCCTCTGCTGAAGCCAACTTAGGGAAAGAGTTGCTGAGACCGCAACACCTGACCGCAGCGGACCGAGGCTGGGTGGCTGGAGCGTCCACTTTTGACCCAGAAACCTGAGCCGAAGCACGCCTCGAAGAACACTCAGTGTCGATGCGATTCTTCTGGTGGCCATTGGTCGTGCTCTCCGTTCCACTCATCGAGACCGTTGCGCCGAGGTGGGCGCATGCAGAACCGGGTGCGGGGGGTCCCACACCAGACGAGCTGGTTCCGTCGCAGAGCCCCGAGCAAGAAGAGACAGGGCGGTCGCAGAAAAAGAAGAAGCCAAAGGTCAAAATTTCTGGAGTCCTCAGCGTCATCCACAAGTTCCGGCTCGACGAGAACGATGACGGCGCGGTGGAGCCCCACGTGTTTCGCTTAGGCAAGGCACGGGTCAGATTCAAAGGCGCTGTGAACGACTACGTCGGCTACACGCTCGAGGTTGATCCCCGTTCACCCACCATCCTGGGTGTAATGCGAGACGCCTACATTCGGGTGAAAGTGATTCCGCAGCACGAGGTCCGGATCGGCCAACAGAAAACCCAATTCGGCTGGGAGAACCGCGAATCGTCGACTCGGCTGTACACGATCACGCGCAGCGAGCTGTCGGAGAGTTTGGGTCGTGGCGTCACACTGCGTGATCTTGGAATTGGACTCATCGGAAAAGTGCCGCTCGGAGAGGCGTTCCGCTTCGAGGACGCGGTTACCCTCGTCAACGGCGCGGGGTTCGGCGTCCAGGACGACGACACGATGATGAAGAACCTGTGGGGTCGAGTCGGGGTACGGTACGAGAACGGAGCCGCCGAGCTGGTGCTGCGATGGGGTGTCTCGGGCGCGTTCGGCGACCAAATGGGCGAAGCCGATCCAGGGCCCCCTCCGGTCCCCCCGGAGCGCTTCCAGTTCAAACGGCTCGGCGCTGACTTCGAGGTCGATCACCGCTGGGCGTTTCTGGTGGCTGAATACGCCGCCGGTTGGGACGAGATTCCCGCCAACTCGGGCGAGGTCGAAATGAGTTCGGCCTACTACGTCGAACTGGTCGGTAAGACGCCCTGGAACATCGGTCCGGTAATTCGTTACGACGCATGGGACGCCGAGGAGTTCAGCCGCCTCACAGCCGGCGCCTACTGGGGTGCGCCGGATGAGCCAGTGCGCTGCATCATCCATTATGAGCGCTTCGAAGACGAGGCGGGTCGACATGATGGGCGCGTGTTGTCGCAGGCTCAGGTCAGGTTCTGAGATCTAGCGTCCCGGGTCTCCCAGGTCCCCTCGCAAATCACGAGGGTGAGACCTGGTGGATAGTTGCTGATGCGCGGGGAAGCCAGCTTACGCGCGCTCGAAGCGGCCGAGATTCATCACCTTGTTCCAGGCCGCGACGAAGTCACTGACGAACTTCTCCTGCTCGTCAGCGCTCGCGTACACTTCGGCGAGGGCCCGGAGCTGGGAGTGCGAGCCGAAGATGAGGTCGACACGCGTGCCGAGCCATCTGCGTTCGCCCGTCTTGCGGTCGCGCCCCTCGAACACGTCCCTGGCGTCGGACGCCGCCTTCCACTCCGTGCGCATGTCGAGCAAGTTGACGAAGAAGTCATTGGTCAGCGCTTCGGGCCGCTGCGTGAAGACGCCGTGTTTGCTCCGGCCGACGTTGGTATTCAGGACGCGCATGCCGCCGACCAACACCGTCAGCTCGGGTGCCGTCAGCGTCAGCAGCTGCGCCTTGTCGATCAGCAGCGCCTCGGCGGATAGGTTCGATTTGCCGGCGAGATAGTTGCGGAAGCCATCGGCGTTGGGTTCCAGGGGAGCGAAGGAGGCCGCGTCGGTTTGGTCCGGCGAGGCGTCCATGCGTCCCGGTACGAACGGTACCGTCACGCTGTGGCCGGCGTTCCTCGTCGCCTGCTCGACGCCCGCGCACCCAGCGAGCACGATGAGGTCGGCGAGAGAGACCTTCTTGCCGTCGGATTGGCTGGCGTCGAACTCGCTCCGGATGCCCTCGAGAGTGCTCAGCACCTTCGCGAGCTCGGGGGGTTGATTGACGGCCCAGTCTCTCTGCGGCGCGAGACGGATGCGTGCGCCGTTGGCGCCTCCGCGCTTGTCGGATCCACGGTAGGTCGACGCGGAGGCCCAAGCGGTCGACACTAGCTCCGATACCGATAGACCGGAGCCAAGCACTTTGCTCTTCAAGTTGGCGATCTCATTCGCGTCGATCAGCGGATGATTGAGCTTGGGAATCGGGTCTTGCCAGATGAGCTCTTCGGCAGGCACCTCGGGCCCTAGATAACGCGAGCGCGGGCCCATGTCGCGGTGAGTGAGCTTGAACCAGGCGCGAGCAAAGGCGTCAGCGAACTGGTCTGGGTTCTCGTGGAAGCGCTTCGAGATCTTGACGTAGTCGGGGTCGAACCTGAGCGACAGGTCCGTGGTCAGCATGGTCGGTGCATGACGCTTGTTGGGGTCGTGGGCGTCCGGCACGGTGCCGGCGCCGGCGCCGTTCTTCGCCGTCCACTGCTGCGCGCCTGCAGGGCTCCGCGTCAGCTCCCATTCGTAGCCGAACAGAGTCTCGAAGAAGTTGTTGCTCCACTTCGTCGGCGTAGTGGTCCAGGTGACTTCCGGTCCCCCGCTGATCGTGTCACGCCCCTTGCCGCTGCCGAAGCTGCTCGTCCAACCGAAGCCCTGCGCCTCGATGTCGGCGGCTTCTGGCTCCGGACCCACATGCGAAACCGGGCCGGCGCCGTGGCTCTTGCCGAAAGTGTGCCCGCCCGCTATGAGCGCGACGGTCTCTTCGTCATTCATGGCCATGCGGGCGAAGGTGTCTCGGATATCCTTCGCGGCGGCGAGCGGATCTGGGTTCCCGTTCGGGCCCTCCGGGTTCACGTAGATCAGGCCCATCTGAACGGCGCCAAGGTGGCCTTCGAGCACACGCTCGCCGCTGTAGCGCTCGTCTGCCAGCCATTTGCCTTCGCGGCCCCAATACACGGTCTCGTCCGGCTCGTAGATATCCTGGCGTCCGCCGGCAAAGCCAAACGTCTTGAAGTCCATCGACTCGAGGGCGACATTTCCCGTCAGAACTAGCAGGTCCGCCCAAGAGAGCTTGCGCCCGTACTTCTGCTTGATGGGCCAGAGCAGCCGGCGCGCCTTGTCGAGATTGACGTTGTCGGGCCAACTGTTGAGCGGCGCGAAACGCTGCTGGCCTGCGCCAGCGCCTCCTCGCCCGTCACCGATGCGGTATGTCCCGGCGCTGTGCCACGCCATGCGGACGAAGAACGGCCCATAGTGGCCGAAGTCCGCCGGCCACCACTCTTGCGAATCGGTCATCAAGGCCCGAAGGTCCTTCTTTGCCGCGGCCAAGTCCAGGCTTTCAAACTCCTTCGCATAGTCAAAGGCCCCGCCCATGGGGTCGGAGAGAGACGAAGGTTGATGCAGGCTCTTCAGGTTCAGCTGATTCGGCCACCAATCATTGTTGAGCTTTCCAGAGCTCTGATGAAACGGACACTTCGATTCGGTTGACACGGTTCCTACCTTTCGGGCGCGTCCAGCGCGCCACACCAATGAGAGGATGCCCGCAAATAGGTGATTATTCCAAGACGTACTTTGGATGACTACGATAGTCTTGGGCTATCATGGCGCAGGTGACCTTGGTGTTTGCCGAGCGGCGCTCCATCTGAACCGGGCTGCCAATGCTTGGCTATCTGGCGGCCGGCGCAACCGCGCCGCTAACGCGAAAGCTTCGGCGATACTCGCTGGACAAGAGCTTCCTCGAGCCTCGCCACGACCCCGCGGAGGCGGGGCTCAGGCGCTTCGTTGGCCAGCGCCTCTCGCGCTGCGGCGTCAAACGTCGACTGAGGCGTGTAGCCGATCTCCGACCAGTAGCGGGCATCTCGCGGCAGCAGATCCCCCTTCAAGCCGAGCACGATCTGGCGTGACAGCGCGAAATCGCCGCGGGTCACGAGCTTGAGCCACCATGACGACAGCGAAACACTGAGGAAGGGGACTGCCACGCTCGGGACGTGGCGACCGCGGAGCGCGGCGATCTTGGACAAGATCTCCCGGCTGCTCAGGATTTCTGGGCCGGGGATGTCGTACCAGGCGCTCTGGGGCAGCGCTATGCGGAGCGCCCGCACCAGCGCAACCAGCGCGTCTTCGAGCGCCAGCGGGCAGGTGCGTGCCGCCGTCCACGAGGGCAAGATCATCGCGGGCAGCCGCATCGCTAGGTCGCGCACGATTTGCCATGAGGCGCTGCCATTGCCGACAATCATCGAGGCGCGCAGCTCGATCGTGGGTACCGAACCGGTGCGCAGTACGTCTCCTACGGCGAGCCGGCTCTTCAGATGTTCCGACGGCTCCTGTGCTGGCGCGACGCCCCCCAGATACACGATGCGCCGCACTCCGGCCCCGGCCGCCGCATCGCGCAACTGCTCGGCAATCCGACGTTCCGACTCTGCATAATCGTGCGCCCCACCGCCCATGGCATGGACGAGGAAGAAAACGGCGTCGATGCCTTCGAGCGCGCGATCGACCTCCTCGCGCCGGGCGACATCACACTGGATCCACTCGACGTGCGGCGTCTCGTCCTGACGCTTCAACTGGCGGGTCGTCGCGCGCACCTGGTAGCCCTCCTCGACCAGGGCCGGAACCAATGCCTTTCCAACGAACCCTGTAGCCCCGGTGACCAACACCTTACGAAACGTCGAATCATCGAGCATCGAGCAAAACGCCTATCACAGTGACGTCGCCCTTACGCTGAGGTACCTTGCACCGGTGATCAATTGGCCGGGGCATTGGGGCCTTCGGCAGGCGAGATCGCCCGCCCTGAAGGGCCTAAGTTCCGGTTCAGACGAATCGGCGCCGTATAGAGGACTGTGGGGCTTCGGGCTCTACCTCTGTTTCGAGGCTCAGCGCCGACAATGCGCGGGCGCCGCGCGGTTGTGCCTGAAGCGGGGAGAAGCGCTGAGCGGAAGCCGGGCTCTCGCGTAAGGCCGCAGGCGTCTCGCGGAAGAACGCGCGTGTGTCCGCATCGGTCACTTCCCGGGTCTTGGTGAAATCGTCCCACCAGCCATCCATGTTGCGTAGCTGCTTTTGGGCTCGATCCAGGTCCCGGCGCAGCCCATCCACGATCAGGCGCGTATGTTGCAGCTCCCTGTGCAACGCCTCGATTTTTTTTCGGCCAGCGAACATAATGGTTCCGGTCTTGAGTTGTGCGCGAAACGCGACGGTCGACAGACGAGCCTCGATGGGCCAGCGCTGTCCTGCCGCAGTGGGGCTCGTGCTAACATGGGCGTTTAGCATTCAAAGCAACTTTTCCGAGGCAAGTGTGGCAAAGTTGCGGAGGCCGCCCGCGATCTGGCATAAATAACGGCCAATGCCAGCGCGTGACCGCGTGCATAGCGAGTTTGCCGCCGGGTTCGGAACGGCTGACCGAGACGAAGCGCCAGCGACGCGCGGAAATGCGCGCGATCCTCACACTGAGGTCATGACGGTTGTAGGACTACGGTGTGGATAGAGAACGCGCTGCAGCTGCGTCGCAAGTCTTGCCGCGTGGCCTTCGCTTTGCGAACTATATCGTGCACGAGTGCATCGGCCGCGGCGGGATGGCGCGAGTCTATCGCGCGACGCATGAAGGCCTGCACCGAGACATCGCGCTCAAGGTGCTGACGGCGGGGGCGGTTCCGACAACCGAAGGCCACGCCCGATTCTTGCGCGAGGCTCGGCTCGCTAGCGCCGTGAGCCATCCCAACGTCGTGGACATCTTCGACGTCGGCGAGCACGACGGCATGCCCTACCTCGCCATGGAGCTCCTGGAAGGCCAGGACCTCGATGCCCTGCTGCGAGCCAAGGGGGCGCTCGCAGAGTCGGCGCTGGTTGAGGTCATCTTGCCGGTAGCAGCGGGCCTGATCGCGGTTCACGAAGCGGGCGTGGTGCATCGAGACCTAAAGCCGGAGAATATCTTCCTGTCTCTGGATCCGCGCGGTCGCGTGGTGCCGA
>JAYWEH010000701.1:0-2975 GCA_043780025.1 Deltaproteobacteria bacterium
CGCGTGAAGGTAGAGAGCCCGGATCCCGAATTCGACAGCATGGTCAACGTGTGGAACGCCTACAATGCGTTGATCACGTACGCCTGGAGCCGCGCCGCCAGCCTCGTGTATGCGGGTGATCGCGACGGGCTCGGCTATCGAGACACCGTTCAGGACCTGCTCGGCGTATTGCCCGCCATCGCCGACGAAGCCGTCACCCGGCTGGAGCTGATGATCACCGGGCAATGCGCCAGCGGCGGCGCGATGCGCGTGGTCAAACCGTTCAATCACAAACCGGGGCACGAAGCGACGGAGACGCACTACCGTGCTGACGACTGCCTGTGGCTGTTCAACACGGTCCCAGCGTACGTGAAGGAGACGGGCCGCCTCGACTTCTTCGACAAGGTGTTGCCGTTTGCCGATCGCGGCGAAGCCACCATCTTGGGCCATCTCCGGCGCGCGCTCGAGTTCAACCTGGAGCGCCGAGGTCGTCACGGTCTGCCCTGCGGGCTCGAAGCGGACTGGAATGATTGCCTGAAGCTCGGGCCCGCTGGCGAAAGCGTGTTCGTGACCTTTCAGCTGCGCCTCGGTCTCGAGGAATACGCCGATATCGCGAGCCGGCTGGAGAGAGAGACCGAGTGCCGCTGGGCGCGCGGGGAGCTCGAAGTGCTGGACCGGGCGATTCAGCAGCACACCTGGGACGGGGATTGGTTTGTCCGCGCCTACACCGAAGAGGGCGGCACCATCGGTTCACACCGGGATGCCGAAGGCTCCCTGTATCTGGAGCCGCAAGCCTGGGCGGTGCTCAGCGGCGCTGCAACGCCCGAACAAGGGCAGCGGGCGATGCAAGCCGTGCACGATCGGCTCGCCACGCCGTTCGGCATCGCGCTCTGCGATCCGCCGTACGAAAAGATATCCCACGAGGTGGTGCGGGCGGTGCTGTACAACCCGGGCCAGAAAGAGAACGCCGGTATTTTCTGCCACCCTCAGGCCTGGGCCGTCATGGCCGAGGTGTTGCTCGGTAACAACGACCGCGCCTACGAATACTACCGCGCGTACATGCCGTCGGCGTACAACGAGCGCGCCGAGATCCGCGAGATCGAGCCGTACGTGCACTGCCAGTCCACGCACGGCAAGCACAGCCGGCTCTACGGGAAGAGCCGCTTGCCGTGGCTCTCAGGCACGGCGTCATGGAGCTATTACGCGGCGATTCACGCCATCCTGGGCGTCCAACCCGAATACGACGGCCTGCGCTTTCGCCCCTGCTTGCCGAGCCACTGGCCAGAAGTGAAGATCGAGCGCGTGTTCCGCGATAAGCGCTTCGTGATCCACGTCAAAAATGGCGGCAAGAACCTGAAGCGCCTCAGCGTGAACGGGCGCGTCTACGCGGGCGACTTCGTGCCGTCCCAAGATTTTGCGGAGCAGAACCGCGTCGAAATCGAAACAGCCTGAGACGGCTCAGGGCGAATACGCGCCGCGCAAGCCCACGCCGAGCCACGAGTGGACACCGGAACCTTCGAGGGGCGTACGCGCCTCGCAGTCACCCAGGTCAGGCTCACACTCATACTGATCGCTGACGTATTGAGCGAGCGTGGCGGACACATACGGCCCGATCCAGAGCGAATCCTCGACCGAAAAATCTAGACCACCCTGGAGCAACAGCTCGGGGCCGCCCAACGACTCGGACACGCGCATGGAAAATGAGGCGGGCTCACCCGTCTCCGGATCGGTCACCTCGATGCCGATCAACGACCGGAACGTGAAGGATTCGTAGCCCAGCCCCGCACCGATCCACGGCACGACGCTGCCCTGACCCGCTGGGCGCCATTGCGCGTGGATACCGCCACGCAGATCGGCCCAATCGCATGCGATGGCCGTGCAGGCATCCCCAGTGCCGCCGAAGCCAACCTGGAAGTACAAGCCCAGCGTCAATGCGTCGGAGAAACGGTAGCCGGTGTCGACCCAGATCGGCGTGCGCCACGGCGTCAGCTCGCTCAGCTTGCGAACGCCCCCGGATTGACCGACGTTGCCGAGCGGCAACCCGGCCCCGACGCGCAACCCCGCTTCGAACCCGGTCGATGATTGAGATGGGCGCGCGGCCATCGGGGCCGCGCTTTCCGCTTCACCGGGCGGTGCCTCCACCGCGACCTGCGCGCTCAGCTCCGCGTCTGCGGCCCGAGCGACCGGCGCCAGCGAGCCCGCAGCGAGCAAACCGGCCACAGAAAAGCGGACGCGGACAGACGAGAAAAAGCCAATCGAAATGGTGACGATCATCGCGTGATGGCCTCGAGCTCGAGAGGCTACTGCCTTATCACGCCCTCGAGCCGCCGCTCACACTTTTCGGGACGTACTTTTTCAGGGCGGGGTACTGCCCGGCTCGCAGCCGCCGACGAGCTGACCGTCCGCGTAGACGGAGATCCTGGGATTGGCTGCCGCGTTTGCGTCGGACACGAACGAAAAGTCGTCGGTTTGCTCCATCGGGGCGTAGCCCGTGGTGTGCACGCGCAATTGAATGGTCTGGATGCTGGTGATGCTGCCGCCGCCCGTAAACGCGATGTCGGCGAACTCGGAGCCGAGTTGGCTGCCGAACGCCGAGCACATCGAGGGGCGCAGATCGGAGCCGTCCCCGAGGGAGGCGTAGTCGAACTCGCCCGTGAAATCGGTCAAGCCGTTCGCGGTGAACCAATAGCGGATGACCACGTCGGGAAGATTGAGCGCGCTCGTGGCCGCGAGCGACAGCTCCATCGAGGCCTGGTTGCCCGGAATGCCCTCGGTGCGATCCGAATACGTGACCGTGGCGGTGCCGTTCTGCGCGCACACCCCGGTGCCGATCGGAGCCACGATACTGGTGCAGCTACCGCCCATGATGGGGCCCGTGCCGGCGTTGCCGGTAGTGCCGCCCGTCCCGCCGGTGACGGTGTTGCCAGAGCCCCCGGTGCCGACGTTCGAAGCGCCGCCGCCACCGTTGTTGGCCAAACTGCCGCTGCCGCCTTGGT
>JAYWEH010000702.1:0-16443 GCA_043780025.1 Deltaproteobacteria bacterium
ATTGGCGCGGCGCAAGCGTGAAGCGACAGTGCCCGCGGGAATGCCCAGACGCTCAGCCACCTGTGTGCGGGAGTGCCTTTCATGGTGCACCAGGCAGAACACCTGCTTTTCAGCCTGGGGCAACACGCACAGCGCGTCAGCCACGAGCTCGGCTAGCTGCCTCTGTTCGACGTGTTCGGACGGCGCCCTCGACGTTCGGTCGACCAGATCCGGATCCAACGCAGCGAAGACGGCCCGGTTCCATTTCAGGTTTCGGTGGTCACTCACGACACGCCGAGCTGTCTGCTGCAAGAATGCCCACTGTGCGCGCTCCGGGATATCGGAGAAGCGGCGGCAGAAAATTGCCAGCACGTCCTGCGCCACGTCATCGACGTCGTGCGGCAAGAGCCCCGCACGACGCAGCGTCTGCCGCAGCGAGCTATGATGGCGTTCAATCGCCGCGGCGAGAGGGGATTCACAGGCCTTCATCCGAGAGAATCATTATTCCATGGGGATGAGCGCATCGACGCTGGAGTCTCGCCAGGTCCCTGCCCCGGCGCCGAGTACTGCCATGTCCCCGCCATTATTGTCCCACACGGCCCAACCCAGGCTCTCAGCTTCGAGGCGCTCACGCAACAGTGACAAGAAGTTGAAGCGGGATGTCTCGTCGGCGTGGATCGTCGTGCCAATCTCTCCCACGTAGACGGGGTGCCCCTGCTCTCGTTGAAACGTGGCGATCGCCGCCACCGTCGCGTCGATGGCGCTCGGCCCGGCGGGGTTCTCTGCGGTGGGCAGCGTGTTGTACTGCTCGAACCAGGTCTTGACCGTGTCGCTCGCGAGCGCCGCAGCCACCGGTTCGAGTGGCGTCTCGGGCGGGCCGGGAAACACGACTCCGGTCGTGCCGTACTGCGCGCCCGCCCAGGGCGCCCCTTGAAACGTGAACGGTTCCGGAGCGTACACGTGCACCGATGCAACTACATTCGGGTCTGGAGGCAATACGAGACCGGCAAGCGTCAGCGTTCTGGCGAAACCCGCGCTGTTGACGATGATTTGGCGTTCGGGGTTCGAGAGCCGGATCTGCGCCACCGTCTGCGCGACGAGCTCGTTGTATTGCGCGTCGAGCGCGCCATTGGGCTCACTCAAGAGCTCGAACGCCAGCTGGGCCGGCGCGGTCTGGTAATGCAGCGCGATCTGCTCCCAGAGCGCGATGAACCGCCCCCAATGCGTCTCGGGTTCTCGCATCAGCTGATCGTAGTACGTGAAGGCGAGCACGACCGAGAGGCCGTTCTCCGCAGCCTGGGCCAGCGCCCAGTCGACGCGCTGCAACAGCTCCGTGTCGATCGTGAACGGCGCGGTCATGGACGCGTTTCCGCTGAACCGCACGGGCACGCGCACGTGATCGAAACCCCGCGCCGCCACCGTCGCAAAGTCGCTCTCGCGGAGAGCGGGGCCCCACTCCCCCTCGCTCGGCGCGTCCAATCGGTTACCGAAGTTGACGCCGCGCGAAAACCTGGCCTCCCCGGGCTCGAACGCGGCGGGATCCCCCTCGGCCGTTGTCCCACAGGCCAATGAGGCCTGCGACACGGCGATCGCAGCCATAAAAAGCACCAACTTTGACATCTGCAACTCTCCCTCGAGGCAAGTGCGCAGCACGCGCACGAGTTCAATGGGACGAGTCACGAAACGGATCACGCGCCGCGGACGATTTTTCGACCGGCGCCGCGCAGCGCGGCTTCAGTATTCGACCGGGAAGAAGCCGCCGGCGGCCATCAGGAACAGGACGCGCAGGGTGGCTTGATAGTACCAGCTGTCGTCCACCGATTCGTACGTCTCCCACTCGGTGACGTAGGCGTCGAACTTCTGCTGGCTGACGGCCATGCCGCTGAGCGCCAGGGAACCCAGAAACGCGCTGTTGCGCTTGTCGGCGAAATCCTCCTGGTCGAGCATGGCGGTGATGCCACCCTGCGCGTCGATGGTCTCGCTCATGCGCCGAAGAACGCCACGCGCGTCTTCACTGCCGGACCACCCGAGATCGAGCGCGATGCGCCAGGGAGCCCGCACGGCCTCGTAACCGTACTGGCCGCGATCGCCGTCTTCGGCGCGGCCGTCACCGAAACCCCAGTCCGGCAAGAGCCCACCCACCTGATCTTGCATGCCGCGTAACATCTCGTAAGTGTCGCCCGCGAAATCGTTCCAGAAGGCGGTTCGGTCCGTCTGCACGGCGGCGAAGCGCCGGTAATACGCCGGCGAGAAGTAGGAAGGATTGACAGTACCGCCGCACCCGCCCCAGGCGTCTCCGGGCTTGAGCACGATACTGCCGTCCCCACATTGCTCTGTCTCGTGCGTGCCGATCGCCGCGACCAGCGCGCCGGCGTCCGCCGCAAAGCCACCCCAACGGCTCTCGGCAAGCAGCAACGCCATGGCCGCGTCGAGGTCAGCGTCCGAAGCGCCGTTGCCACCGATCTCACCACCGCACGGTGCATGCAGCCAGTTCATCACCCCGTTACCATTGCGGTGCTCGCGATAAAATTGCCACAGGCCGTCGAAGGTCTGCCGGTCTCCGATGCCCACGGCGAGCAACATACCGTACGCGATGCCCTCGGACGCCACCTCTCGAGAGCCCGTGTAGTTGTCTTTCAACACGTACACCGAGCCGTCGTCGCAGCTCTTGTAGAAGCGTGACTTCCAGTCGAGATACGCCCGCGCGACCTTGGCTTCGCTGATCAGCGGGGACACCGGAACGGTCCAACCCGCGGGCACGAGGCCATCGAACGCCCCGAGCTCGGCGAGCTCAGCCGCAGTGAGCGGCGGCTCCGGTTGCAGCGTGGGTCGGTTCGCCTCGTCGTCGAGATCGGAGGTGTCGATCGGGGCGGTGATATTTTCTTCGCTACCCGGCAGTGGCGTCGTGTAGTTGGGCTGTGCCGGCACATCGTTGACGGTGTTGGCGTTAGCGTCGAACGGCGGCGCGCTCGGCGGGTTCGTCCTCGAAGCGTCACCTCCGCTGGGGGGCGGGGTGCAGCCGCTCGCCACACACACCAGCCAAAGCCCGCCGAGTGTCAGGCTCGTTCGAATATCCAACGACATGCTGATCCCTTCGTCGGCGCTCCAAATGCGGCACACCGACGAACACAGACTAACCAGTGCACGCCTGACGAGCCAGCATTCTGCAGCCCAGGCGCAGCCCATTTTCGCCAAAAAGAGCGGCGCGCCGAACGATCGAAAAGATCGCTGCGCTCTGTCGGTTCACTCTGTGGTGCGAAAACGCACGGACTCGAGCGAGGAAAGATCCGCCAATTCTTCACACAGAGCTTCGAACTCGGGGCGGCGCGCACCGCGGTAGCGCAGATCATCGAGTGACTCGGGGAGCGGAACATCACGGCGCAAAGTGGCGAGCTTTCGGTACAACAAAGCATCATCGCCGTGCGCGCGCAGCTCGGCGGCGAGCGCCTGCGATCCGCGTGGTCGCACCGTCCAGTCCTTGTCATCGGCTGGAATGCGCTCGAGCTCGCCATACGCCGCGAGCACCACGCCCGCGGATTTCTTTCCCCAACGCGGAATACCGGGGATGCCATCCGCCGAGTCCCCCACCAGCGCGAGAAAGTCCGGAATAGATCGAGGCGAAACGCCAAACCGCTCGATCACGTCCACTTCACCGGAGAGCCGTTCGCGCATGCGATCGAGGCACACGATGCGCTCGCCGTCCACGCATTGAAGTAGATCCTTGTCCGGGCTGCAGATGACGACTTGTTCGACCTCTGGATCAGCAGCCCAACGAAGGGCAGCGGTGGCCAACGCGTCGTCGGCTTCGAACTCGATCATCGACCAGGTCACGATACCGAGCGCGTGGCACATGCGTTCGGCGAGACCGAATTGCCCGAACAGCGCCGGGTCGATGCCCTCACCCGTCTTGTACCCCGCAAATAGCTCGTTCCTGAAACTCTCGATCACCGTGTCGAAGGCGCACGCCACATGCGTCACGTCGGGCTTCGAGAGCAGCGAACGCAGGCTGCGCAAGAGGCCCTTTGTCGCCGCCACCTCCTGCCCCGCCGCCCCGAGCGACGACGGCCAGGCGTAGAAGGCCCGGAACAGTTCGTAGGTCCCGTCGATCAAATGAATCTTCACCGAGCCACGCTACTCCGGGCCCACCCCGCGCCAACGTCCAACCAGCGCGGCCCAATGGCCTGAGCAGCGTCCCCGGCGAGGGTTTTGGGGACGCCGCACTAGTCGGCTGACGATGGCGCGACTATCCTGCGACGGAATCTTCTGGAAGGACGACGCTTAACGATGTGCACGTTCGAAACCCCCCTGCGGGGCTTGGCCGCGCGGCTCACACGAGCGACCGGGGTGGCTTTGGCGCTGTTTGTTGCTCCCGCTTGCACCCTCATTACCAATGTGGATCGGGAGAAAATTCCGATCCGGGAACAGCCCTCTTTTCCGCAGACCAACGACGGCGGGATTGATGAGGACGCTGCAGTTCCGAACGGCAACGATGATCCCGACGCCGCGGTCGACAGCGATGCAGGCGACGCCGCGGCGGACGCGGCCGCGACGGATGCTGAAGCTCCCCCGAGCGGCGACGCGGGTGACGCGGGCGACGCCGGCTAATCCGCGGGCGACGGCTCCTCAGGTTTCCGGGGCTGGTTGCGCACGAACTCGACCGCGCGCCGCGCCACACCGCTGAGCGGCCACGCGTAGTCGATCTGTCGCCGTACGCTCCACTCGCTCAGGCTCGGCAGGTCCGACTTGGCGAGCAATACCCAGACGGAGCCGCGCGACAGCCGCGCACCCTCGGCGAGCCACTCTGGAGGTGGAAAGGTCGCGCGCGATATCGCCACATCGCAACACGCCGCCGCCATGGCGTCGGATCGCCCCTCTCGCACCTGCACGGAGTCCAAGCCGAGGTGACCGACCGCGCTGCGCAAGAAGGCGATGCGCTTGGCCCGCGGCTCCACCAAGATGAGCGCCCAATCCGGCCTGAGCACGCCAAAGACTAGCCCTGGCGCGCCGGCACCGCTGCCCACGTCGAGCCAAACGGGCGCATTCACGCCGCAGGGCTCGTCGGCGTGGATGGCGAGCAGGAACGCATCGGCGAGATAGAGATCGACGAGTTCCTCGGGGCTGCGCGCCGCGGTGAGATCCACCCGGGCGTTCCAGGTCACCACCAGTTCGAGCAGCTGACTGGCACGGCGGACAGCGCGCGCCTGCTGCTCCACATCAGTCCACAGCCGCTCTGACCCAACGCCGGCTGTTCGGAACGATTCGAGCGCCGCCCTGAGCAGCGGCCGCCAGCCACCTTTCGGCGTCACCAGCCCTTTCGCCATTCGCTGCTTCCTTCGACGTCACCCGGACACGAGCCGTTCAAAGCTCGAATCTGAATCCAGGGTTACACGTATCGGGAGCGCCCCGCCAGCGCCGCTGCCGGGCGCGCGGAAATGTCCGCGTACCACCCGGCGCGCGCGCGCGCCTTACCCCTCCAGCCGCACGGCCGTTGCAGCGTTCAGCCCCATGCTTACCGAGCGAAATTTCGCGCCCTCCCTGGCTGAAGTCAGCGTGTCTCTGCTGAACGGCCAGCACCATTCGGGCTACCTCGCCCGCTTCACGCCGAACGTGCCTGATCTCACCCTGGCTCTATCCAAAGAGGGCAAAGACAGGACGCGATTGGCCGCCGAGCAGGTCGCGTATGTTGGCTTCCTTCGAGCGCGCACTGAGCCCCCGACTGTGCCGAGCGCACGCAAGGCGTCACTCAAGATCCACGTGAGTGGTGGAAAGACTTTTCTCGTCGATCTGTCCGAACCCGAGATCCCAGGATCCGTCGGCTTCTACGCACGGCCAGCGGAATCGCGGTCGCCCTTTCGCGAAATCTTCTTCTACAGCCACGGCGTCAACCTGCGCGAGATCAACGAGCCGCTGGGAGAAATGCTGCTCCAAGGCGGTCGGATCCAGGCTGCGGCGCTCGAGACGGGCCTGTCCGCACAGCGCGAACAGCAGCGCACTCCCATCGGCCAGATCTTGGTCGAAAACAAGCGCATCGACGCCTCGGCGCTCGATCAGGCGGCGAAGCTACAACAGCGCAAGGGCACCCGCATCGGAGAGGTATTGATTGAAGCGGGGCTGGCCAAGGCGGAGGACATCGAGTTCGCGCTGGCGGAGCAGCGCAAGCGCGGCGGCCGCCGCATCGGGCAAATCCTGATCGACATGAACGTGATCACCGAGGTGGATCTCGCCACGGCGCTGGCGCGCAAGTTCCAGCTGCCCTTCGTCAATCTCGAGGAGTGCGCGATCAACCTCTCTGCCATCGGCGAGCTCGATCGCACCTTCATCGAGAAACAGCGGGTCCTGCCCGTGGACTCGGATGCGCGCTCCATCACCGTGGCCATGAGCGATCCGCTGGCGGTCGACGTACTCGACCAGGTGCGCATGCACACGAAGAAGCAGATCAGCGAGATCGTCGTCACGAAGAGCCAGCTCGACAAATTCATCCCGACCTATCTCGATCAGCTCGAATCCAAGAGCCGAGAGAACGAGATGGACGAGATCCTGAAGGGCCTCAGCATCGAGGAGGCCGCGACGAGCATCGAAAGCGAGCAGATCGAGCAGTCGGTAGTCAAGGAGTCTGACAACGCCATCATCAAGCTGGCCAACCAGATCATCATCGATGCGTACCGGCGCGGCGCCTCCGACATCCACATCGAACCGAACGGCCGCGAACGCACGACCACCGTGCGTTTCCGCATCGATGGGGATTGTGTCGCGTATCAGGACATCCCCGCGAGCTATCGCATGCCGCTCGTGGCGCGCTGCAAGATCATGGCCCAGCTCGACGTCACGGAGCGGCGCAAGCCTCAGGACGGCAAGATCCGCTTTCGTGTCGGAGAGCGGCAGATCGAGCTGCGCGTGGCGACCATTCCGACGGTCAATCAGAACGAAGACATCGTCCTGCGCATCCTGGCCGCCTCGAAACCGTTGCCGCTCCAGCAGATGGGGCTCGGCGCACGCAACCTGGCCGAACTGCGCCGCATCATCGCAAAGCCCCACGGGCTGATCCTGTGCGTCGGCCCCACTGGCTCCGGCAAGACGACGACGCTGCACTCCGCGCTCGGCGCGATCAACACGGTCGACATGAAGATCTGGACCGCCGAAGACCCCGTGGAAATCACCCAGCCTGGGCTGCGCCAGGTGCAGGTCAATCCAAAGATCGGCTTCACCTTCGCGGCGGCGATGCGCGCATTTTTGCGCGCCGATCCGGACGTGATCATGGTGGGCGAGATGCGCGACCAGGAGACGGCGGCCACCGGCGTCGAGGCGTCACTGACAGGCCACCTCGTATTTTCGACGCTGCACACGAACAGCGCACCAGAAACCGTGACGCGCCTGATAGACATGGGGCTCGATCCCTTCAGCTTCTCCGATGCGTTGCAGGGCGTGCTCGCCCAACGCCTCACGCGCTCGTTGTGCAAACAGTGCCGGCAACCGGGGCGCGCCACCCCCGAGGAGCTCGATGAGCTCGCCCAGGCCTACGGCGTCGACGCCTTCCAGAAATTGTTGCAGAGCCAGGAGAGCCAGGTGGTGCAAGTATGGAAAGCTTCGGGGTGCCCCGCCTGCAGCAAGAGCGGTTACAAGGGGCGCCTGGCCCTGCACGAGTTATTGGTCGCGAGCGACGAACTCAAACGCGCTATCCAACGCAAGGCGCCGGTGGACGAGATCCGCGCGGTGGCGCTGGCCGGAGGGATGACGACGCTCTTGCAAGACGGGATCGAGAAGGTGCTCCAGGGCGTCACGGACCTGAAACAGGTCTTCGCCGTGTGCGGCCACTAGTGTCGTGCTGACTCAGCCGTCGGTGCGCCCGAGCACGCTGGCGACGCTGGCCACGAGCTCTGAGGGCTCGACGGGTTTGGCGATGTGCACCAGAAAGCCCGCTCGCAATGCGCGCGTTCGATCTTCGGAGCGGGCGAAGGCGGTCAGAGCGATTGCGGGGATCCGGCCACCCCGCTTGGCTTCGAGCCCGCGCACGCGACGCAGCAGCTCCAAGCCGTCGACGTCGGGCATACCGATGTCGCTCACCAGCAGGTGCGGTAATTCTCCGTCGAGCAGCAGCAGCGCTTCTGCGGCGCTGCCCGCCGTCCAGACCTCGGCGCCACAATCCGAGAGCACCCACTTGACCAATTCGCGGGCGTCCGGCTCGTCATCGACGACCAGCACCTTGATGCCGGACAGGTTCGCTCTTTCGAAGGTCGCGGCGACGGAGCGGGGCGCGCTCGGATGCTGTCGCGCTTCGCCGCCCTTGGCGCGATGCACGACCGCAACCGGCAGATGCAGCGAAAACGTCGAGCCTCGGTCCGTACCGGGGCTTTCGGCGCGAATGGTGCCACCGTGCAGCTCCACCAGGTGTTTGGCGATCGATAGCCCGAGACCGAGGCCCCCATGCCGGCGCGTGGTCGAGCCGTCCGCCTGGCGAAAGCGATCGAAGACATGCGGCAAGAACTCGAAGGGGATGCCGCTGCCCGTGTCGGAGACGCTGATCTCGATGTGCGAGTTCACCCGCTCGAGCAAGATCTGAACCTTCCCGCCCCTGGGCGTGAACTTGATGGAGTTGGAAAGCAGATTCCACAACACTTGCTGGAGCCGATTGGGGTCTCCCAGCACGGGCCCTGCCGTGGAATCCAGCATCACTTCGATGCGAATGCCCTTCGCGCTAGCCGCCGGGCGCACCGTGTCGATGGCGGCTTCGATGACGGAAGCGGGTTCGAGCGCCTGTACGTCCAGGCGCACCTTGCCCGAGAGGATGCGGCTCATGTCCAGCAGGTCTTCGATCAGCTGCACCTGGACGCGAGCGTTGCGTTCGATGGTGGCGAGGCCCTTTTCCGTGTCAGCCTCGCTCTGCTTGCCGAGCCGCAGCATCTGCGCCCAACCCAGGATGGCGTTCAGCGGCGTGCGCAGCTCGTGCGACAGATTGGCGAGAAACTCGTCTTTCAACGCGCTCAGACGTTCGGCGGCCGCACGCGCGTCGCGCTCGCTTTCGAGCAGCATCTGCCGCTCCGTGCTCGCCCGTAAGGACGCCTCGTAGAGCCGAGCATTGTCCACCGCAATGCCCGCCTGTGCCGCCACGCCAACGATGATGCGCTCGGTCCGCTCGCTGAACACACCGGGTTCGGGGTGGCCAAAAAACAGCCCGCCTATCACCTCACCTGTGCGCGACATGACGGACACGCCCAGATAGCTGCGCACCGGCAGATGTCCGGCGGGCATGCCCGCACCCATCTTTGCGTAGCGCGGGTCCTCGAGCACGTCAGCAGAGCGGACCGGCGGCTCACCGCGAAAGGTGGGCGCGAACAGCGGGGTCGCCCTCGGCTGCCCGAATTTCTCGAAGGCCGCGCGCGGCGCCCCCGAGAGCGTAAAGAGCTGGTACGAGTCGCCTTTCTCGTCCGTATGGTTGTGAAAGAAGGCGCCGAACTTCGCGCCGCTCAGCTCCGTCGCAGCGTCGGTCACAGCCTGCAGCAAGGACTGCAAGTCGAGCTGGGAAGCGAGCAGCTTGCCGGTGGTGTTCAGGGCCTCGAGCACTCCGGCTTCTTCGCGCAGCTGCTCCTGAACCCGGCGCTGCTCCGTGATGTCACGAAAGCTCCAGACCCGACCTGAGCTCGAGCCCTGCACGAGCTGAGGCCGAGAAAAGCACTCGAGGACTCGCCCGTCCGCGAGGTCCAGCACGTCGGAGGACTCGCCGGGAGCGGCTCGCATCACGCCTTCAAAACTCAGGCGGAATTGCGCAGGGTACAGCGCTTGCTCGAACAGCGAGTCGATCAGCGACGGCTCCAGTGCCGCCTGCCAATCTGCAACGCCCCACATGCGCAGAAAATTGTCGTTACAATGCATCACGCGGCGGTCGGCGGCCAGCACCAGCACGGCATCCGTCGTGGCTTCTAGCGTGGCGCGGAGAGAGGCCACGGACTCGGCCAGCTCTCGCGTCTTGTGCTCCAGCTCTTCTTTGGCGCGCAGCAGCTCCTTTTCTGCGCGCTGCCGCGCGATCAGAATGCTGCCGGCATTCTGCAATGCCACCGAACGTAGCGACGCGTCCTCGTCCTCGTCCTCGTCCACGGCCGACTTGCTCACGCTGAGAGTATCTCTGCCGCCAGACGCGTACCGAACACGCGCCTGCGAATCTTCTCGAAGGCCTTGTCCCGGGAGGTCGAGGTGTCGTCGCTGAACGGCGCAAAGCCGCAATCATCCGTCGTCCCGAGCTGGGCCAGTGGAATGTACCGGGCCGCTTCGAGCACGCGGTCCCGAACCAGCTCTGGCGTCTCGATCTCAGGCTCGATTGGCGCCACGACGCCGACGAAGACGCGTTGATCGGGCTGCAGATGATCCCGGATCAGTCCGAGGACTCGCTTGGGGTCCCGCTCGCCCGCTAACGCGATGTAGAAATTGCCCACCTGGAGCTGGAACAGGCTCGGTAGCAGCTCGGCATAGTCGACGTCCGCGCTGTGCGTGGAATCACGATCCCCGCCGGGGCAAGTATGCACGCCGATGCGCTGGCGTTCCGCCGCCGAGAACCGGGCCAAGGCGAGGTTGTTCAGATCGATGAAGCTCGTGAGCAGCTTGCCCGACGGATCGACCTTGATGGCAAGACGACCTTCGGTAAAGTCGATCTGAACTTTGTGGGCGCCCTCGTTCAGGCACTCTCGCACTTCGTTCTCGTGCTCTCGCAGCAGATCTTCGATGAACTGGTCACGGGAGTAACCGGCGATCTCCGTCACCGGATACATCAGGCTCAGCGCCGAGGGCGAGATGACCGCCTGCTTCAGCGGCAGGGCGGTGAATTTTCGGGCGTCGCGCAGGTAGCCACCGGCACGCCGGCGGTAACGGAACGGGCCCTCGGTGAGCTTGGGCATGCGGCGGATGTGGCCGGCGGCGAAGGGGATCTTGAAACCGTCTGGATCCGTGTTGGGCAGGCCATGCACGCAATAGGTCCAGAAGTTGTGGAACTTGCGCTGCTCGCCGTCCGTGATCACGGGCGACTCGGTCGCCTCGAAGCGCCGCAGCGTGTCGGCAATGGCGGCTCGATAGATGCCTTCCAGCGCAGGATCCTCAGCGTCGTGCTGCCCGAGCGCCGCGATCAACTCGGGCGGGCGCGGGATGCTTCCAATCGGCTCGGTGGGGATGGTCAGAATGGCTGGCTCCGGTGCTGAAAATTACGCAGTCAGACGGCCCGCATAGCACATTATCGCAGGGATCAGGCCGACTTCCGTGCTGACCCGTGGGGCAAATGTCCATGAAACGCGGCCTATTCAGCCTTGCGCAAAATGCCACAGCCGCGCGGTTGTGCACCCGATTAGCAGTCGAGCTGCGCGTCCCACGGCCGAAGGCGCGCGCTTAGTAAAATTAGTTAGATAGGGCCGTCCTACGGCGCGCGGTCCCCGGCGACCTATCGGCGCTTCAAGCCGCGCGCGCGCCCTCGCCGGGGCCGTGTTCGGAATTCAACTCAGGCGCCTCGCGCCGGGCCTCGTCTTGCAGACGGGCGCGGGCTCGCACTTCGATTTGCCGGACTCGTTCGCGCGAGACTCCGAAATGGGCGCTGAGGTCGCCAAGGCTGAGGCGGTCTTCGGGATCGGCCATCAAGCGGCGCTCCAGAATGAAGGTTTCGCGTGGGTCGAGGCGGGGCCGCGCGCGCTCGAGTACCCGTTCCAATTGTTCGCAGACTTGCTCGCTCGCGAGCTGTTGCTCCTGATCGGCGTCGCTGGTGAGTTCGTCGAGCAAGCTCGTACCCATTACGGGATCGCGAGCGTCGAGTGAAAGGCCGCGGTTGTCGAGCTGCTGCAACATGTCTTGCATGCGCGGTTCGCTGACGCCAAACTCCAGCGCCAACCGGGCAGTGATGCCGTCCGCGGCGAGCGGGTCTTCGCGAGTCGAGTTCAGCAGGAGCGCGCGTTGCCGGCGCAGCCGGAAAAACATGCGCGACGTGAGCGAACTCTTGGGGCCCGAGATGACGCTCCAGCTGGACAGTACGCAGTTGATGACCTGTGCACGGATCCAGTAGCCCGCATACGTCGAGAAACGCACGCCGCGCGCCTCGTCGAAGCGATCCAGGGCATTGAGCAGCCCGAGGTAGCCATCGCTGATCAAGTCACTGACAGGGATGCCGTAGTTCTTGAACTTGAGCGCCGTGTACATCACGTGCCTCGCGTTGGCCTCCACGATGCGCCCCGCGGCGTGGCGATCTTTGTTGGTTTGCCAGGCGCGAATGCACTCGAGCTCGTCGGTGGCCGACACGTGCGGCGCTCGCTTGGCGCGTGCGATCAGAGCGTGGGTCTTGGCGTCAATCGACATGCCTCCACTTTGAACATATTTTGAAAAGGTTCAAGGTGCCATTTGCGCCTAGTTGAACAGATTTTATCGGACGTATCCAATATTATTAATTGTTTCCAATGCTTCCGCCCAGCGTGACAGCTCTAAAAAACTGTTCAAAACCGTCGCTGCGGGCCCCACGTCGTGGCTGCCGGCCCCGCCTAACACCACGCTGACCTGCCGGCGCAGATTGCGGCGAAGCATCGCTACGAGCCCGGGCAAGGTGCCCTCGTAGCCTGACGCAATGCTCAGCACGACGCCGGCCGCGCGGTGTTGCTCGGCTGCGGCGGCGATTTCGCCGATGGGGGTGTCCGCTCCCAAGAACACAACGTGGGCGCCGGCGCACGCCGTCACCCAGGCGGCCATATGCAAGCCGAGCACGTGGCGTTCTCCCGGAGGGGTGGCAAACACGACCTTGGGGCTCTCCGCGTCGCGCAGGCTCTCCGTCAAACGGCGCCACTCGGCGCTCGCGAACTGCAGGACGCGTTCGCTCGCGAAATGCTCGTGGGAGATCCGGAGCTCTCCCCGCATCCAGCGCTCTCCGAGCTCGAACAGGAACGGCCCCATCAAGCGCTCCAAGAATTCGATGGCTGGCATTTCAGCGAGGCCAAAATGAAACTCGCGGCTCAGACCGGGTCCGTCGAGCTCACGGGTGAGGCCGAGCCAATACTCCACGATGCCGGCATCCTGCGCCGGATCCGCTTTCAGTCGACTGCCGCGGGCAGGCCCTCCCTGGGCCGCGATCAGCCGGGCCAGCTCCTCTGGATCGCGGCCGATGACCGCCGACGGCCGATGCCCTAGCTCCAGAGCCTGCACGATCATGCGCACCACAGGGATGACGGCGGCCGAGTAGCGCCGGTGGCTGCCCTCGGTGCGCGCGATGGGCGCCGGGAAGCCATAGCGGCGCTCCCACGTGCGCAGCGTGTCGATCGGTACGCCAGTCGCGGTCGACAGGGTGCCGATGCTGAGCTCCACTGGCTCGACGGTTCTTTCGTGGCTGGACACGTGGCGCTCAGGGCATTCATAGAGCATTTCCTGCGGCCGTCTACGCTTGCGAAACCCGGGCGGGCCACAAAGCGATTCGAAGCACCTTGACGGTTGCGGCGCCTGCCTCACAGACCCTGATCATGGCGCGTGTGAGTTGTTCGCATACGAACGGCGGGGCGTGGGCCATCGGGGTACTCTGCTTGGGCGTCTCGCTCGGGTCGGGGTACCGTGTGTCCGCTTCGCAGCCCGCCCCGACGACGTCGTTGACCGTACGGGTTCAGGGGCTTGGCAATGATCGAGGCCGCGTAGCGGTGGCGTTATTCGCTTCCGCCGCCGATTTTCCGGATCAGAAGCGGGCGCTTCGAGGGCAGCTCTCGCCGATCAAGGGCGGGCGGGCGGCGGCCACGTTCCACGACTTGAAGCCGGGCACCTACGCGGCCGCGATCTTGCACGACGAGAACCAGAACGCGGAGATGGACTTCAACTGGCTCGGCATGCCGCTCGAGGGCTACGGCTTTTCAAACGACGCCGCGGGAACGTTTGGCCCGCCGAGCTTCGAGGCCGCCGCATTTCGGCTCTCTCCTCGGCCGTCCGGGATCAAAGTCACGGCGCGCTATTTCGGGCTGTGACGGGGCCTCTGGCCGTCGCGCCGCCGGTTACCTCACTGACGAAGCCACGGAAGGTTTCGACAGCGTCGTGACGTCGGAACCGCTCGGCGACCGCAATGGCGGCGTCGCGGTAGTGGGGTTCCTCGAGCATTTGCTCGAGGCCTGCTCGCAGGCTCACGCGGTCCGCGCGGCGACCTTTCACGCACAGGCCTGCGCCCGCGCGCACGATGGCTTCTGTCGCCAAATATTGATCCAGATTGCTCGGCAAGCAGAGCACCGGTGTGCCCTCGTTCAACGCCTGGTAGCCCGTGGTGCTGCCGCCGTTGGAAACCACGACGCGCGCCCGACGGCACAGCTCGCTGCCGCGCACGAACGGTCGCACCACGACGTTGGCCGGTAGCGCAGAAAGCTCCACGCGCGCCGCCGTCGCGACGACGGCGCTGACAGGCAAGTCGCCGAGGACCTTCACGATCAGCGGCAAGAGCTCGAGGTTGCCGGATGAGCCCAGCGTGACATAGACCAGCGGCCTCGACCCGGATGCTGAGGAGGCGGGCAGCGGGACCTCCGCGACGTCCGGCTCCCACAACACGGGCCCGAGGAAACGGTGTGTCGGAGGTGCTGCGGTCACCGGGGTGAGCCAGGGATCGTCGGGGTAGAGCGTGTAATCCCCGTGACTGAGCACGTCGAGCAAGCTGCCCACCGGAGGCAGACCATGTTTTTTGCGGGCCGCGTTCACAGGCTCGGCAAAGTGTTGAAATACCCGGGGCAAGGCCTTCGGAAAATAGCGTTCGGTAAGCGCCTCTCCGAGCCAACCGATGATGGGATGATCGGGGACCGGAAAACGCTCCCGGCGCGCAAACCGGCTGAAATAAGCATTGATCAACACTGCCGAAGGCACACGGCAGAGCTCTGCACTGGTCGATAGGCTCCAGCGCAAATCACCCACGACGAGCCCGGGGCGCACCGCCTCAATGAGCGCTCGATCCGCGGCGATATAGCGCAGCAAGGTCGAGGTTTCGTAGAGGCGCTGCCCGGCGCGCAGCGCCCGATCGGCCTCTGCGGCGCTCAGCGTTTCCAACGTGTGGCGTTGGAAATGCGTGCCACCAAAAACGAAGTCAGGAAACTCCGAACAGGCAAAGTGCACTTCGTAGTCGTCGCTCAATCCGCGCGCGAGCGTGACCAGCCGCACCACCTGTGCGAGCGTGACATTTTCGCTCACGAACAAGATCCTCGGCTTCTCGCTCATTGGCATCTTCCGCTGCAGTGACTTCTATCTCGTGCCAAGTCACGCGCGCGACAAGGGATGCGGATTAGATTTATGCGGCGCCTTGACGGAGTGCCGCGTCTCCCTACGAGGGGGGAGTGGAGTACCTCCTGGTCGGCGGCGGCCTGCAAAATGCTCTGATCGCTCTCGCGCTCCTCGCGCGCCGGCCAGACGTGCGCCTCACGCTGATCGAAAAGGAAGCGCGGCTCGGAGGCAACCACACCTGGTGTTTCCACGCCGGCGACGCGCCTGCAGCAGCCCAGCGGTGGCTCGACGAATTAGTGGTGCGACGTTGGCCTTGCCACGACGTGTGGTTCTCCGGCCACCGGCGGCGCCTCCAACAAGCGTATAGCGCGATCACGAGTGAGCGCCTCCACCAGGTATTGAGTGAGCGCCTGCGCGGGTCCCCTCACGCGCGCATCCTCACGGCCACCGTCCGCCAGGTCGCTCGCGATCAGGTGACCCTCGATGACGGCAGCACGCTGCGAGCCGAGCTCGTGATCGACGCGCGGGGTCCGGATCGGGCAGCGCGCTTTCCCGCCGCGGGCTATCAAAAGTTCCTGGGCCTCGAGCTCGAGCTGTGCGGCGGCGAGATGCCCGATGCACCGCTGCTCATGGATGCCACGGTCGAGCAACTCGACGGCTTTCGCTTCATGTACGTGTTGCCCTGGGACGACCGCCGGGTCCTCGTCGAAGACACCTACTACTCGAGCGATCCGCTGCTCGATGCCGGCACGCTCGAGGAGCGCATTTTTGCGTACGCGCGTGGACGCGGCTGGCAGGTGGCTCGCGTGCTGCGGAGCGAGGCGGGCGTGTTGCCCTTGCCGACGCGCAGCGCGCGCACCGCGGCGGCCCCTCAGGTGCTCAGCGCGGGCTACGCGGGCGGTCTGTTTCACCCCACCACCGGGTACTCCCTGCCCGTGGCGCTACGTTTCGCGTTGCGCGTGGCGAGCCTGCCCGCTTCGGCCCTCGGGGGTGAAGGCCACGCGCGTTGGCTCAGCACCCACGAGCGGCAGTTCCGCTTTGGCGTGCGCCTCAATCGCTTGCTGTTTGAAGCCTTCGCTCCGGAGCGCCGGCATCGCGTGCTCGAACGCTTCTATCGCCTGCCCGCCGACACGATCCGGCGTTTCTACGCGCTCGAGACCACCGGCTTCGATCGCGCGCGCATCTTGTGTGGCCGGCCCCCGGCCGGCTTCTCGTTACCCCGTCTGCTCGCCGCAGGAAGATCACCATGAACGATCCATTGGCATTCGACCTCACCACTAGCCC
>JAYWEH010000703.1:0-16438 GCA_043780025.1 Deltaproteobacteria bacterium
TGATCGCTGGTGGCGGCGGCGCTGCAGCACTGGAAGAAGCCGTTCAGCTCCGTGCCAGCTGTCTCGATCTCATCTCGGCGCGTCGCCGTGAACGTCAGCAATCCGGCGCAGAGACTCCGACAGGTAAAGCGCCCTCCGCGGGCCGAGGCGCCGAAGCAGTCCTGCCCGACATGTTGCTGACCGAGCTGAGCGCCCTCGGGGTGTCGCCATCGCGAGATGATCGCGGGGTCGGTGTCACATTGCGCGATATGTTGAATGACGAGGGAGCCCTCCGCGAACAACGCCGGTCCGAAGTCGCGCGGTTCGCGGCGATCTCGAAATCGCATCCGGAGTTCCCAGTCCTGCTCGTGGGGCACGCCGGTGGTGGCGAGCGGGCCGGGGCAACCACGCAGTTACTCAGCCGCCTGGCGAGTGAGCTTCAGTCGTTCGGTGTCCCCGCGGTCGAGGTCGTGGACGCGGGCCAGCGGCAACCCCTGCTACCTCCCGATCTGCCGCGCGCGCGGGAACGCAACGCGCGCGTCGAGCTAATCTTCGTCGCTCCCACGTACTGAGGGCTTGCCTTTGGCTCGCCCGGGCGTCTGATCCAAGCGTTCGAGCTCCGCACGGCAGCGATCTCGATGCTGCTTGGCGTTGGGCACCCAGCGCAGCCCTCCGCCTGCCGCGTTGTTCACGTAGAGTGACCACAAAAGGCTCGCGGTTTGAAACAGCCGCCGAGCTTGCTCAGGCCGTGATTCCGCGAGCGCGTCCGCCATGCTGCCGAGCGCGCGGTAATAGTGTTCGTCGTAATCCGGGTTAAAGTACACGAGCGGCAGATCGAGGGCCACGATGGGGTGGCTCGGATGGCCGAAGCGCAAGAGCCCCGCTTCGCGCGCGATGGGTAGGGCGCTCGGCAGATCCCCGTCGCGTTCGGTCGCGACGGCCAAGTTCCAGAGCGCAAGCGCTCGCGGCTCGGCCGAACGTGCCAGCTGGAGCGCGCTCCGGTAGTCGCCGATCGCCCGCTTTAGGTCGCCTTCGACCATGCTCGACTCTCCGCGGTTAGTCAGAATCGTCGCGCGCAGATCGGGGTCCCACTCCTGCGCCAGCGCTTCGGTGTACGCCGCGCGTTCGGCGGCGTGTCTATTCAGCTTGCCGCTGACCACCGCGAGCGAGAACCAGGCGTCGGCGGCCAGGGGCGATGCCGGATCCCGTTCGAGCGCCTGGCGCAGCCGCATTTCCGCCTCGGGCAAGTAGCTCTCGTCCGCCCGCCCGAGCGCGTCTCCGAGCAGATAGAGCAGGCGAATGTCGCCCAGATCATCGCCCGCGCCGATGCTGATCAGCGCCGCCGCGCGCGCGTTGAGCTGCTTTTGCAGCTCCCGCGACGTGGCGTTCGGCAACATGAAGGCGACGTCGTCGAGCGCATCCTCCGCGGGTACTCGGCTGCGTTCAGCGAGCGCGAAGAGTTCGTCGGCGCGGCGCGAGCCGGGGTTCTTGGCCACGTCCCAGACGGAGGGCTTGGCTTCGACGGGGCTCGCGGCGCACAGCGCGAGCAGGCACAGGGCGGCCGTGAAGCGACGCCGCCTCGTCATGGAGAGCTGCCGCCTTGGCCCTGCAAACGACGCAGCCGTTCGAGTGCGCGGCGCTTGAAGTCCGCGGCGCCGGGCAGAGCGTCGAGCCCTTTGACGTAACCTGCCCAGAGTTCTGCGGCCTCCGTCTCCGAAAACGGCTCGATAGCGAGCGCCGCAGCGCCGAGCGGTTCGTGTGCGGGCACGCGCGGCCAGTGGCGTGGCGGTTCGCTGCTGCGCAGTTGCTCGAGCAAGCGCCAGATCTCACCGCTCTCGGGGCCGTCCACCGCGGGCGTCGCACGCCCTTGGCGTTCTGCGATCAAGAGTGATACCGCGGCGGCGTAAGTGCGGAGGCCGGTCGACGTGCCTTCGTTGCGCACCCGAGCGACGTAGCTCGCGGCGTCCGAGAGCGCCGCCGTGGGAGCGCGCAGGGCCGCCAGCGCCGCCTCCAGGTAGAGCGCATGGCGTTCCACGGGATTGGGCCAGAGAGCTCCGAGCGTGATCAGTCGGCGATAAGCCTCGAACGCCGCATCATGATGACCGGTCAGCGCCGCCGCGACCGCGTAATCCCTGAGCGCTCGATCGGGCCTCGCAACATAACCTCGCGTCCGCGCCTCCTCGAACGCTCGCCAGGCGTCGGCGTAGCGCCTCAGCCTCGTCAAGGCGCGGGCCGTCAGAGCGCGTGGTTCGGGCCGCCCGGGCCACGTGCCCGATAGCTCCAGCCCCACCCGCAAGCTCGATGACGGCTCTCTATCGAGGTCCGCATGGGCGCGGGCCAGGCTGCGGCAGAGCTCGTCCACGGCTCTCGAGCGGGCCCGGTCCCACAGCTCCGAACGCAGGTTGGATTGCTGCGCGGGACCTCCGTTGCGGCACAGGCTGGGCCGCGCGCTCGATTCGAGCGGTAGTGCCAGGCCTTCGTTCGATCCCGAAGCGAGTGTGGTCGCGGCGGCGCCGAGGAACGGTGGCGCGAGGAGCAGCGCTGCGAGGGTTAATGGGGCTGCACCGAGAAACACCGCGGCACCGGGGGGCGAAAACGTGACCTCGATAGTGCCGCCGTTCAGCGCGGCGGCGCGAACGGATCTTGTAGCACGATCGTCTCCTGGCGCCGGGCCCCAACGCTCAGGAGGTACAGGGGAACGCCCGAGCGCTCTGCGATGAACCGCACGTATTCACGGGCATTTTTGGGTAGAGCGCTGAGTTCTCGTACTGCGCTGAGCGGCTCCGTCCAGCCGGGCAACTCTTCGTAGATGGGCGTGACCAGCCGTTCGTCCTCGCTGATCAGCTCGAGCGGCAGGTCTTCGGTGCGCCCGGTCGGGGTGTCGTACGCGACGCAGATCCGCAACGTCCCGAGCCCCGTCAGCACATCCAGCTTTGTCAGCGCAAACCCGTCCAGCCCGTTCACCCGGGCGGCGTAACGGAAGCCGGGCATGTCGAACCAGCCGGTGCGCCGCGGCCGCCCGGTGACGGAGCCGAACTCGGCGCCGGCTTCGCGTAGCCGCGTGCCTTCGGGCTCTCCGAGTTCCGTCGGGAAGGGGCCCGCGCCCACTCGCGTTGCGTAGGCCTTGAGGATGCCGAGCACGCAAGAGATGCGCGTCGGACCAAGGCCCGCGCCGACGGCGGCGCCCGCCGCGATCGGGGAGCTCGAGGTGACGAACGGATACGTGCCGTGATCGATGTCGAGCAGGGTGCCCTGAGCGCCTTCGAGGAGCACCTTCTTGCCGGCGCTGACCGCGTCGTTGATCAGCTTGGAGGTGTCCGTGAGCAGCGGCAGCAGGCGCGCGCGCAGCGGTTCGAGCTGGGCGACGACTTCGTCCACCGTCGGGGTAGTGCCGCCGAACGCCTCGAGCTGAGGACGCCAATGGATCAACGCGCCTTCCAGGCGATCGCGCAGGCGCGTCAGGTCTCGCAGATCGCCAGCCAGCACGCCGGTGCGCCGTACCTTGTCTTCGAGCGCCGGGCCGATGCCCTTTTTCGTCGTGCCGATCGCGCGCTGCGCAGCGGCTTTTTCACGCAGCTCGTCCATTTGCTGGTGGTAGCCGAGCACCAGGTGAGCCCGCGACGACAGCGCCACGCGTTCGTCCACGCGCTTGCAGCCTCGCTGGGTCAGGTCCGTCATCTCGGCGACCAGCACCGCGGGGTCGACCACCATGCCCTGAGCCAGCACACAGCGGGTGTTTTCGCGCAGGATGCCGCTCGGCAACAGGCGCACTACGGTCTTCTCGTCGCCCACCACCAGCGTATGGCCGGCGTTGGCACCACCGGCGGCACGCACCACCACATCGGCGTGCTCCGTGTAAATGTCGACGATCTTCCCTTTGCCTTCGTCGCCCCATTGCGCGCCAACGACAATCACGCAGGACATATCAATTCCTCTAGCACCCGAACTTGGGTGCTCACAACCTCGGCCAACCGGGCCGCTGCTTCTTGGGTCATGGGCTCGGGGATTTTGCCGCCCAGCGCCTCGCTGAGCCGCCACTCCGCGCCCGTTTCGAGGTCACGCAAAACGCCCCCCGACTTCAAATCCAACACGTGGGTGTAGTCCCACTGCCGCCCGTACGCTCCGCCGTCCGCCCCTTCGGGGCCCAACGCACACGCTAGGCCACGCGCCCGCAGCTCTCGCAGCAAGAGCGCCGCTCGCCCGCCGCTCGCGGGCAGACCCACCAACACCCGCGGCGACTTCTGCTCCGTGATGCCGTTCGCTTCGAGCGCCCAACACACGTTGCCGATGTCGAAAGCGAATCCTGCCGCCGGGCAGGGGAGGTCGAAACGTTCAAATAGCGTGTCGTAGCGCCCGCCTGAACCGAGGGGCTCGCCCGGCCCCTCCGCGAGCAGGTGAAACATCGCCCCGGTGTAGTAATAAAATTCGCGGGTTTCCCCGAGGTCCACCACGAAATGTGAGGCGAGCTCGGAGCTGACAGCGGCGTCCCAGATGCGTTTCAAGGATCGCATCGCGGGCTCTGCCGGCGTGTCGGCGAGCGCTCGCTCGGCGCGGGGCCAGATTTCGTTTCCCCCGTGAAGCTCACATAACTCGGCCAAAGCCGCCGCCGATTTGCGGTCGAGGTTGGCGCCCGCGGCCACGCGCGCCAGCTGTGAGCTGTCTTTTACCGCCAGGCATTCCAGTGCGTCGCTGCGGGCTCGAGGAGCCAAGCGCTCGAGCAACGCGCCCGGCACCTCCGCGTGGGCCAGATCCACCGTGAACTCGTCCAGCCCTGACGCGCGCAGCGCGCTCGTTGCCGTCTCCAGGACTTCCAGGTCTCCGCTCTCCGCGCTCGGGCCAGCGAGCTCGAAGCCGACCTGGAGCAGGTTCTGATCGAGCCGCGCGCGCGCGCGCCGACGCCGAAGCACGCTGTCCCGGTAGCACAGCCGGGCGGGCCAGGGGCCGTCCGCGAATCGGGTTGAAATCAAGCGGGCGATCTGCGGAGTGACGTCCGAGCGCAGCGACGCGATCTTGCCGGTCTCCGGCTCGATGAAACGCAAGCTGTCATCCGCGTTGCCGAAGCCCCGTTCGAGGACCTCCGCGTATTCGAACGGGGGGACCTCCACGCGCTGATAGCCGCACAACTCGATGTGCCGTAGGATTCGCTCGCTCGCGTCGGCGCGGCGCCGTGCCTTCTGGGGCAACCAATCACGCATGCCCGCCGGCACGGGATGGGAAGGCCGCTGAGAGCCGTTCGCCGCACCACTCGGGCCCGGCGGGGTAGCGTTCATGGCAGGAGGTTGCGATCGGGCGCGCAAAGCGGCGCAACGTATCAGACATCACGGGTCTGCGCAGTTGACTGGCGGCTATTTTCTGAGTGGGTCGTTTGGCCGGGCGGCGCCGCGGACGCGACGTCACTGTCCCAGCGCCCGGGTGTCCGCCTGGGCTCGGGCCACCAAAATGCGGTATGGGGTTCGCATGAGCGACACGCACGAAGGCCAGAAGATTGACGTCTGGGAGCGCACCAAGGGTTTTGGTGGGCAACCCGTCCAGGCCATGAACCGGCGGCTGTTCATGCAGCTTCTCGGTTACGAGTGCGAACAGGGCCTCGACCCCGCCCGAGCCATCCAAACCCTGGGCCGCGCGCTCGACGAGGCCGGCGCCGCGGCCGTGGTGTACGAAGACATGAACAACCCGCGCGGCATTGCGGTGCTCAGCTGGGGTGAGAACCCGGAAGATTTCGTTACCAAGGTGCGTCCCGCCTTCGGCGCTTCAGGGCTCTCGGGGCTCCGTTCGCTGCCGGGCCTCACCATGATCGGCCGCACCTACTCGACCGGGTACGAACCCGACCTCGAATATTGGCTACTACAGCGCCCGCGCGACACCGTGCGCAACACCGAGTGGCCCTGGGCAGTCTGGTATCCGCTCAGGCGCTCGGGCGCGTTCGAGCAGCTCGAGGACCGCGAAAAAGGCGGCATTTTGCGCGAGCACGCCGAAATCGGCAAAGCCTACGGCGCGCAGAACCTGGCACACGACGTGCGGCTGGCTTGTCACGGCCTCGACGCCAACGATAACGAGTTCGTGATCGGTTTGCTCGGCAAGGAGTTGCACCCACTGTCTCACGTCGTGCAGGCGATGCGCAAGACGCGCCAGACCGCGCAATACATCGTGCAGATGGGGCCGTTTTTCGTGGGCCACTGCGCGTGGCGTTCGGCCGCGGGCTGAGCCCGAGCGAAGCCGCGCCGAGCGCGGCTCAGGCCGCTTCGGCGCGAAGTGTCGCGTAGGCCGAGGTAATCTGCGCGAAACGCCGGCACAAGGCGGCGCGGGTCTGTTCGCCGGCGTTGGGATACCGATCGGGGTGCCAGCGGCGCGCCAGCGTTCGAAACGCGGCGTTGATGGCGGCCGCGCTCGGCTCGCCACTGAGCCCGAGCGTCGAGAGCGCCAGCGATCGCGCGCTCTCCACTGCCGCCGAGCGTTGCGCGCTGCCCGCGCTCTCGTCGCGCAGCCGCTTGCGGCCGTGCAGGAACTCGCCGGGGCCGAGCGGGGCGGGTGTCCGGATCGATCGCGCGCCCATGACCCGAAAGCTGATGCGTGCGCGCCTCAGGTCAAACAGCGCCTCGAGCCGCTCGAGCCGCTCGAGCCGCTGACGATCGCTTTCGGCTCGGGCCCGTGACGAAGCCGCTCCATCCCGAGTGCCCGGCGCGCTCCCGCGCGGCATCTCCACCTCGTGAATGAGACCGTCGAGCCAATGAATCACGTATCGTTCCGACACGCCGGGAGACTCGTCCTCGAGGCACAGAGTGCCGGTGACGCGGTCGCGGTGGAGGACACCGAGCAGATCGCCGAGCGTCGAACGTTCCAGGCTGCCGGGCAGGGCCAACATGGCCGCAGTAGGCCAAGCCCGGCAGCGGCGGGCCAAGTTTCGGCGAGCCGCCGGCTATTCGGTGATGGGCCCGACCGAGACGCGGGCTTCCGCCTCCCGGGTTACGGCGCGGCAGTCTTTCTCCGGTCTTACGGGCGCGGTTTCCGGCGCTCCCGGCGAGCCGTCGCGCGGGGGGCGCTCCGCGCAGACCACCGCACGAACGCGTACGGAGAGCGTGCCGTCACCCTCCGCCGATGCCGCGAGGGCGAGCTGCAAGCGCTGGCGCTGCGCGGTCTTCATGAACAATGCACCGGCCCCGACGCGCGGCCGGAGCGGGGGAGCGAATTGGGGCGAGTCGACGACCAGCACGTCGCCCCAAACCAATTCGCCCCCTTCGACTTCCAGCTCTGCCTCGCACAACACGCGGCCCGGCGTGGGCCGCCGCTGACACTCGAGGCGGGCGCTGAAGCCACGTGTTGTTGGACTCGCTCCGAGCGGTGTCACCCAAAGGGCCACGCAGAACAGCGGTAGAAGCACTGACGATCGCATCACGACCCGTTCTCAGCCGCGCGAACGCAGGCCATGCCGGCGCGCCAGCTCGTGCAAGTGTTTGCGATCCATCTTGGCCGCGCGCGCCGCAGCGCTCACGTTGCCGTCATGCTTCTCGAGCAACCAGCTCACGTAGCGCTGCTCGAATTCCTGTTCGAACGCGTTGCGCGTCTGCCCGTAGCTTTCGTTCTCGTCGAATTGCCATGCCCCCTGGCGTGCGCCCTGGGCGAGCACGGGCATGTCCACCAACCTCAGCTCTGGCTCTTCCGAGGTCGACGCGATATAGCTAGCGCGCTCGAGCACGTTGCGAAGCTCGCGCACGTTGCCGGGCCAGTCATGCGCCATCAGCCCGGACAAGGTGTCCTGACCGAGCTGTAGATCGACGAGCCGCGGATCGCGTTCCCGCGCGAGCTTCAAGAAGCACTCCACGAGGGCTGGTATATCTTCGCGCCGTTGCCTGAGCGGAGGCACCGTGACCGGGACCACCGCCAAACGGAAATACAGATCTTCGCGGAACTTGCCGCGTTCGACCTCCAGCTTCAAATCCCGCTTTGTCGCCGCGATCACCCGGGCTTCGGAGCGCGCCACGCGGTTGCCACCGACGCGCCGGTATTCGCCGGTTTCGAGCACTCGGAGCAGCTTGGGTTGAACGTCGAGGGGCAGCTCGCCAATCTCGTCGAGAAACAACGTGCCGCCCCCGACGGTTTCGAAGGCGCCCGCGCGGCCCTGCACGGCGCCCGTAAACGCACCGCGCTCATGCCCGAAGAACTCGCTCTCGATCAAGTTGTAGCTCACCGCGCCACAGTCCACGACCACGAAAGCTCGATCGCACCGCGGGCTCCGCTCGTGGATCGAGCGCGCCAGCACGTCCTTGCCGGTACCGGTTTCACCTTCGAGCAGCACCGTCGCATCCGTCCCGGCGATGCGCTCCAAGAGTCCAAACACCTGACGCATCGCGAGGCTCGGCCCCACTGCGGCACCAAATCGCGACGACTCGCTCGGCAACACCTTGAGGCGATTGTCTTCAGGCGCGAGCGTGAGCTCTACGTCTCCCACCGTGAGCGTGGCGCCCGGCTCGAGCGTCGCCGTCTGGATTTTGGATCGCCCGATGCGCGTGTGATTGGTGGAACCGAGATCGCGCACCACCATGCCGTGAGCGCCGGCTTCGACTTCGCAGTGGTAGCGCGACACCGAAGCGTCAGGGAGCACGAGGTCGTTGTCGGGCGCCTTGCCGATGCGCAATAAGCCGCTCACCGTTGCGCGGTTGCCGCGGGCCTTGCCCGAGATCACCAAGAGCGTGTGACAGCGGCTCGGCGCTTCTCCGGTCAGGGCCCTCGTGGAGGCATCTGTGGGAACGGGTGCGCTCACTCGGTGAGTTCTTCCAGGCGTAGAGTCAGGGTACTTCCGTCAAGCGTAACTCGGCGGACGACCTCTGTCCGCTCGGCTCGTTCGCTCCGGTGCTGAGCTCTGGCCCGAAACCAATATTCGCCGTTGGGCAGCCGCAGCTGCCGGGCCACGCGCTCCGGAGCCGTCTGCTCGAAGTTCAACGTGAGCCCCCCAATGTGTTCGCTATGCGCGGCTTCCCAGCTGACTTCCAGCTGCTCTAGGCGGCCTGCGTTGGCCCCCAAGGCGAAGATCACCGTTTGATCGTGGGGGACGCCGGGCATCAGGAACCACAACGTTGCCCCGACCGCAGCAACCACGAGGATACGAAGGTAGGCGGAGCGCGGTGCGGCGCCCCGATCCCGCTCAGAACCGGGATCGCTGCGCTCGATGAGCGACATGCGGCTCGCTCAGTTCCCGTTGCCTTTGGTCGCAGATGCAGGCGCGGTCGGTGTACCGGACGAGACCCCGCTCGGCGCGGGACTGGTGGGAGCTCGCGTACCGTGCGCAGGGGCACCGGGGGCCGGCGTACCGTGTGCAGGTGCGCCGGGGGCCGGCGTACCGGGGGCGGCGGAGCTCGGCACGGGCGTCGCGGAAGGGGGAGCCATGGCGCCCGGGCTGCCGGGGACGCCGCGGGGCTTCTCTTCGAGGCCCCGGACGTACTGCACCAGACCTTCGATGATGCTGTCCGGCAAGTTGAACGCGGGCATCTTGTCCTTGCCCTTGCGGATCACTTCGGAGAGGTGCGCGTCGGTGACGCTGGCTTGCCAGGCGGGCTGGCTCAAGTCGCGCGCCTTCACCATCGTGGACGACGGCCCATCGCCGCGGCCGCGCCGGCCGTGGCAGCTCGCGCACTGCTTGACCCAGGTCACGTCGATGACCTGATTGCGCGAGGACGGTTGCGCGTGAGTCGGCGGCGGCGCGTTGGGCGACCTGCGACGCGGGGCTTCGTCTGGCTGATCGTGATCAGCCAGCTTCCATTCGCTCAAGTCGGGTGCGGGTTCATCACAGGCGAAAAGCGCGCCCGCGACCATCAACAAAAAACCTGAAATCAGCCGATCCGGCGCCATCATCACGCTGCCCTTAGCAGGGAAAGCGCAGGCAGCGTTCCCGTTTTTTCACGGAAATTCCGTGCCGCCGGCCAGAGGGTCAGGTCCCAAGTACGGCTTACCGTCCAACTCGGCGATCCGGAAGTCGATGCGCTCGTTCTGGGCTTGGCCCGCTGCATCCGTGTTGGCGGCCGCCGGCTTGGCGTCGCCGAACCCGACGGCGAGCAGGCGCCCCTCGTGAATCCCGTTTTCGCGCAGCCATTGCTTGACCGCGAGAGCGCGCTGACCCGACAGCTGCAGGCTCTGATCGGCAGGCCGTAAGTTGTGCGTGTGGCCTTCAATCCGCACGCGCGTGACCCGAGCGTTCTGCTCCAGGTAGCCCTTGATTTCGCCCAGAACGGCTTCGTTGCCCGCGCCGGTCGCGAGCACGGCCGCATCGGGTTGAAAGCTGATGGCACCCGGGGTCTCGAGCTTGCTGCCCACGACCTTGACGTTCGCTTTGGGCGGCGCCGCTGGATCCGTGGTGGAGGCGGGGGTCGCTGCGGGTTCGCTCGGCGTGGTCGCCGGGGCCGCCTCGTCGGGAGACTTGCTACCCGCGCTGGCGCTGAAACTGCACGCTGGCACGAGGCCGAATAGCAGCAGGGCCAGAATCGGGTGGGCCACCATCCGTCGGGCCGTAGGCTTCTGAGGCATATTTTTAATTGCTAAGCGGTTCCACAGCGACACAGGCGTCCTCCTCGGGCAGTCCTCGTGATTACGGGGCGCCCAGGCCGTTTCTTCCATCGCCTACGGGTATTCGACTCGCCGCCCGAGCGCAAGCTTTCGGGACGGCACGCTGCGCGCGTTTCAACTCCGCCAAAATCAGCCGCGCCGCCCACCGTGACGCCCCTAGCGCATTGGTGTACTTCATTTGAAGCATGGCCGAGTTCGTTCACCTGCATGTGCACACACAATATTCGTTTTTGGTGAGCACGGTGAAGCTCGGCGACCTGGCGCCGCGAGTCAAAGAGCTCGGTATGAGCGCGGTGGCGGTGACCGATCACCAAAATATGTTCGGGGCGATCCGCCACTACAAGTTGTGCAAGCAACAGGGCATCCAGGCCATCATTGGCAGCGAGATCAACCTGGCGCGCCACCGCGACACTGCCAAGGTCGATCACCTCGGATTGCTCGCGACGAACCTGGAAGGCTACAAGAACCTCATTCGGCTGGTCTCTGAAGGTTACACGCACCCCGCCTCCCAGAACGCGCCCAGCATCGATTTCGATACGCTGTCCCGCCACAGCAAGGGGCTCGTGTGCCTGAGCGGCTGCCTCAATGGCGTGGTGCCGCAGCGGGTGATGGAGCAAGGCCCGGCCGAAGCTGAACCGCTGCTCGGGAAACTACGCGACATCTTCGAGCCCGGCCATTTGTTTGTGGAGTTGCAGGACCACGGCCTGGTCGAACAGCCCGTGCTCAATTCAATCCTGACCGACGCCGCGCGCGCGCTCGATCTGCCGCTGGTCGCAACGAACAACGTGGAGTTCATGCGCCCCGAGGATGGGGAAGCGCAATTTTACCTCGAGTGCGTGCGCCGCAACTGGCAATACAAGGAGGCGCGCGAGGAGCACCACGGCAGCTTCGAGATGTATCTCAAAAGCCCTGCTGAGATGGCGCAGCTGTTCCGTAGCTTGCCGGACGCGGTGGCCAACACCGTGCGCGTCGCCGAGATGTGCTCGGGGCTCAAGCTGAAGCTCGGCCAAGCCACGCTGCCGGACTTCCCGGTCCCCGAGGGGCTCGCCACCGTGGACTATTTCCGCCAGGTCGCGGAGGACGGACTCGAGCAGCGCTTCGCGCAGTTCGATCGCGTGGGCAAGCGTTACGATCGGGCGCACTATCAGAAGCGCCTGGCGCTCGAGGTCGGCGTGATCGCCGGTATGGACTACGCGGGCTACTTCCTGATCGTCTGGGACTTCGTGCGCGAGGCCAAGCAGCGCGGTATTCCCGTGGGGCCCGGCCGTGGCTCAGGCGCCGGCTCGCTCGTCGCCTATTCGCTCGGCATCACCGAGATCGATCCGCTGCCGTTCAATCTGCTGTTCGAGCGCTTCCTGAATCCTGAACGCGTCAGCATGCCGGACTTCGACATCGATTTCTGCATGTCGCGGCGGGACGAGGTGATCCAATACGTCGCCGACAAATACGGCCGCGAGAGCGTCGGCCAGATCGCGACATTTCAAAACCTCAAGGCGCGCAGCGTCATCAAAGACGTGGCGCGCACGATGGGCATGGCGGCCACTGACTCGCAGCGCATCGCCAGCCTGATCCCGGACAAGGGTCAGGGCAAGACGTGCACCATCGCTGAAGCGCTCGAGGTGGAGCCGAAGCTCAAGAAAATCTTCGATGAAGACCCGATTATCCACGAGCTTCTGGTCCAGGGCCAGAAGCTGGAAGGCCTGACACGGCACGCCGGCATGCACGCCGCGGGCCTCGTGATCAGCCACGGGCCCCTGTACGATCACGTGCCCTGCTTTGTCGGCGAGGGCACGCTCGTCACTCAATACGACAAGGACGACGTCGAACTCGCGGGCCTGACCAAGTTCGACTTCTTGGGCCTCAAGACGTTGACCGTGATCGACGTGGCCCGCCGCCTCGTGGACAAGCGCCCCGAGCGCCAGGACAAACCGCTCGATCTGGCGCTCGTGGCGATCGACGACAAGGCCACCTACCAGCTGATCAGCAGCGGCGACACGACCGGCGTCTTTCAGCTCGAATCGAGCGGCATGCAGCAGCTCTTGCGCGGGCTCAAGCCAGACTGCTTCGAAGACATCATCGCCGCGGTGGCGCTGTACCGCCCGGGCCCGCTCGGCACGGGCATGATCGACGATTTCATCGGCGGCAAACACAAGCGCAAGAACATCCGCAAGCTGCACCCGCTGATCGACGCGGTGCTCGAGCCCACCTACGGCGTGCCCGTGTACCAGGAGCAGGTCATGCAGATGGCCCAGTTGCTCGCCGGCTACACCCTGGGCGGCGCCGACGTGCTCCGGCGCGTGATGGGCAAGAAGAAGGTCGAGGAGATGATCGAGCAGCGCGGCATCTTCGTCAAGGGCGCGCAGGAGAAGGGCGTCAGTGAAGAACAGGCGCTGAGCATCTTTCAGGAGATCGAGGGCTTCGCTTCATACGGCTTCAACAAGAGCCACTCCGCTGCCTACGCGCTCATCACCTTCCAGACCGCGTATCTCAAGGCGCATTATCCCGTGGAGTTCTTCGCGGCGATGCTCACCGCCGACAAGGACAAGATCGAGAAGGTCGTGCGCATGATCGCGGAGGCGCGCGCCTGGGGCGCTAGCGTGCTGCCTCCTGACGTCAATATGAGCCACCTCGACTTCACCGTGGTGTACCGCCATCCTGAAGGCAAAGGTCCGCCGCGAGGTCCGGGTCGGTTGCGCGATCGCCACGGGCCACAGATCCGCTTCGGGCTGGGCGCTGTGCGCGGGCTCGGTGCGAGCGCGCTCGATGCCGTGTTCGAGGCGCGCGATCGCGATGGGGAGTTCTCGGACATGTTCGACTTTGCATGCAGGGTCGATCCGAAGCGCGTCAACAAGGGCGTGCTCGAGGCGCTCGTGCAATGTGGCGCCTTTGACGTGTCGCTCACGCGGATGGGTATCGATCGCGCGCGCGCTCTCGGGTCCGTCGATCGCGCACTCGAGCGAGGGCGTAGCGCCAGCCGCGATCGCGCGTCCGGGCAGACCAGTTTGTTCGGGTTGTTCGGCGGAGCAACGGGCGCGGGCGCCGCGGCTTCGGACGGCGCTTCGGTGCACGACTACCCGAGGGTCGAGCCCTGGGATCGCGCCGAGTTGCTCAAGCGCGAGAAGCAGGCCCTGGGCTGTTACGTCTCCGGGCACCCGCTCGACCGCTACGGCACCAAGCCAGAACGCATCGGCGCCATCGCCACGACCGACGTCAGCGGGCGCGAGGCCTGGACACTCGCCAGCGTCGCTGGCATCGTCGAGAACTATCAGGAGAAGCGCTTTCGCCCGACGAACGGGGGTGGGCGGAACGCCGCGGGGGGCAAAGCAGCCTTCTTCGAGCTGGAGGATATGCGCGGCCGTGTGCGCGCCAAGGTACGAGGGGACCGCGTCGACACCTACGCGCCGCTGCTCACGAGTGGAGAGCCCGTGTTGGTCTCCGGCAAGGTCAGCTTTCCCATGACCGACGAGGCCACGGACGAGCAAGAGGCCACTCTGCTCGTTGACGATGTCGTACCGCTCTTGACCGCGATCAAGAAAGCCACCACCGGTATCGCCATCCCGCTCAAGGCCAACGAGATGGAACCAGCCCGTCTGCGCCAGTTGGCAGAGCTGCTCGCCACCGTCCCGGGGCAGTGCCCGGTGGACATCGTGATCGAGTTGCCCGACGGCGCGCGCGTGACGATGTGCCTCGACGGCAAGCGGGTGGAGCTCGAAGACCGCGTTTTGGGCGGGCTCGAACGTGTTTTTCCAGGATGCATCGCCGAGTTGCGCTAGTACGCCGATTCCAGTGAAGCGATGGGAATTTCGAGTGCCCTGACGGGGCGAGGGCATCGAAATTCCCGCCTTTGCCACCGGTTTGAACCGGCTCCCTGCCTCAATATTGGCCTCGAGGAATCGAGGCGCTAGTATTTCAGGGATGGGTGACGATCGAGGTGGGGAGGGGCGAGCGGATCTGGTTCAGGTCCACACCAACGGCACTATCGAGCCCCTCGAGCAATACGCCGTCGCCGAGCTGAGCGCACGCGAAGGCACCTATCGGGTATTACCCGCCCCGCCGAGCGTCATCTGGATGCGCGCGGTCGAGCCCGGGCCTGCCGGGCTGGTCCGTCTGGCGGGTGAAATCAGCGCCCCCGGCGCCGTGTGCGACGTGTTCGTGATGTTGTCGCAGAGCAGTTGGCGTGGTGAGCTCGTTCTGTCTGGAGATGGCGCCACGCGCACGCTCTTCTTCGACAAGGGCAACGTCCTCGGCGCGCAGACTAGCGTGGAAAACGAGCGGCTCGGCGCGATCATGTATCGCTACGGCGTACTCTCGGAGCAGGACCTCACGCGCGTCGCTGCGCACACAAAGCGCGGCGCGCGTTTTGGCGCCGTGGCGCTGGAGCTCGGGTTGATCAGCCAACCCGACGTGTTCCGTTGCTTGCGCCACCAGGTTGAGGAAATCACGTTTGCGGCCTTCGCCCAGTCGAACGGCACATTCTGCTTCATCGACGGTTTTGATGCCCAGAAGCTGGTCGCCCACCAGGTGATCTCGACCCAGGCGCTGCTCATGGATGGCGTGACGCGCATGGACGAGATCCGCTACTTCCGACAGAAAATCCCGTCAGCAGACTACGTGCCCGTGCGTGCGAAGGGCCAAAGCAACGTGCCTGCCGAATACGAGGAAACGCATCGCGTGATCGATGGCCAGAGCTCCATCGAGGTGCTGGGGCGGGTGACGGGGCGTGGCGAATTTGCCATTACCAAAGACGTCTACGGTCTCGAGCGCACGGGCCATGTGGTGATCCAGGCGCCGCGCCGCAGCGGAGGGGTGGCCGCTGTGGTCGCGCTCGCCAACGATCTGCTCGAGCTCATCCACTCTGAAGCCGACGCTGCGGGCAAGGGCCGGGAGCTCCGCAAGGGCCTCGGTTCTTTTGCCGAGGGAGGCTCGGGCTCCTATGGGATCCTGTTCGCGGGCGCGGGGCCAACCGCCGCCGGCTCGCTCGAGCCCGGCCGGGTCGCCGCCAATCTCCAGCTGCTCCAGGTTGGCCGCGGCGCGGAGGAAACGCTGCGCCGCCTGCTGTACGAATACGTGAGCTTCGCGATTTTTTGCGTCGGCGCCGCCGCTGGCCGCCAGCGCGAAACCGAGCTCAGCAGCCGCCTGGCTGGGCCGCTCTCCCAGCTCGAGCCGCAATAATTCGCGCTGGAGTGAACGGCCGGGGCACCGCCCCGCGCACTGATTCCGTTGTTTCTGTGGAAACCTTCAAGTACCCTGCGCGCCCGTCGGGTCGATAGCTCAGTCGGTAGAGCTGCGGACTTTTAATCCGTAGGTCCAGGGTTCAAGTCCCTGTCGACCCACTAGAAATTCCTCAGGAAGATTTCCAGGGCAGCCGGCGCCGCGGCCCCGGGACAGACCCAGGGCGCGGCCCGTTGGCCGGAAAACGGCTACCATCGATTAGCCAATCCATGCGTCCGCGAGGGTGAGCGGCGGACGGTCGCTTGCCGCCTGACCACACGTGGGTGAACCCGAGCTGCGCCGTCAAGCCGTGGGTAGGAAAATTGGATCTGCCTCGGCAGCGACGGACGACTGCGTCATGTAAAGTCCGTCTCCACACGCTCCTTGCCAGTGGGCCGCGTCGGCGTCGCGACGTGGCTCCTCGCGATGCTCTGCCTCAGCGGCGCTCTAGGCACGGCATTGCCCAATCGAGCTAGCGCCGGTGAACTGCGTGAGAGGCGGGCGGGCTCATATGCCACACCGCTAAGGGGCGGGTGTGCTGTCCGTGCTTAACGCTGGCTGAACGAGCTGAGAAAGGGCGGAACTTTACACGATTGGACCTGACCTGCCCTTGCTGGTATGTACTCGAGCGCGAAGCACGACACAGGCTAAGCGGTTCTCTCGATGCGTCTTGGAGTACGCAGCGAACGAGACA
>JAYWEH010000704.1:0-2966 GCA_043780025.1 Deltaproteobacteria bacterium
CGTGCGCGAGCCCGCCGGAGCGTTCCGCGATGGCGGCACCGAGCCGCAATACGCCCGGCAGCACCGGCACGCCCAGGCGCCAGAACGGCATCCAGTCGCCGCCGATACCCACGAGCACCACGACGTGGACCGCCGAGGCCACTGCGATCGCCCAATATTCGGGGCCGAGCGCGCGCCAATTACGCCGCGTTAGCAGCAGGCAAGGGGGGCCTGACAGCAGCAAGAAACCGAATGCATAGCGCAAGCCATGTTCAGTGTCGGAGGGCTTGGCAAAGATCGCGAGCGGCGCGGGATGACCAAACAGCGAGGCGCGCGTCACGGCTACCGCAAGCGCGGGTAATAGCGCCAGGCCGAGCGCGAGGCAGCGCCGAGATACTGGCTCGCGTCGGCCGAGCGCGCTGCCGAACGCGAGCGTGATGGCCCAGGGCAAGAGCTCCGGCCGCCATGCGGCAGCGAGCCCCGCACACAACGCGCCGAGCCGGCCTCGCTCGAGCGCCGCGCAGCCGAGCAACATCACAATGGCGGTCTCCATGCCGGAAACCGCCCAGGCTGACAGCGGCAAACAGCCCGCGAGCACGAGCAAAACGCTTGCGCTGCGCCACGGCGCTCTGCTCGACACCGACCGCCAGCCGAGTAGGGCGCCTGCGGCGATCCACGCCGCCGCGCCGGCGGCGCTCGCCCAGCTCAACGCCCTGTAGACGTCGCCGCCCGCGAAGGGGGCGAGCACATGCGCCCAGCCGAGCGGGGTCACGCAATCGACGCTGGGCCCGTCGACATTGAACCGGTAGCCATGGCCGAGTGCGAGCTGGTGGGCGACGCGGATCGAAATCAATGCGTCGTCCACGCTGAAGCCCCACGCGGTCGAGACGCCGAGCAGGGCTGCCAGTCCGCCCAGCGCGGCCCCCCAACGCGAGCGCGGGCGCAGCGCCGACATCAGCGCTCCACGTTGTCAGGGCCGCCTTCGGCCTCGCGCTCCGGCGCGTCCCGCCAGCGCGTGACGCGCCGGGGCCAGCCCTGTTCCTGCACTTGCCGCCAGGCGCTACGGAGCGCGGAGTGAGCGTAGTGGCAGAGCCACGCGGGCGCGTCGGCGAGTTCGTTCGTGCTCCAGCTGACTTCACCCTGGCTGGACGACACGCGAGCCTGCGTGCTCCAGGAGCCGGCTCGGGTCACGAGGACCACGTCAAATTGAGCGCCGAGCGAGTCCTCGGCGATCAACGCGAGCGAAAAGCGACCGCCGGTTTCAGGGGGCAGCGCGTGGAGCTCGGGAGCGGTGGGGGGCTTCTTCGACGAGGACACAGGCAGCCAGGGGGAAGATTGAGGCCGGCTTTGGGTATGAGCGGAGGGCGCCCGAATTGCGGGGTGGGCGAGGCTTGGTTTTGCCTGCGAAATGTCCTACTTCGGAATGGCAATGATTTCGACCGGGGAGATTGGAAGCTCATGCTCGAGACTAGCTGCTTGAAACCCTTCCTTCGTTACTCTGTGCTGCCGGCAGCCCCTGTGCTGGCCGCCGGCCTCTTGCTCTGGCCGCACTCGGCGGGTGCTCAGGCGCCGGCACCCACTGCCGAACCTGCCCCCGCAGCTGCGCCTGCTGAGCCCGCTTCCCTCGAGCCACCTCCACCCAATTTCACGCCGGCCCGACCCACCATCGACCTGGCCGTGCCGCCCCCGGCGGCGCCCATCGAGCGCTCCTTCCGGCAACACGAGGGATTCTATGCGCGCGTGAACGTGGGCCTGGGCAGCATGCTCAGCGCTAACGTCGAAAATGAAGCCGGTGGCGAGGTCGAGACCGGCGGTCTGACTCTCAATTACGATCTGTTGCTCGGCGGGAGCCCCGCGGCGGGTTTCTCACTCGGAGGCGGCGTGGTCGGTGGTTTCCAGATGTCCGGCGATTGGGAGGCCAACGGCGTCGAGCTCTCCGGTGGGGACATGACGACGCTGATCGTGGGGCCCTTTGCGGATGGCTTTCCCAACTCCAAGGGCGGTACGCATTTTGGCGGCCTGGTCGGGCTCGCGTACGTCGGTCTCGAACCGCCCGGTGCGACCGAAGGCAGTGACGCGGTGGGTTTTGGCGCAGCGTTTTGGGCCGGGCACGACGTCTGGGTCGCTCCAGAATGGTCGGTCGGCGGTAGCGTGCGCTTGGACGCGCTGCGCGCCACCGCCTCGGATCCGGACTACACGGTGACCGAAGTCGGGCTGACCCTCAGCTTCTCAGTGCTCTACAACTAAGCGCTTTACGACTGAGCTCAGCACTGAACGCGCGAGGGCTTAACGCGGCTCTCGTTACTCGCCTGCCGCCAACACAGGTTCCATCGCTTTTTGGCCCAGGTGTGCCACGGCGGAGCCGGGGACGGTCACACTCAGGCGGCTGCGTCACGCCTGGCCTGTCGTGCGCCCGCGGCCGCTCAGGAATCAGCGGCCGCTCAGGAATGCAGAGCTTCGACCGCGGCTAGATGCGAACCCCGTGATGGGCGAGCTTCGAGACCATCGAAATCGAGGTCTGCGTCGCCCTCTTCGGTCCACGCGATCACCACCACGTCGTCGCCTTCGCCGTCGAAGTGCACGAGATCGAGCTGGATGCCGCCTCTCAGTTGGTCGGTGCTGACGGCGCGCTGAGCGGAAGCGAGCGGACGTGCATACGCCGTCGGGCGCCCCGCCACGACGTCGTGCTCACGGTAGGACTGCACGACTAAGCGCAATGCTTCTCCACTCTTGCCGCCCTGGGGGTGCCGCACGCGCACGCGCCGGCGATCCAGGCTCCCCAGGCCCCATGAGGTGTCCGCGAGCAGTGCGGTCCAGGAGGCGTCCTCGCTCAACGACCTCAAGGACGGGATGCGCGCCGCCATGGGGACGGGCATGGACATCGGCGCAACACTGGGCGACGAAGCGGGGGGCAAGGTCGGCATGCATAGAGACAAAGCATGTTCCGTGCCAAATGCGCGCGCGCGCCGAGTCGCGCTCGGGCGGCT
>JAYWEH010000705.1:0-2965 GCA_043780025.1 Deltaproteobacteria bacterium
GTCCGCTCCAGCCTCGGCGAGCCGCGCGGTCCAATTCCTCCAGACCACCTCCCCGAGCTCGCGGCGCAAGAAGTCGTTGGGATTCAAACCAGCGATGGCTGCCCGCGGTGTATTCCTGGACTCGGCCGCCACCCAGATGGGCTGAAGGTTGGGGGCGAACTCGGGGCCATACGCCAAGTTATCCTCCCAATCGAAGCCAACGCGGGACTTGTAGGCGGGGTGATAAGGGTGACCGTCTCCGGATGCCGATTCCAGATCCTCGTAACTCGCATCCTGCCGGGCCCCGGGCCCTCCGCGGGCGATCGATTGCGCATCCTTCAGCACGGTCTGCTCGAGCTCACCGATGAACTGCAGTAATTTTTCGGGCTCAGCGCCGTGTTCAGCTCGCGTCTCCAGCATGAAAAGGGCCACGGATTCTGCTTCTCGCGTTTGGCCGCCGATGACGCGCTGTAGCGGTGTTCCGGTCAGGCGCACGCGCTCAAACGTGGGCCGACGACTTCCGGTGGCGACATACGAAACGGCGCGACCGTGTTCGTCCACACCGCGCACGGAAAAACGCGTTTCGCCGCCCACCGGCTCCGCCACATGCGGGACGATGTTTTCGAAGAGCAGAGACTCGAAGAGCTGGCGCAGCACGCGGCGCCGGGCCGTGACGAGCGCGCCCGAGCAGAAGACGGCGTCGAGCTCTTCGAGTCGAACCGGCGCTGAAGCATCAAGAAGCGAATGGTCGGACATGGATCGGACTCCTTCGGGTTGGACGAGCGGCGTAAGTCACGACGCCGGCGGCAGCGAGGAACGCTCCGCCCACAAACGCGAACAGAACGTTCGCTGAGAACCAGCTCGCCAGCAGCGCAATGAGGAGTGAGCCCGCGACGTGGCCCAGCGTCAGACCGCTATTGGCGATGCCGATCCGGAGCCCGCGTTCCGCCGGATCGGCTCCCTGACACACGCGCAGGAACACCGATTGGCCCAAGGCGCTATTGCAGAAACCTTGAAGCGCACGCAGCGGAATCAACCAGCCCGGGTGAGCAGGAATGGCCTGCGCGGTGACACTCATGGCGCACACCGCGGCGGCGAGAGCGAAGTTCTTCTCGATGGCCACTCGATCATTGCGGCGGCCCCACCAGGCGGCTCCTACCCAGGTCAATGCCCACGTCAGGGCCTGCAGTGCTCCCACCCACTCGCTCGCTTCCCTCGGATCGAGCACGAGCAGGCGTACCCGGTTGGCGAACAGGGCGATCAGGCCGTAGCCCCCCACTTGCACGAAGAAGCCGGCAAGCAAGAACGAGCAGGCACTCCGATCCTCGAGCAGTGAAGCCATGACACGGCCGAGCGCAGGCGCGGGCGGTCGAACTCTCGAGGCTGCAGCCGGGTGCCACTCTCCGAGCAGGGACGCCGCGAGCACCCCAGAAGCGCCGATCAGCAGGCCCGTGGTGAATAGAATGGGGGCAAAGCCCAGATGGCTGGAGAGAAATCCACCCGCGAGCGGCCCCACCAATGCGCCAGCGGCCGTTCCGGTCTGCAATAGCCCGATGGCTCGACCACGCTGCTCGGCGGGCACTTCGGTCGAAGCGAAAGCAGCCGCGGCGTCGTCCACTCCGCCAAAGGCTCCCTGAGCGAGCCGGCACAGGAAAAACTCGAGCGGGCTTCGTGCCAGGCCCATGGCGAGCACCGCAACGGCAATGCCGAACAGCGCGCGAACCACCATCATCTTGCGCCCGAATCGATCACCGATCCTGCCCCAGAGCGGCGCCATGAGCACGAGGGGCAAGGCAGGGGCCGCGAGCGCCCAGGCCGTCCAGAGCTGGTTTTGCTCCGGGTCCGTACAACCGAGCTGCTCGAGGTAGAAGGGCAACAGCGGGACGACGACCGTGAGGCCCAGCGTGACCAAGAACTGCCCGAGCCACAAGATGCGCAGGCTGCGCTCGCTCGAAGGCACCGCTTGGCCGTCACTGCACATGCAGCACCTCGGGATGCGGGTGGCTCAGAAAATCGTGATGCGAGATGCTCCAGCCGTAGGCGCCTGCATGGGTGAAAAGCAGAATGTCGCCGATCCGGAGCCGCGCTATGTGCGTGTCGCGAGCCAGCACATCTTTGGGGGTGCAGAGTTGCCCCGCGACGGAGACGTGTTGATCGACAATCTCCATACGCTCGAATGCATGGGGCCAGCGCTCGACCGGCACGACCCGGAAGGGATGGCTGTGTTGCCACGAAGCCGGTAGTCGAAAATGATGCGTGCCTCCCCGGACGATGGCGAACGTCTTGCCGTGGTTGCGCTTGAGATCGAGCACCTCGGCAGCGTACGCCCCGCAGGCCGCCGCGATGAAACGGCCACACTCGAACACGAGCTCGGGTCCGCCACTCGCTTCGGCTCGCAGCGTTCGAAGCTGGCCACAGAATGCCGCCCAGTCGAACACTTGCGCGGGCTCCGCATAGTTCACGCCAATGCCGCCGCCGACGTTCAGCACTTCGACGGCGCGACCGAGCCAACCTTGCCAGAGCTCCGCTCGCTCCAGATAGCTCCGGATCAGGTCCAGATGAATCACGGGATCGAGGCTGTTCGACAAGCAGTGCAGGTGAAAGCCTTTCACGTCCACGTTGGGGCAAGCCGCGGCTGCGGATAGCGCCCGCTGCAAGTCGGCTTCGTCGATACCAAATTGCGTGGGCGCGCCGGCCATGCGCAGGGTAGCGACGGGGAGTGGGCCGCGAAGGTTGACGCGCAACAACACTCGAATGACCGCGCCGCGCCGGGCCCCGATGGCCTGTATGCGGCAAAGCTCGTTCAGGCTCTCCACGTGAATGAGCTCCACCCCTAGCGCGCTGGCTTCTTCGAGCTCTCGTTCGGTCTTGCCCGGGCCGCCGAAGACGACGGGGATGTTCGCATCGGCTGCGCGTGCCTTCTGCACCTCGCCGATGGAAGCGGCTTCGAAACCGTGAACGAGGGGTGCCAGCGCCTGCAGCAAGA
>JAYWEH010000706.1:0-2963 GCA_043780025.1 Deltaproteobacteria bacterium
CCAGCCTTGCGGCAATTGAGCCGGGCAGCCCGCGAGGTGGATGGCCTGAACGCCGTCGAGATCCGTCTGGCTCAGGTCGGCGCCCGTCAGATCAAGTCCATCGAGCAGTGCGTCGGGGTTCAGCAGAGTCCGACCCGCGGCGCCTAGATCGGCGCAGGTCCAGCCACCGGGAAGCTCCCCTGGGCACGCCGCCAGGTTGGCCGCCGAGACTCCGTCGAGATTGGCGCCACGCAAGTCGACCCCGGTCAAGTCGGCTCCATCGAGGATGGCGTTTGAGAGATTGGCGCCCTCGAGCGAGGTGTTGCTGAGATTGGCGTTGGTCAACGTTGCTCCACTGAGGTCGCTGCCGCGCAACTCGCTCCAGCTCAGATTCGAGCCGGTGAGATTGGCGCCGCTCAGGTTCACTCCGGCGAGATACGCGTTGGTCAGGGTCCGTCCGGAAAGGTCTCTGCTCGACCAGTCGGCAGTCGCTACGCAGCTCGCGGTTGCGGCAACCCACTCGGAGGGGAAAACGCAGACACCAGCTTCACTAGTCACCACTGCGTTGCAGACGTACTCATCGGCGGCGATCTCGGAGCTGCCCAGCGCGCCGTCGGCGTTTGTGTCCGTTCCATGATGAATCGCCATGCCTCCGTTCGCGCAATGGCTGTCACCAACGGGCAAGACGTCGGTCGTGATCAGGGCGGAAGGGTTGCCGTTGCACACATATTCGGTGCTGGTCACTTCGGTGCTCGACAAGGCGCCATCGCCATCGCTGTCTGTACCGTGAGCGAGCCTCAACCCTCCGCTGCTGCAATTGGTCCCCGGGATTTCGGTGGTGACCGCGATCTGAGATGTGGGCGCCGCTTGGCCGTCACTGGAACAACCGTAAAGGGCCGCCACGCCCGCCAACATCAGCCCTGACCCCGTACTCCGATAAGCTAATCTCGACATTTGTTATTCCTTACTCCTTGTTGATTTGCGTGCGGGCGCCCCCAAGTGACCTGTCCTGTCGCGTCAGTGATGAGCTTTGGGTGACCGAGCGAAGGGCCTCGGCTACCAGCGCGCCCCGCAGGAACATTTCAGTGTAGCACGCAAATCACAACCCCGGTGGAACACCGTGCAACATCCGCGAGGAACATCGAGTGCACTCATGTGGGCCGCAGCTGTCTGCCGCTTCGCGGGTTACACGCAACGATGATGTAGTCCCTCGCCGGCTGCTTGCGTCTAGTGTCCGCAATGCTCACGTGCGGCCTCCCCACACCAACGAGCGGGCGACCCGGGTGACAAACCCCGCGCCCGCAGAACAAAGCCAGAGCACGGCGCTAGCAAGTTCCTCTTCGCTAGCCATCCTGCCCATCGGATGCTCGTCGAGCAACGCGTCATTTCGATCACCGACCGCTCCCCCACCAGACGCGAGCGTCGCCGGGATCTCGTGGCGCATAGCCAGCCACACACCACGGGCGTTCGTGGCCATGACATCATCCCATACCCGCTGATCCGCGCTCTCGAGAGGCGCAAGATCGCAAGATCTCTGCCCGCCCCGGCGTCGCGAACGTCGCAAGTGCCGCCTACCAGCTGGTGCGCGCCGATGGCGACGACCGAAGGCTTTGCGTTGCCGTGCGTATTGCACCGATCACCCCACCGACGGGCTGCCCGCTTCCATCAGCGGCTCGGCGTTTTGATCGGCGCAGTCGAAGGCACCACGGTTCGGTGGATAGCGATAGACTCGCCGCCGCGTGCCACACCAATCATGAGGCTTGCACGGCCGTTCTGTGGGACCTCCGAGACAGCTTGGGGGTCGTACTCGGCAACCGTAGCTACATAGCTGCCCGGCTTACCGCCCTTGTCTCTGGACCAAATTTCAATGCGCCGCCGGTCCCGAGTCTGCGGGGTATTCGGCGATGCGGTTAGGGCGCTTTGAATCTGTTCGAGATTCTGCTGCTGACTCGGCAGCAGGAAAATGTTGGAGCCCCGCATCGTAAAGCGGGAAATTACGAGCTTGTCTGCTGGGTTGATGACAGACATGACCTTTAGTATCAATTCGTTGCATCCACCCAGCTGGCACACGTTGGAGAAATGCTGCATGGGACAACTAATAGGGCTCCCCGCGCATTCCGAGCCCGGGCCGCCTGGCGTGTTCCCAGAGCTCCCTGGTGGGTTGGTGGGGCACGGATCGTCGCGATCCAACACCCCGTCATTGTCATCATCGGTGTCCGTGCAGTTGCTCAGCTGATCGCCGTCCGTGTCTGAGCCATCCCAAGTGTAGAGGTTCTTCGCCGAAGGGCCGCAATTGGCTGCCACGCGGTGTCCGGTAATGCTGGAGTCTTCGATTGGCCTATCATCGGCGGTGTCAGGGCACATGTCGTTGTCGTCGTCCAAATCGCATACGTCACCGAAGGCATCCCCGTCGGTGTTCAACTGATTGCCGTTGGCCGCGAGCGGGCAGTTGTCGCAGGCGTCTCCAAGCGTGTCGCCGTCCTCGTCGGGCTGCTCTTGATTCTCTGTCGATGGGCAATTGTCGGCTGCATTTACGACGCCATCACCATCTAAATCATCCAAGGGCACCCCGAGCGGGGTGATCCCACACCCCGGAGGCGCCTTCAGAAATCCTGAGTTATAAAAGCCTTCAGCGCAGGTCTTGAAATTGATTGCAGACTGCTCGGCCTCGCCGGTGTAAACGACTTGTTTCGGTCTCATCCAGATTGGAGAAGCCGAGCTGTGCGGCGTTTTCGACTCCTGCGTCGCAGCGGTCGCTCTCAGAGCGAAATCGGACGCCGTGCCACCTCCAAATTGGCTGTTGTTTACAGCCAATCGATGACACGAGCTGCAAGGCGCGCAGTCGCCCGTCGGACAAGGCGCGGCGGGCGCGCTGACGCTCCAACTCCGGTTGGTCTGATAATCCAATCCAACGTAGCGTAGAGGCGTGTGCTGATTGTCAAATCCATCGGCTGTACTAGGTAAGACGTGTGGCAATGTCGACA
>JAYWEH010000707.1:0-2963 GCA_043780025.1 Deltaproteobacteria bacterium
TGCTGGTGAACCCCCGCAACCAGCAGCAAGAACGACTGCCGCCGCCCAGCAAGCAAGGGTTGTCTTCCTGACCGCTAAAGGCGCGGCGTCGTAGGTCGGTCTTGTAGTCACGAAATCACTCCCTGGATTGAGATCCGCTGCGCCCTACGGCCCATCCCTCCGGGCTCGGGAACGAACGCACCCTGTGTGTGCCGATTGCGGTAGAGCTCGCTCTACCGATAGGGACCTGCTTCTACGGGCAGCTGCCCGTCAGCATGTAGCTCGAACGCACCGATGTCTTCTGGATGCTGTTTGGATCGGTCACGGCCACTTCTGCGCCCCATCCCTGGAGGCCGGCGAAGGTACCGTCGGTCGTCATATCGAACGGCTGATCATCCCTGCAGTCGTTGTTTGTGACGGTGCCCCAGGACCAGGGGAACAATCCGATCTGGGAGCGTTGCGCCAAGGCCAGCAGTGTCTTGTACGCAAACGGAGCCGATCCGCAGCCAGCGACGGCATGATGGGCGAACTCGCCGACGATCAGCGGCAGGCCCATGCTCACCGACTGGTCTATCTCGGCCGTCACGCGCGCGCCGCTCGGATCATCCCAGTACGTGTGCACCGAGAAGATCAGGTTGTGGTCCGGATCGAACGCGATGAGACCGGGGCCGACCGCCTGCAGCATGTCGATGTTCTGCCCCCACTGCGATCCGTCGATCACGAGCGGCGTATGAATGCCGGCGCTGCGCATGCGCAGAATGGCGTCCTGGTAGACGCTGGTGAACGCAGCCTGAGTCACAGACCCGTCGCCGGCTTCGTTGGCGATGTTCACCAACGCCTTGTCCTCGTACTTTTGGATCGTGGCCACCACGTCGTCGCGCACCCAGTAGTCCACCTCTTCCCCGACTCTGCCGAGATTACCCGTCGCCTCATTCAGCACGACCATTGGTATCAATTGGTTGGCGATGGCGTTGCCCATGACCGCGTCGAGCTTCCCGACGGGCCCCGTGGTGTTCCAGGTGATCCTGACGCTGTTGGCACCCGAGCGCGCCAGCTCCGGAAACGTCGGCAGCCCGTCCTGGCTCTGGGTGTAGATGACCATCTCGTTCACCCCGCGCAGCACCACCGGCTCGCCGCAGCGATCGCGCAGCGTGCGCCCGTCGACGAAAAAGCCTCGGGCCATCGGCGCACCGCCCTCCCGCAAATCGGTATTTGCCCCGGCGCTGCCGCCAGCCATCTCGCCCGTGCCTGAGGCGACGGGAGCCGAGACGCTGGGGCCACCTTCCGCCCCCGGCTCGCTACCGGACGTGCCTCCCGCGCCGGAGCCACCCGGCGGGCTCGAGGTATCTGCTGGCTCCGACACCCCTACGGTCGGCGCCGCTCCTCGAGCGTCTTCGCTCGGCTCGCCGAAGGCTGGCACCGAGCCGCGCAGCCCGGCCTGTGAATCATCGGTGCCACATGCCAGGCCACCGAGCAGCAGCACCAAGACGTGCAGATCTAAGGTCAGACGAGATTGACTAGCCATACTCGAGAAGTCCATCAGCCTTTGTGAGGCCCTACGCTAACATTCGTCAGCAGACCCGAGAATCGCCGTTCTGGCCGAAGCAATAGCCATTTCTGCTGCGTGATATCGCGTAGCCCGCGGGCGGCGATCACGTTCTCGACGCCAGCTTCGTGCGCGCGCCCTCTAGCCTGCTCGCCCAACGCCTTTGATACTCCCCGGGGCGCAACCCCGTCTGTTTCAAATACCACTTCGAAAAGGAGTAGGGAGTCGCGAAGCCGCAACGCTCGGCGGCCTCCTGCAAGGTCGCTGACGAATCTTGCAGTGCGAGGTGCGCAGCGCTCAGCCTCACGCGATTCACGGCTGCCAGAATGGAGATACCGGTCTGCTCCTTGAAGACGTGGGCAAGGCGCGATGGCGAAAGGCCGGCAATGCGGCTGAGCTCGGCCAAGCTCGGAGCGGGAGGGCCAGCCGCCTCGATCGCCTGGAGCACGCGCGAAATGCGAGAGTCCGCGACCAGAGCCTCGCCGTCTTCGGCGTTCGTGCGCGCCAAGATCAGGATGCGCTCGAGCACGTTGAGTGCACTGGCCGTGCCCCACAGGTCTGGCCGCCGGCGTTCGTCATGCAGCATGAAGAACAAACTGCTGAGTTGCTGTTGGGTGCTCGGCGACTTCATGCGGGCGAGGCTCAGCCCCTGAAGCGCGACCCTCTGTGAAAGAGGGATCCACGGCCACCAATGTGGCTGCACATCAAAATGAACCCAATGACAGGCCCATTGCCTGCTAGTCGGCGAGATTCCATACTCTTGGTAGTTGCCCGCCTCGAGGAGCGCCAGGTCTCCCGGTCCGACCCGGATCGCTCTGTTGCGTGAATCCCTGAAGAAGCCGTACCCGGCCACAGAATACACCAGGTAAGAGGTGGGCGTTCCTCGTCGACGGACGATGTGATGGCCGCGCCCGAGCTCGTTGTAGTTGCTGACGAGGCCAGGGCAGCAGGTTGCGTCGCTTCCGGGCCTCGGTAACTCGTTCTCGCCGAGGATGACGATCGAGGAAGACGCCAGGTGATTCAAATCTGTTCGAGGATACCGATGTTCGGGGGCGCAGTGAAGTGAGTCCAGGCCGCCGAATCACTCCGACGTTCCTCACCGAAACGAATCGTAGCGAAACGGGGCGGATCTCTGTCAATCCGGCTTCAGGATGGCCCGCAGCGCGTTGAACCAGTTGAGCCCCATGCGCTGTGCTCCGGCATCGTCTGGATGCACGCCGTCGAGCGTTTCCACCGGATTCGAATTCGTCCATAGGTCAGCCACGAACACCGGTGACTGCGATTGGTTTTGAGCGCGCGCCCAGCCCGGCACGGCAGAGATCAACTGCTGGGCTCGTGCGAAGACAGCGTCGCCATCTGTCGCCGGACGGATCTGCTGGATCTGAGCGACAGCAATCACCACGTTCGGGTTCTGTGCTCGCGCCTGCTGAACCAGCGT
>JAYWEH010000708.1:0-2958 GCA_043780025.1 Deltaproteobacteria bacterium
GTGCGTGGCATGTGCGTCATGGGGTACTCCTGCCAGCGGGCTCCATCTGGATTCGAACGTTCAATCTACAGAGCGCCACGACGGGCGCGCGCTCGATTGCGACTTTGGAGAGCTGCTGGAGGTCTGCTGGCGACGCGTCGGCGTCAACCTCGGCGTATAGCTCAAATTCGGTGAGCCTCGGTTCATCTTCCCGAGTCCCGGGCATCTCATGCGCGTGGATGGTGGCCGCAGCGCGTACGCGCATCGACTCGATACGCACATCCGCCGTGGCAGCAACGAGCACGAACGACGTCACGAAGCTCGATCCCACTGCGGCGAGGAGCAAATCGAACGGAGAGGGCGCCATGCCCGATCCGAGGAGCAATTCGGGATAGTCGGACGTGATGGCGAATTCCCGCGCAAACTCGGGGTCGGCGCACGTCGTGACGAGCGTGCGGGTCTGCGTGCCTCCCATCCACTCCGTGCAAATGGCTGCGTTGGGCCTGTCGATCGAGACGCCCGCACCCCCGGAAGCACGTTGGCGATCCACGTCGATGCCGTTGACGATCGTCTTTAGGGGCAACTTCCACCGCGCACGAAATCACGTCGCGCCGTCTGGCACGTCACAGAGTCGATGCTAGGTGGAGGCTGACGGCGGCGATAGAGTAGTTCTACTCAATTCGTCGCTCCAGCCGGCGTTACTTGACGTGCCCGCCTCGTGCGAGCCCGTGTTCCATCGCGTAGGCTACGATCTGGGCCCGCGAAGCCAATTGGAGCTTGTTCAGGATGCGACTGACGTGGTTGTCGACGGTTCGCGGAGAGAGCGTGAGCTCCGCAGCGATCGCTCGATTGGTCATGCCCTGAGCGACCAGCGCCGCGACCTCTCGCTCCCGCGTGGTCAGCGGGCCGTCATCGTCGGCGGAGCGCAGAGCGATCAGGCGATGACGCCGCAGCACCGCTTCGGCTTGCTCTGCCTCAGGCAGGCCGGCTGCTAACGCGCGGACGACGAGTAGTCGCTCTCGGGCTTCGTCGCGATCTCCGGCTCCACGCCGGGCCAGGAGTGTCCGCCCGAGCTCCAACCGCACGCGGGACACCTCGACCGGTCGGCCTAGCGCTTCAAATGATGCAGCGCTCTCGCGCCACAACGGGATCGCCTCGTCCAACCGGCCCTCGGCCACGGCCAGCCACGCCTCGGCCGCCGGGATCGTCGCGCTACACAACGGCGTCCGTGCGAACACCCCCTTTAGATCCACTACCAAGCTACGGGCGCCGGCGAGGTCACCCGCTTCGCACGCGAGGTGGCAGGCAAACAGGAGCATCGGGAGGCAGAAGTAGTTGTCCTGCGTCTCGCGCCACTCAGCGAGTGAACGTTCGACGAGATGCCGGGCTTCAGGCCTGCGTCCATCGCCGTTTGCCGCGCGAGCGAGAAGAAACAGCGCGCCACCGTGAATGTGAAACTGCGCCGATAGTTCCGCCGCCGGGAGCATTGGCTCAATCAGGTCTCGGACGTCTTGCCATCGGCCCAGGTCCGCGAGCACCTCCGCCTTCACCAGGAGCGCATTATTGAACAGGTACGCCTCGTCCTGATCTAACAGAAGGAGCGCCTTGTCGACGGTGAGTCGGGCTTCATCGACACGCCCGGTGAACCGCAACAGGTCAGCGAGCCTTGCCATGAGTGAACCCGCTTCTGATCCCGACCCGAGCCTGCGCACGTAGTCGATGCTCTCGCGCGCCGTCGTTTCGGCCACCTCCCAGTCGTTCGCGCGTATCGCCGCATCCACCAGGGCCCAAGACGACGAATAGACGTCCATGTGCTTGTGGACTGACTTGGCCAGCTCGATGCTGCGCTCAAGGAACCGGTAGCCGGCCGCGAGATCGCCGCCTGCTGCCACGATGATGCCCAGTGCTCGCCGCCCAACCGCCTCGGCATCGGTGGCACCCGTCCGTTTGGCGATGTCGCGAGCCATCCGTCCCGCCTCGATCGCCTCCCGCGCCTGCGACGTCATGACGTACAGCGACGCGAGCCGCCCGTAGACGCGCGCCAGGGCCGCCGTTTCACCGAGCGGCTCTAGAATCTCCAGCGCGTGCCGCAGCATCTCGTTCCTGCGCTTGAAGTCCCCTTCAAAGATGCCCGCGAACTCGGCGAGCGTTTCGCCTTCGGCGAGCACGTCACCCCTGGCGCGCTGCCGCTCGATGAGCCGCTCGAAGGCGTTGGTCGCGAGCTTCGGCAAGCGGGCCGCGGCAAACGCCTCGGCCGCTCGGCGCAGGACGGTCTCCGGCTCGACATCGCCGCTCGCTGCCCCGGCTGCCAACGCCTGCTCGTACCATCGCGCCGCTTCTATCGGCGCGCCGGCGCGCCAGGCCGCATCCGCGGCCGCCACCGCATGGTAGCCATGTTGCGCGAGCAAGCCGGCTTGGCCGTAGTGATAGGCGATGGCTGCCGATTCCGGCGACGGTGTGCTTCGCGCTTCCAGCTCCTCGGCTATTCGTCGATGCAGCGTTTTCCGCTCCGGCGAGAGGAGCATGCCTTCGGCCGCCTCGCGAATGAGCGCATGCTGGAACTCGAACGTGCGGCCGTCCTCCGCCTCGTGGACGAGGTGCGCATCGACGCCGTCGTGAAGGGCTTTGAGCAGTGCGCGCTCGGAGGTGTCGGCAACCTTGAGGAGCGTAGCCTCGTCAAACCGACGGCCGAGCACAGCCGCGGTTCCGAGTATACGGACGGACTTCTCAGGGAGCCGCTTGATGCGGTTCTCAAGCAGGCGCGCCACCGAGAGGGGCAACTCATCAGGGATGTGCAGATCCGCGCGCTCAACGCGCCCCTGACTCGCCAGAGAACGAACGATCTCCTGTGTGAAGAAGGGGTTGCCCTCCGCGCGAGCGTAAAGATGATCCACGAATGCAGTGGGCGGCATCAGCGTTAGCCCAAGCACCCGCTGCGCCAAAGTGCGCGTTTCCGACCAAGTGAGCGGCTGAAGTCGC
>JAYWEH010000709.1:0-6969 GCA_043780025.1 Deltaproteobacteria bacterium
CTCGAGACGCGGCGGAGTGAGGCGCCCCCCGGGCCCGGCGTGTTAGACTGAAGCATGAGCAAAGACGCGGAGCGCGGGCGAGAGGCGGGACAGGGGGCGAGCCAGTTCATAGAAGCGCTGCTCGGGGTGATGGAGCAGAAGAGCCACTGGGCGTGGCCGCTCTTCACGTCCGGAAAGGTCCCGCGCGAGCGCCTGCACATCCACTTCGAGCAGGAATACGCGACGTACGTGCGCGACTTTCCGGTGCTGGTGGGGCGCGCCTACGTGCAATGCCCGATCGCCGAGGTGCGGCGCGAGCTGGCTGAAAACCTGTACGAGGAAGAAACCGGTGGCTTGATCGCCGGGCGGCCGCACCCCGAGCTCTTTCTCGAGTACCCGCGCGGCCTCGGCATGGATCTGAGCCGCTTCGAGCACATCGAGCTCTTGCCGGCCGCGCGCCGCTACCGTGACGTGCTGGACCACACGACGCAACATGCGGGTTGGGCCGCCGCGGCGGCGGTCGCGACGCTGTTCATCGAGGGTACCCCCTACGAGCGCGGCGAGCTGCAGGAGAACGCAGTGCGCCGCCCCGCGCCGCCGCTCGAGCAGCATCCGCTGGTCGTACATTACGGGCTGCCCGTGTCGCACCTGGCGCTGACCAAGGCACATCGCGCCGTCGAAGGCAGCCACCGCGCGGCCGCGTGGCGCATCTTCACGCAGCACGTCCCAGCTTCGGCGCACAGCAGCGTCGTCGCCGCCATGCAATCCGCGCTCGATGCCTGGCTCGGCTATCGCGAAGAGCTCGCGGTGGCCTGCGGTCTGACGCTGCCCGGCGAATAGAGCGGCTCCTGCCAGGGCGCCACCTTCACCAGCAACAGAAGCCCCGGCACGGCGAACAGCGCGCACGCCACGAAAAAAGGCGCGTAGCCGATCAGCTCGACGGCCCAGCCGGTGCCGGCGCTGGCCACCGTGCGCGGCAGCGCGATCAAGCTCGAGAACAGGGCGTATTGAGTCGCCGTGAAGCTCGGATGAGTGGTGCGCGACAAAAACGCGACGAACGCCGAGGTGCCGAGACCGCCGGTGAGATATTCAAACGCCACGACGACGCCGAGCGCCCAGGGATTGGGACCGATGCCAGAAAGGATCGCGAAGCCCAGGGTCGACAGCAGCTGGCTCACACCGAACAGCCATAGCGCGCGATTGATGCCGATCTTGGTCATGGCGATGCCGCCGATCAACGCCCCGCTGAGCGTCGCGGGAATGCCGACCAACTTCGCGACGCTGCCCACCTGCGTCAGCGTGAAGCCGAGATCGAGATAGAACGGCGTGACCAGGGCCGAAGCCAGGGTATCACCCAGCTTGTACAGCAACATGAAGGCCAAGAGGAGCACGGCCATGCTTCGATCCTGGCGCGCCAAAAATTCCAGGAACGGGCCCACCACCGCTTCCTTCAAGGTCCTGGGCGCGACGATCACGAGCTCCCCGTCTTGCCCCCACAGGCTCGCCGAGATACCGATGATCATGAAGCCGGCGACGATGACGTAGACCGAGGACCACGGCAGGTGGTCGGCCAAAATGAACGCGAGGCTCGCGGGCACCAGCGCCGATGCGCGATAGGCGTTGACGAACAGCGCCGTGCCGAGCCCGAGCTCCTGCTCCTTCAGCAACTCGCGCCGGTAGGCGTCGAGCGCCACGTCCTGTGTGGCGCTGAAGAACGCCACCGCGATCGCCAGCGCCGCCACGCTGGTGAGCGAGCGCTTCGGGTCGAGATAGCCAAACACAGCGATGCACACGAGCAGCGCGACCTGCATGACGATGGCCCAGCCCCGGCGCCGCCCCAGGAAGGGCGGGCAATAGCGGTCGAGCAACGGCGCCCAGAGGAACTTCCAGGTGTAGGGGAGCCCCGTGAGGTTGAACAACGCGATGTCGCGCAGGCCCACGTCGTGGCGGTGCAGCCACGCTTGCAACAGGTTGATGGTCACGTACAGCGGCAAGCCGGCGGAAAAGCCGGTCATCACGCACAGCAACATGCGGCGGTTCGCGTACAGGCGCCCGAAGTCCAGGAGCTGCGCGGCGAGGCGGGACACGCCCGCACCATGCCACGAGTCGGCCGCGAAGGCCTAATCCGCTCGGGTCAGCTCCGCGCCAGGGTCAGCACTGCGTCAGGTCAATGCTTCGCAGAACACGCGCCACTCGTCGGGCGCTGTTTCGAGATCGATGCGGGGCGGCAGCATCGGCAACGTCTGTGGGCGGTAGGGCTTGCGCAACGTATCCATGCCCGCTTGCTCCGGCGTGCGATTGCCCTTGCGACGATTGCAGGTATGGCACGCGCTCAGGATGTTCTCCCAGCGCGTAGCCCCACCGCGGCTGCGCGGAACGACGTGGTCAAACGTCAGCTCCGACGCGGGCAGATGCTTCGCGCAATACATGCACGTAAAGTTGTCGCGCGTGTACACGTTGAGCCTGGAGAAGCGCACGCCGCGTTTGATCGTGATCACCTTCTTCCTCAGGCGCAGCACCGCAGGAGTCTTGATGCTGACCGAGGGCGAGCGCAGCTCCTCGGAGTAGGAGGCCAGGACGTCGACCTTGTCGAGGTACATCATGGTCACCGCGGTCTGCCAGCTCACCACTTTGTGTGGGAAGTACCAGGGAGTGAGCACGAGAGTGCGCTTAGCCAGCACGCTCTATGAGCCTAGCATGCCCAGACCCGGTTCGCCCGAGCCCGCGCCGCGGGCGCCGGCTCGACAGTCGATTCTCGAGGCTGGCTCGAACCGCATTTCCGGGCGAGAACAGCGCCCGTGTGATGGGGCAGTCTTGCTGCACGGCCTGGACGACACCCCGTCACGAAGGCTACACTTCGCGCTGCTCGCCGGATTGCCACTGCCGCCATGCTCACCACGGTCAGTGCGGGTCCCTACACGCTGAAAGGTTTGTCCATTGCGGGCATCCACACCAGCCTGCTGGTGAAAGAGCTCGGGTGTTTGCTCGATGTCGGCATCGCCACGCGGGGGGCGGCAGCGGCGGACCATGTGTTCCTGAGCCATGGGCACGCTGATCACTGTGGCGCGCTCGTGACACTGCTCGGCATTCGAGGTCTGTCGCGCCGGCCGCCGCCGCGCGTCTTTCTACCCGCGGAGATCGAAGCCGACGTGAAGGCCGCGCTTCGCCATTTGAGTCGCGGCCAGCGCTACGAATTGCACATCGAAGCGCAGCCGATGCTGCCCGGTGACGAAATCTCGCTGCGGCCGGATTTGTGGGTCCGCGCGTTTCGCACGCACCACGTCGGGCCCTCGCTCGGCTATCAATTTTTCTCCCGAGTGCAGAAGCTCAAGCCGGCCTACCTGGATCTACCGGGTCGCGAGGTGGGCGAGCGGCGCCGCCGCGGTGACGATCTGTTCGACATCGAAGAGCGCCTGGAGCTCGCCTACGCGACCGACACGCTCCTGCACGTCATCGAAACGACGCCGTCGCTGCTGCGCACGCGTGTGCTGATCCTCGAGTGCTCGTTCCTCGACGAGCGCAAAAGCCTCGAGGCGAGCCGCGCCGGCGGACACGTTCACCTCGATGAGCTGCTCGAGAAGGCCAGCTCATTTGAGAATGAGGTGCTGGTGCTGATGCACTTCAGCCAGATGTACCAACCGGAAGAGGTGCATCGCCTGCTCGAAAGGCGCTGCCCACCCGAGCTTTGGCGCCGCATTGTCGTGTTTGCTCCAAAACGGGGCGCCTGGCCCGGGTAAAAGCCGCTCGCGGCGCGCCGAACATTCACGTCGCGCCGCGTTGATTCGGCCCATAGTCCGGGCCTAGAGACCTAAAACTCGCGCACCACTCGACCTGCCTAAACCAATCGGCTAAAAGGGCGGGCGATTACGGGAAAGGCCCGCTAATTCTGTTAGCCCTAGGAGGGTTTCATGAAGCTTGATTTCGCGAAGACTATTGCTGCATTGGCGGTTGCTGGTTTGACGGGCGTGGCCTGTGGCGGTTCGACGCCCGAGGCAACGAGCCCCGAGGCTCCGGCTGAGTCGGCTGAGGCTACCGAGGCAGCACCGGCCGAAGCGACCGCGGCTGAAGCGGCCCCCGCCGCTGAAGGCGCGAGCGCCACCGCCGAGGGCAAAGAGTGTTGCAAGTCCATGAACGAGTGCAAAGGCAAGGGCGGCTGTGCCGTCGAAGGCAAGCACGAGTGCAAGGGCAACAACGAGTGTAAGGGTCAGGGCGGCTGTAACGGCCACTGCCCCAAGTAAACCTCGGCTTCGCCGGGTGATCCCCGTATTGGAATGTGGCCACGCCCCGTCGCACGCTCGGTTCGAGCGGGCGGCGGCGCGGCCCGATCAACTCGCCTCCGGCACGTCGCCGGCGGGGGTGGCATCCGCCGCTCACGTCGAGTCGTCCGGGGGCAGTTGTCGTTTTGCGGCCCTGTTGTTGCGGCCGGGTTGAAGGTCGGGTGATTTGATGATTGTGCCGTGCGCATTGGTCACCGGCGCCAACGGCTTTTTGGGGTCGCGCCTGATCCGCTTGCTCGTGCGCCGCGGGGAGCACGTGAAAGCGTTCGTCCGGGCGGGTTCGAACCTGGCCTCCCTGCGCGGGTTGCCAGAGCGCCAGGTCGAGCTGTGCGTGGGAGATCTGCGCAGCGAGCACACCGTGTTCCGCGCCTTGGCAGGCTGCAATCGCCTGTACCACCTGGCCACCGCGATCGCGCCCTGGCACCGGGATCCAAACCGCGTGCTCGAGCCGGCGCTCTTGTCCACACGAGCCGTGCTGGACGCCGCGCGCCGCCGCGAGGTGCGCAAGATCGTCGTCACTTCATCCGCCGCCACCTTGGGCTCGACGGACCACGACGTGTTGATGGACGAAGGCCACGCCTTCAACCTGCCGGGGGCCGATCCGATGATCGTCGCCAAGTACCACGCCGAGTGCGTGGCGCTGGAGCAGGCCGAGCACGGCCTCCCCGTGGTCGTGGTGAATCCGACGTTGATTGCGGGCCCGGGTGACTGGCGCCCGACCCCGGGGGGCGGCGTATTGCTCCAGTACCTGAATTGGCCGGCGACGCGCCGGTTGCGCCTACCGCCAAGCGGTGGACTGAACATCGTCGACGTCGATGACGTCGCAGCCGGCCACCAGCTCGCCATGGCCAAAGGTCGCGCCGGCCAGCGTTACATTCTCGGGGGTGACAACCTGCACGTACGAGAATTGCTGCAAGGCCTGCTGCCGGAAGCCACCGGTCTTTCCCCCGCGCTCTCGAACGCCAGCCGCACGCGGCTGATCTGGATGACGCGGCTGATCGACGCACGGGCACGGCTGCGCGGCGGCCCGCCCGTAGCAACGGCCCGCTTGGTGCGGGACCAAGTGTGCCGGTACGCCTGGGTGTCCAGCGCCAAAGCGGAGAGCGAGCTCGGCTACACGCATCGCTCGGCTCTCGAAGCCCTGTCGCGCGGGGTACGCTGGTACACCGAGCGCGGCTACGTGGTAAAGCCCAAGAACGGCCTCACCCCCCACGCCGCCTGAGCCGCGCTCACGCCCCTCCGCGGCTGGGCCGCGCTAGGCCCAACGCGTGACGTGCCAGTTCTTGCGCCCGCGCCGCAACAGCAGCGTGCGGCCGTGCAATAGATCGCCCTCTGCGAAACGGCGCTCCGCCGCGACGCGCTCGCCGTTGGCGCTGATGGCGCCGCTCTCCAGCATCTGGCGGCCCTCGCGCTTGCTCTTCACCACGCCTGCCGCCACGAGCAGCTCCAGCGCATCCAGGCCTGAACCCGCGAGGAGCTGCTTGTCGTGCTGGCTCGCCGGCGCATCCTCGAAAATCTGGTCCAGGCTCGCGGCATCGAGGCCGGCAACGTCGCCCGAGAACAGCGCCTCAGAACAACGCCGCGCATGATCGAGCGCGCTCTGCCCGTGCACGAGCAAGGTGATTCGTTCAGCCAGCGCCCGCTGCGCGCTCCGGCGTTCTGGCGCTCCAGCGTGCTCCGCCTCGAGCTGCTCGAGCTCGGCGCGCTCCAGAAATGTGTAGCGCCTGAGCAGCGACGCGACGTCGCTGTCCGCCGTGTTGAGCCAGAACTGGTAGAACGCGTACGGCGACGTGCGATCCGCCGTCAACCACACGGCTCCAGACTCCGTCTTGCCAAATTTGCTGCCGTCAGACTTCGTGAGCAACGGCACGGTGAGCCCAAACACCTCATGCTGGGTCTTCTTGCGGATGAGCTCCACGCCCGACACGATGTTGCCCCACTGATCGGAACCACCGACCTGCACCGTCACTCCGTGCTGCTCGAACAGATGCAAGAAGTCGTACGCCTGCAGGATCAGGTAGCTGAACTCCGTGTAGCTGATGCCTTGCTCACGGCTGTTCAAGCGCTCGCGCACCGAATCCTTCTGGATCATCATGTTGACCGAGAAGTGCTTGCCCACGTCGCGCAACAGGTCGAGGTACGAGACGGGGCTGAGCCAGCTCAGGTTGTCGAACATCAGCGCGCCATTGGGCCCGTCGAAATCGAGCAGCCCTTGCATGACAGCGCGTTGCTTTTCGACGTTGAACGCAATCTGTTCCAAGGACAGGACCGGGCGCTCGCTCTCTTTGCCGGACGGATCGCCGATGCGCCCCGTGCCTCCGCCCATGACCACGACCGGCCGGTGACCGGCGAGCTGGAACCGGCGCAGCATCAAGACCTGCAACAGGTTCCCAATGGTGAGCGAGTCACGCGTGGGATCGAAGCCGATGTAGATCCGGCGGCCCGGTGTCTCGAAATGGCGCGCGAGTCCGGCGCCCTCGGCGTCTGACGTCGCCTGGTGAAACAGCCCGCGAAATCGCAAATCCTCGATCAGATCAGCCATGAGGGCGCGACATTATCACGGCTCAGAACGGAGCAAGGGATCAAGGTAGGGTGTAAGGCGCACATGTAGGAATAATCGCGAGCCCTCGGCGATCCGACTGTCATACTTTCTGCTCGAGTATGCGACGCCCCCCGAGATGGTCCCCGAGTGTTGTTTGGAGTTGGGGCCCCG
>JAYWEH010000710.1:0-6956 GCA_043780025.1 Deltaproteobacteria bacterium
TCGCCGAGCTCGTCTCGGTGCGTCCTCGCTCGATTGCTCCTCGGTTCTTCTCCCTGCTCGAAAGGATTCGTCGTGAAGTCACTCCGTTGGCTCCCCTCCGTGCTCGTGCTGTCGCTCGTCCCGTCCCTCGCCTGGGGCGATGAAGCTGCCTCGCTCGTCGAATGGGCGAAACAACGAGTCGGCGAGGGGCTCGTGCAGCCCATGGCGCAGAAGGAAGAGGGCCGCAAGAGTTTCTCGCGCAGCCGCCCGGCGCCGAGGGAGCGGAGAGTGCGAATCCCTCGAGCGTCGACGACGCTCGACAAGCAAGGCAAGGCGTACGTGCCCTTCGCCATCGACGTGCGCTTCGGCGACGAATGGAATGAGGACGACGTCGTCGGCTGCGCCTACCGTGAGAGCGGCGAGCTCTTCGTCAGGATCGGCGACGAGTATCGACCCTCGGCTTTTCTGCTCGGCAAGAGCGTGAAGCCCGTTCCCGGCGTGTGCGAGCCCGAGCCCGCGGCGACGTCCTAGCGAGCGTTTTCAGGGTTGGGTTGCAAGGGGCCGGGGTGACCTGGCAGTCACGCCGGTGCGGTCGGCGCCGCCACGTCTGTCAGTCGGAAGCGATCATGAGCGGGACGCCGAGGCGGTCACAGCGTTCGTAGAGCTCGAAGGTGCCGGAGGTGAGCAAGCGGCAGAAGTGGTTGTCGACGACTTGGCGGGGCGCCTCCGGGCCGAGATGGGCCGATGCATTGGACTCGTTCCAGGAGTCGAAGCGGCTGGTCAAGATCAGGAAGTCGGCCTGTTCGATGTCTCGCGCCAGTGAGGAGCCCGGGGCGTTGGCGACGCCGGGATTCATTTCGGTGAAGTAGCTCGCGGGCTGCAGACGCGGCAGCATGAAGTAGAGGAACGTGTCGGCCACGTTGCTGCGACGCAGGTCGCGGGGGCCGACGAACAGCTGAGCGCCCGTCGGAGCTCTGGCGTCGATCTCTCGAAGCACGGGCTCGAGGCTCGCGGCGAGCGCTGGCTCGAGCGGGAACCGGCGCCCGGCGTGCTCGAGCCATCGGACGCTGGCGAGCGCCTTCGCGAGATTCGCGCCGCTCGATACGACGGCGATGCTCGCGCTGGCGATGGCCAGCGCCCGGTACGCCTGGCGACGAGCGCCGCGCTGCCCGAGCAGCGCGGCAACGGGAAGGAGCGGAAGCGCTACGCATGCCGCATGGATGGCGTGCAAGACATCAGCGCGTTGCAAGAGCTGCGGCAGCGCCCCGACGGATAACGCTGCGAGCGCCAGCCGAACGCGACCGCACACGTTCAGCGGCGCCGCGGCCAACGCGCGCACCGCAAACCACAGCAGCGCTGCCACCACCAGGATCGCAGCGAAAAAGAACAACGCGCGTAGCAGCCCGCCCGGCGGGAGAGGCAAACGCCGGCCGGGCCCTGCCAACAGCACCGTCTCCACGAACAACCCTTGCCACGCCCGAGCGATACCCACCCGAGCCACGTGCGCGGCAAGCGGCAAGAGGCCGAGCCCGAGGCCCAGGGCATACGAGCACTTGCCACGGCCTGATGCAGCAAGCACGAGTGGCAACGCCGAAAGGCCCACCGCGAGGCTGAGGTCGAGACGAAACGAAACCGCCACACCGGCGAGCAAGCCACCCTGCACTAGTGCGCGATGGTTGACCCCGGCGAGGCCGCGGTAGAGTGAGTGGATCGACCCGAGGGCGGCCACCATGCCGCCAAACCAAGCGTAGGCGTGGCAGCCCGAGCCGGCGAGGAAGGCTGCAGAAGTCAGTGCGGCAACGCAGGCGACGCTGTGAGGGCGGAGCTTCTGCGCGAAGTGGTTGGCCTCGCCGGCGAGCACCAAGGCGAACGCATAGACGCCCGCGACGATCAACAGGCGATAGCAGACGCCCACCAGGCGTTCACTGATGACGCTGGCGCCCAAGAGCTCGAACGCGAGCGACAGAACCCACAGATTGGCTGGGCCGTACGAGTTTTCGAAATCGAGATTCGGAATCGCGCCGCGGCGCACCAGCTCCGGGTACGCGAGCAGCTGGCCTTCGTCCATGGGGCAGCCTTCGCGGGCCAAACCGGGCAGGAGCAGCAGCACGCACGCGAGCGCTGTTGCGATGGATCTCGAGCGTAGGCCAAACACCAGTTGGATCCGGTCGCACCCGTGGAGATCGGCTGCTGCCGCGTCGAGCGCCGGCTGCCGTCATCGATGAGTACGTGGGGACCTGTCCCGCGTGGCACGGCGATCGGGTCAAAAAGAATCGGGTCTAGCGCCACCACAGATCGAGGGCCACGCCGGGATGAACGGACCAGGTGGTGTTGACCCAGGCGGCCACGAATGGGGAATAGAATTGACTGTTGACGAATTGTGAGAGGCCGAAATCGTCGTACCTGACGGTTCGGCCCGCGACGTCCGCCAGCACGCTGATAGAGATCGGGATGTCCAGGACGTCAACGGCGCCGAAGCGCAGCGCAGCCCGCCCCGCTGGAACGATCTTGGTCCATACACTGGGCTGATCAACATACGCCCCGGAGCGACTGAAATGAATGAGGTCGACTCCAACCCCACCTTCGACGCGAACAAAGGCTGACGCTTCCAGACTCCCACCGATTTGCAGGGACGTTGCCCCCTTCCAGAGCGCGCCGGTGACGAGTTCTCGCTCGATTCCGTAATGCGCGGCGAGCCACGCTCCGGGGTGCCCGGCTGCGCGATTGGACCAGAGCTCGACAACGATGCCAGGGCCGTGCGCAAGCCCAACCTCCGTCCACAGCACCCCATAGCGCGCGCCGATGCTCCAACCCAGAGCGGACACCGGCTCGGACGGCACTGGATCGGGAAACAGGGGCACCGCCGTATCGAGCGTTTCCGGAACCTGAGGCGGCGCTGGCTCGGGCACTGGCTCAGCGGAGAGCGGTGGGGCCGCAGCGACACCGAGGGCTTGCTCGGCGGCGCGACGGCCGAGCGCATCCGAGCCGCCTTCGATGACGGTCGCGAGAGCTGATTTCAGCACCTGGCACAGACTTTCGCGATCGACTTCGGTGAGGGGCTCGGAAACCGCGAGGTCGCGGAACACGAAGCGCTGACGACTCGCGTCGGCAGCACGCACGCGGGCGACGCTTCCGCCGAGGATCATCCAGGCCGTACTGCGGGGCGACTCAGCGCCATCCACACGGAAGACCTCGACGGGGGAGACTTGGTCGGCGCGGGCGATTTCTACACCGCCCGGCATGTCGATTTCATCGAAGATGCGCCCCGCCACCTCAGAGAACGCTCCGGGTGCACTCACCAGGACGATGCGAGCAGGGCGTGTGCGCGAAACCTCGGCGGCTGCCGCTATGGCGCGGAAGGGCGCGTGCGGCGCCAGGGCCATCGCGAGCATGAGCAGCGTGGCCATGCTGAACGCCCGCTTCATGGATCGACGCCGAGCTCTTTGATGCGCTGCTGCGCGCGCCAAGCGTAGGTGGACTGTGGATAGCGCGTCAATAGCGCCTGCCAGGCATCGCGCTCGTCCTTGCCGCGCCCGAGTTGTGCCAAGGCTCGGGCACGCCCGACCAGCGCCTCTTCGGCGAGCGCGGCGTTGGAGCTCGCGAGATAGGCATCGAACTTTTCGAGTGCCGCATCGGCTTGCCCCTGCGCGAACAGCAGGTCCGCGAGCGACAACAACGACAGCGCGGCCTCCTCGGATTGAGGAAAAGAGCCTTGCAGCTCCCGATAAAGCCGTGCCGCGTCCGTGAATTGCCGGCGGCGCCGCGCGCGATTCGCTTCGACGAAAAGCTCTGCCGCGGTCTGCTGCGACTCGCCGACCGTTGGCGTTGCCGCGGGCCGCGGTGGAGCGGCGACGGGCGGCGGCACGGCGTCGGGGACCCGGATTCGAGGCGGCATCGGGGCGGCTGACACCTCGGCACTCGCGGCCCGCGGAGTGAAGGCTTCCGAAGTCGACGGTTCCGGAGTGGGAGCCTCCGGAATCTCCGGGCCAGGCGCGGCCTTGGACGCCTTCGCTCGCGCTGGCGCTGCGGAGGCTGCCGGGCTCTGCGGCTCCGCCGGTTCGGGCGCTGCCGGAAACAGTTGCCGCCACACCGTGGCGCCCGCAGCACTCGCGAAGAGCACCAGGACTGCGGACGCGGCCGCCCAACGCTTGCTCGACCGCTGGCGCGCGTTCATCCGCGCCACGACACGAGCCTGCTCGTCGCCGGGCGCTTCCTGCTCTTCGGGCACGGCCCGAGGGGCGAGGGTGCGGCTCACCCAACGCGCCGCCCACTCCGCGTCCACATCGTCGATGGGCGGAAGCGGCTCAACGCCCGCGTGCAATGCCTGCGACATCCGGCACGACTCGCAATGCGCGACGTGTTCGGCCAACTCGCGCTCCTCGCTCGCCGTGAGCGGCCGGCGCCGTCTCAACACGAACAGGTCGTCGGGACATTGCACGGTGGAGCTCATTGCCAGCCCTCACGTAGTGCCGCCAGCCGCGGATCCTTCTGGACGCGCTCCCGCAGCGCCTGTTTGCCGAGGCGCAGGCGGCTGCGCACGGTCTCGGCGGGCACGCTGCTCATGGCCGCGATCTCCGTCACCGTGTGATCGAAGAGAAAGTGCAATGTGAGCGTCTCCGCTTGTTGAGGGGACAGCGCGTCCAGCGCCTCGAGCAAGAGAGCGGCTCGACCCGGGTCCGGCTCGTGCCCGACCGCTGGCACTCGTTCTCCCTCGTGCGCGGCCAGGGCCTCCAGACGCCAGCGCGCAGCCGCGTCCCGGCGCAAGGAGAGCGCTCGGTAGACCGCAATACGTTCCGCGAAGTGGGCCACCGAGCTCTCGCCGCGAAACGAAGCGAGCCGCTGCACCACGGCGGCGAGCGCCAGCTGACCCACGTCATCGACGTCGGAGTGGCTCCGCCCCAGCACCCGACGCGCTGCCCGTGACACCACCGGCGCCAACGCGACGAGCAAAGCGCGCATCGCCGCTCGATCACCATCCAGCGCCGGCGCCACCAAAGCATCCGCCTCACCAGGCTCATGCTCGCTTCCACTGCCCCTGGGGGCAGGGAGCTCAACGAGGGAGAACGTCACCGTACCTCCCTGATTGTCCCGCGCGCCGCCGTGATCGGGTCAACAAAAAGCGCCTCTCGCCCCACTTTGGCTCAAACTTGGGCAGGGCGAGCGCGGCGGCGGCGAATTTCTCAGGTGCCGTCGAGGCAGCCGAGCACTTCGCGCGGCAGACCCATGCATTTGGCGTCGGGGGCGGCTCGACCACAGGGGTGAACGAAGGGATCGAGGAAGCGTGCGTCCTGGGTGCCGACGCGCTTCCAGGTGTTGGGGCCGTAGCCGCTCGAGTCGTAGCGAGCGACGGCATCGATGCCGCTACCGACTTTGGCGCGGCGGATGAGCCAGCGCCGACGGTAAGAGGGGTCGTTGAGCAGGTGGCCTTTGACGTACCAGCGTTCGACCAGGCCAGTCTGGCCCATGACGTCGCCGTCTTCGGGCCCGACGAAGTAGCGCATGTCGGCGATCATGAAGACCTGGCCGAACTGGGTGCGCATCATGTTGAGGGCGACCCGGCGCAAGGGGCTGCCGCGAGGCGGCGTGATCCAGCCGCCAACACAGCTCGGCGAAGGGGCCCCGCTCGGGAGTTCGTCTGCCCCGAGATCCGCTGGCTCGGGTTCGACTGGCTCGGGTTCGGCTTGCTCGGACTCGGCGGTCGCAGCCTCGGTTGTGGGGGCGGCCTCGCGGGGCAGGCGCGGCTCTGCGGCAAGGCCGAGATCGGTCGGCGCGGAGGCGGAATGAGAGGCGGGCTGGTTCGTCGGGGCAGGCGGCGCCGGTTTGAGGCGATGGGTCGAGGTCGTGCCGGGAGCGCCTTCGGAGCGGGAGGCGCTGCCATTTCTGCGCTCGCAACCGGCGCACAGAACGCTGGCCGCCAACAGCATCGGTGAGGCTAACCTCACGATTTGGCGGACTTTTTGAATCATCAAACTTTCTTGCCGCGAATGTTGCAGCGCAGGCGGAGTCGGGAGGGTTTCACACGATTCGCGAGGTCGGTCAAAAATTAAGTCGCTCCGTCGGTGCTTCAGGAAGGCGGATGTGGCAGGGGGGAGCAGAGGGAGCCCGGGCGTGCCAAGCTGGCAGCGGTGAACCGATTGTTCGTATCGGATCTGGACGGGACGCTCGTGGATCGGCGAGCGCGGCTCAGCGCATACACGCGCCGGCACTTGACCGAGCTACTCGGCGCGGGCTTGCCGTTCACGGTCGCGAGCGCGCGCAGCGTGTACACGATCGCGCCGATCCTGGAGGGATTGTCGCTCGAGCTACCGATCGTGGAGCTCAATGGAGCGTTCATCACGGATCTGAAGACGCGCCAGGCGCTGGTGTGCCATGCGTTGCGTCCGGATGTGGCAGCGGCGGTGATGGCTTGGGGGATCGAAGAGGAAGCGCCGCCGTTCGTATGCAGCTACGTGAACGGGTCGCAGCAACTGACGCCGCCGCTCGTGCTCGCGAACGCGGGTATCGCCTGGTACGAGGCGAGCCGGCGCGACGCGCGTGATCCTCGGCTGCGCGCGGCGGCCGATCCGCGCGGGCTGTTGGAGCAGCCGATCGTGTGCTTGACGCTGGTCGCCGAACGCGCGCGGCTAGCGCCCATCGAGGCGGCGATCATCAGCAATTTCCCGGGCCAGACGCACACGCTGTTGTACGAAAATCGCTACCAGCCGGGCTGGTATTGGCTGACGGTGCAGTCGCACCAGGCCAACAAGGCGCACGCGGTCGAACACGTGGCGCGGCTCGCGGGGGTCGACATGGCCACGGTGACGGTGTTTGGAGACGAAATCAACGACGTGCCGATGTTCGAGGTCGCGGGGCGCGCGGTCGCGGTAGAAAACGCCGTGCCGGAGCTCAAGCGCATCGCGCACGAGGTGATCGGCCCGCACGATCAGGACAGCGTGGTGCGCTACCTCGGCGCCGTAGCCTAGCTCATCCCACCTGAC
>JAYWEH010000711.1:0-6954 GCA_043780025.1 Deltaproteobacteria bacterium
CCCGGGCGTGCTGTCGGCTGCGGCCAAGGCGGTGCGCGCCAAGATGATTGTAGTCGAGCATCGCTTGCCCGTGGTGCTCGACACCTGCGGCACCGGCGGGGATGGCAAGAACACCGTGAACGTGTCGACGGCCGCGGCGATCATCGCTGCCGGCGCGGGCGTGCCCGTGGCCAAACACGGCAACCGCTCCGCTTCGAGCCGGGTCGGGTCCGCGGACGTGCTCGCTGAGCTCGGCATCGCCGTGGAGGCGCCCCCCGAGGCCGCGGGGCGCGTGCTCAGCGAAGCCAACATCGCCTTCTTGTTTGCCCAGGAGCACCACCCGGCAATGAAGTATGCCGCCGCTCCGCGTCGCGAGCTTGGTGTGCCGACGCTCTTCAACATGCTCGGGCCGCTCGTCAACCCAGCCTCTCCCACGCACCAGCTGGTCGGCACTTACGCCGATGAGCTGCGCGCTCCGCTCGCGCACGCGCTGTCAGCCCTCGGAGTCAAGGCGGCCTGGGTGGTGCATTCGGAAGATGGCTTGGATGAGGTGAGCCCATACGGTCCCACGCGCATGAGCGTGCTCTCGGGTGGCAAGGTCGAAGAGGGTGTCGTCACGCCAGAAGACTTCGGCCTGCTGCCGAGCCCGCCGGGATCGATCGAAGGCGGGGACGCCAGGCGGAATGCGGCGATCATCAACGAAGTGCTGGCTGGCAAACGACACCCTGCTCGCGACGCGTTCGTGATCAACGCGGCAGCCGCGCTGGCGATCGCCAAAGACCTGCGCCTGAAGGAAGCGGCAGAGCTGGCTCAGCACACGATCGACTCGGGGCGGGCGCTCGCGTGCCTCGAACGTTGGCGCACGGTATCGCATGCGCAGATCGCACCGAAGTAGCGCGTATCTGCCTGCCAATATCGTTTGTGATTCGGCATTGTCGTATCTGCTCCGCGATTTGACGCCGCAGCGTTGAATGCGAGTGGGCTCGGACTTGTTCGAGCGCCACTCCAACGCTAATCGTTCTCGTCATGGACACACTCGCCGTTGTTGCGAACGTGGGCGATCGGCCTCGAGTTCCGCGCGTCGAGCGCCTGCTTTCGTCGATGAGCACCGCCGAAAAGGTCGGGCAGATGACGCAGTCCCCCTTGTTCCAGAGCCACAGCGAGCCGAGCGAGTTCGAGCGCGTGCTCTCTGACGTGCGGGCGGGCAAGGTGGGCTCGTTCTTGAATGTCCGCGATCTCGAGCAGCGCAATCATCTGCAACGGGCGGCAGTGGAACACAGCCGGCTCGGCATCCCTCTCTTGTTCGGTCGCGACGTGATCCACGGCTACAAGACGGTGTTCCCGATCCCGCTCGGCTTGGCCGCCAGCTTCGACCCGCTCTTGGCTGAAGCGGTGGCACAGGCCGCCGCCGCCGAGGCCGTCGAGGCCGGCATCGACTGGACCTTCGCGCCCATGGTCGATGTCACGCGCGAGCCCCGCTGGGGTCGCGTCGCCGAGGGCTTCGGCGAAGATCCGCTGCTCGTGTCCCGCTTCGGAGCCGCCAAGGTGAGGGGGTTTCAACGCGAGAAACTGGCCGCTTGCGCCAAGCACTACCTGGGCTCGGGCGGCGCAGAAGCCGGCAAGGAGTACAACACGACCTGGTTGCCCGAACCGTTGATCCGGGATGTCTACTTGCCTCCGTTCAAGGCCTGTGTGGAGGCGGGCGCGCTCACGGTGATGTGCGGTTTCAATGACCTGAACGGCACCCCCTTGTCCGGCAACCGCTGGGCGCTGCGCCAGTTGCTCAAGGAGGAGCTCGGCTTCGGGGGCTTTGTCGTCAGCGACTGGGCCTCGATGCAGGAGATGATTGCGCACGGGTTGTGCGCTGACGAGCGTCAAGCGGCGCGCACGGCGGCACACGCCGGCGTTGACATGGAGATGGCGTCCAAGGTTTATCAGCACGAGCTCGAGCAACTCGTCGAGTCGGGAGAGTGCTCCGAGCCAGAGTTAAACGATGCCGTGCGCCGGATCCTGACCGTAAAGTTTGAGTTGGGCCTGTTCGATCAGCCGTATCGGGATGAGCCTCGAGAGAGCGTGACGCTGTCCTTGGCGCATCGCGATCTCGCGCGGGCGGCGGCGCGCGCCAGCTTCGTGTTGCTCGAGAACCAGCCGGGTGGGCTGCCGCTCCCGCCGGCGCCGCGTTCGCTGGCGCTGGTGGGTCCGCTCGCCGATGACCCCCACAATCAGCTCGGTTGCTGGTCATTTGACGGCGACCGCAGTGCCAGCGTGACGTTGCTCGCGGCCCTCCAGGCGCGGCTCTCGCCTTCGACCCGCCTCCGATACGAAAGGGGGCTACCCTCAGCACGCTCGGAGGATCGCAGCGGCTTCAGAGCGGCGCTCGAAGCGGTGAACGAAGCGGAGGTCGCCGTCGTCGTGGTGGGTGAAGACGCCAACATCAGTGGCGAGTGCCGCAGCCGCGCGTTTCTTGGCTTGCCGGGGGCGCAGTGCGCGCTGCTCGAGCAGCTCGGCCAATCGAATACACCTTTGATTCTGGTGGTGATGGCGGGGCGGCCGCTGATCCTGGGCCCCGAAAGCGAGCGGGCCCGCGCCATTCTTTATGCGTGGCACCCCGGGACCGAAGCCGGGCCCGCGCTCGTGGAAGTGCTGTTCGGTGACGCGCCCCCGATGGGCAAGCTCCCCATGTCGTTCCCGCGCGCGGTGGGACAGGTACCCATCTACTACAACTACAAGAACACCGGTCGCCCGCCACGCTCGGCCTTTCGCGGCATTCCCCTCGGCACGCCGCTCGACCCCGTGGACATGGACGCGAGCTACCTCGACGTGGACGTGAGCCCGCGCTACCCGTTCGGATTCGGGCGGTCCTATACCACCTTCGAATACAGCGAAGTCCGGGTAGAGCCGGCGCGTGGGGGCCTCGCCACGCGTTTCGAGGTGAGCGCCAAGGTCACCAATACGGGAGCGCGGGCCGGCGTCGAGGTGGCGCAGCTCTACGTGCGCGATCGTGTCGGCTCGGTAACGCGCCCCGTGCGGGAGCTCAAAGGCTTCGAACGCATCCCGCTCGAACCCGGTGCTTCGGCACGCGTCGCCTTCAAGCTGTCGCCGCGAGACCTCGAGTTTTGCGGCCGGGATTTGAGAGTCGCCGCGGAACCAGGTGTGTTCGTCGCCTACGTTGGAGGCGATTCGACCGCTTCAGCAAGCACAGAATTCGAACTGCTCGGCGGATTTTACTAAACTCCAGCGCATTTCTGCCGACCCTAGGAGGGCCATCCCCCGGCTCCGGGCCTATGGCCTGGCAAGAATACGCTGAGAAAGGAACTCCCCCCAATGAACCGAAGCTTGCTCTGGGTAACGACGTCACTGCTGAGCATGGGCTGTCTCGACCCGAGCGCCCTCGATAACGAAGAGCAATTCGATACAACGTCTCGCGCGATCGTCCGCGGTGAAGTCGAAGAGGACCGCGATCAAGTGATGCTCCTGCTCGTCAGTCGCCTCGACGGCGGCCAGGCGCTCTGCTCCGGTACCGTGTTTGCGCCACGCGCCATCTTGACTGCGGGGCACTGCCTCGATCAGGCAGCTGGGGTTCTGGCCTACTGGGGCAACAACTTCGGCGGTGATTTCCCGCAGTTGTTCGACCCGACGGTGCCGCCCAATAACTTCCGCTTCGGCTTGGAGTGGCGGCAGCACCCGGACTTTGACCTCGCCACGATGGACTCAGACGTCGGCGTGGTCCACGTGGATCGCGATCTGCCGTTCCATCCGCTGCCCCTCTCGTTCGATCGTCTGGGCAAACATGAGCTCGGTGATCGTGTGGAGATCGTTGGCTATGGCGCCGAGGAGTCGGACGAGACGAATGCGGGCGGGCCCGGCGCGTTCATCAAGCGCAGCGGCAAGACCGTATTCGAGGGCACGCCGCCACGCAGGCCGCTGCCTCCCAATCCCCATCCGGGCCTCACGAACCGGCGCATTCGCGAACAGCTGATGCAGGTGGACGGCTCTCCGCCCCACGCCAATGCCTGCTTTGGTGATTCGGGCGGGCCCGCGTTGATGCGGGTGGGACACCGGGGCCGAAAAGAGGTCGTCGGCGTGTTCAGCTGGACCGGAGACTTCTGTGAAGACTTCTCCTACTACGTGAGGCTCGACGAGGTGCGCTCGTTCGTGAAGAAGGAAATGCGTCACGCCTGGCGCACGGTCTTCGCCGAAGCCGTCGCGGAGGAGTGAACCATTTTCGGTAAGGCGCTCGCCCCGCGTGCTGGGATTCGTTCCACGCGGGGCGGCATGATCGGGAGCCGGTTGCCGCTGCCACAACAAAGTTGGAGTTTCTCAAGCCTGGCTCCTGCGCGTCGATCTGAGAGCTGAGGCCGTGAAGTGCAGGGTGGGAGTATGAGTGTGAGCGCAGAGCAGCGTAGCGCCGTTGCCCCACGTCGGGCCCGTGTGCTCGTGGTCGACGATGAACCGATCGTGCTCCGGAGCTTGCGACGCTCGCTTTCGGAACACGAAGTCGTGACGGCCAGCAACGTCGATCAGGGTCTGGCGCTGTATCAGAGCCGCGACTTCGACATCGTGTTTTGCGATCTGATGATGCCGGAGACGAACGGCCTCGTGTTCTACGCTCGGCTGTGCGAGCTCGGGCCGGAGCACGCTCGCCGGCTCGTGCTGATGACGGGCGGAATCTTCTCCGATCGACTGGGCTGCTCGATGTCGGAGCTGCCGCACCCCTGTCTGCTCAAGCCGTTTACCAATGACCAGCTAGAACGCTGCATTGATCAGGCGCTCGCCGAGCAAGGGCGCTGACGGCTTCGGGCGCCTAGCGTTCAAAGGGCAGCGTCCGGCCCCAGGCCGAAGCTCAGCTCGATCTCGGCAGCGGAAAGCGCGGAGCCGTAGATGCGAAACTCCAGGATGTCGCCCTGAAACTCTGGATCAGCCGCGAATTGAGAGCGTCCGATCCAGTTGTTGATGTCGTCGATCGCCGCAAGATCGATGGCGCCGAGCCCCGGCGGATCCGCGGGGACGAGCTCGCCTTGCAGGTACATCGAGACGCGCCCCGCCACGGAGTCCACGACCAAGGCGACGTGGCTGCCGATCTGGGCATTACTGGAAGCCGGCAAGACGACGTCGCCGTCGGCAAAGACCTCAGCGTTGAAACCGGTCAGCGTAAAACCGCCGCGAATCTCGCCGCTGTCGCCGGATTTAGGCGTTAAATACACGTAGGTGGTGGCTTCGTCTTCTTCGCCTTGCTGGTCTTCGCCGTCCACGTTGCTGCCAAATGAGAAGAGCGTTTGCCAGCTGGAGCCGGCGAGCGCGGGATTGGCGGTCCAGTTCACCCAGGCTTCAAAGGTGACGCTGTCGAAGTCCGAGATGAGCCCGTTGGGCAGGTTGACGTATTGGTCGGTACCGGAGAGCGCGATCTTGCCGCTGTTCGGAGCGACGACGGCCCCGAAGGCCGTGCCATCCGCTCCACCCACGGAATCCGCGACGAAGCTGCCGCTCTCTGCAAAGCTGTAGCGGTGATCGATCAAGAAGCCGAGCGGGGTCTCGGGCTCGGGCTGCCCCGCGTCGGGAGGCGAGGCGGTCGCGTCGACGTTGCCCGAGCCCCCGACTTCGGCTCCTGCGTCACCGGGATCGCCTCCAGTGCCGGCCGAGCCTCCCGCGCCGAACGAGCCGGACCCGCCCGAGCCGCCGGCTTCACCTGAGCCGCTCGAGCCCGCAGTGTCAGAGCCGGCGGCGCCCCCCACACTCGTGAGGACGTCGGCGTCCGGATTGATCGCCAGAGCGGGCAGGCTGGAGAAGTCGTCGTCCAGCAGCTGGGGGCAACCCGCGAGGCAGAGCAGCGGAAGCGCGAACCCGCCCAGAAGGGGCGGGCGAGTCCGGTGCGAGTTGGAGGGCTGCACGCAGACCTTGTACGGCCAATGGCGTGGATTACATCGAGGCCGCGCGTCCAGTTTGGGAGGGGCATGTGGGGGGAGCTGGGCGGTTCCGGACCGAAACAGGAGGCGCCCTGGCGGGCCCGCTCCGCCCGCGCTAAGAGCGCGCCATGGCGAGGGTGTTGCACCATGTCGCGCTGGGGGCTCTCGGCGTGGAAGCCCTGGCACGCTTCTACGCGGAGGTCTTCGGGTTGGCGGAGCAAGCGCGGCACCACGACGGGGTGGGCGAGCTACGATCGATCTGGCTCGACCTCGCGGGTACGATTCTGATGATCGAACGCACCGCAGCTCCTGGGCCGCGCGTCGACGGGGTGGGCTTTGGTCCATTTTTGCTGGCCTTCGGCGTGTCGAAGGCCGAACGCACGGAAATCGAACACGAGCTCACGCTTCGCGGCTGTCCCATCGAAGCGCGCAGTGCGTTCAGCTCCTACGCTCGCGATCCGGAAGGGCACCGCATCGCGATCAGCCACTACCCCGAGCCCTGACCGCTCGGGCAGTCAGGGCGCTTGCCGCGCCAGTCGCCCGCGTGGAGCGTCGCCCGGGGCGGCGCTCAGCAGCAGCCCTGAAGAGACGACCGGAGCTGCCTCGGCGCTGAGCCACGGGACATCGGGCCACCAGCGCGCCACCTGCGGTTGTGCTGCCCCCACGACGACCGTGCCTCCCGGCGGAGGGGTCTGGACCTCCACCCCGGATTCTTGCGCGGCCCGGAGCACTCGCTCGACAGGTTCCGTCCAACCGTGCAGCGCCAGATCGAAGAGCCCCCAATGAACGGGAATCATCAAGCGCCCGCGGACTTTTTGATGCGCCTCCACGGCTTGTTCGGGCCCGAGGTGGACGTCCGCCCAGAGCGCGCTGTACGCGCCGGCTTCGATCAAGGTGGCGTCGAACGGGCCGAGGCGTGCGCCGATCTCGCTGAAACCCGGAAACATCGCTGTGTCTCCGCTGTAGAACACGCGATGGCTGGGGCCGATCAGAGCCCAACCCGCCCACAGGGTGGCGTCGCGATCGGCAAAGGTGATGGACCGGCCTGAAAAATGCCGCGCCGGAGTGGCGA
>JAYWEH010000712.1:0-16341 GCA_043780025.1 Deltaproteobacteria bacterium
GTTTGCCCCAGCAGCGAGCGCCGCCATTGCTCGACACCGCACAGGCGGCTGCCGTCCCGGCGACGAGACTCGAGGTGTTCGACACGCCCGCGACCGCCACGGGGCGGCTCCGGCTCTCGAAGCTGCCGTCCCCGATCTCACCGAACGAGTTCAGTCCCCAACAGGCGACGCCGCCGAGATTGTCGATGCCGCACGCAAAGTTGAGCCCCGCCGAGATCGCGGTGAAACCCGGCGCGCACGCGGCGAGCTCGTTGACCTGCCCGTCGCAGTCTTCGTCTTGCTCATTGGCGTCGCAGATCTCCGCCGCGCCTTGGGCCGCACAGGTGTCGCGTTGCCAGCGCCCGTCGCTGTCGCACAGCACCGTGCGCGTCGCGCACACGCCGCGCGTCGCGGGTTCCAGGCTATCGCAGCGCTGCGACGCACCGGGTTTGCACTCGCCCGTGCACGCGCCGCTCGCCGTGTCACACGCGAACTCGCACTCGCGCGGCGCTGACCATTGGCCGAGCGCGCTGCAAACCTGTTGATCCCGTTCGTTCAGGCAGCGTTCGAGGCCGGGCGTGCATTCGCCCAGGCAGGAACCGCCCTGACAGCTCGTCTCGCAAGCCATCGCGGCTTGCCAGCGCCCGTCATCCCCGCAGAGCTGAACGTCGTTGCCGCTGCACTGCGTGGTGCCCGGTTTGCATTCCCCCGCGCACGTACCGTCCACGCACGCCTGGTCAGCGCAGTCGAACGGCTCGGACCAGAAGCCTGCGCTCGAGCAAACTCGATGCCGCGTCGACGAGGTGCACGAGGAAGCGCCGGGCGCACATTCGCCGGTGCAGACGCCCTCAACGCAGGCGCTGTCGCAGCTCTCCAGCTCTTGCCAGCGACCGCTGGCATTGCACTGCCGCCGGCGGGTGGATGAAGCGCACTCGGTGGCGCCGACGCTGCACGCGGTGACGTCATCGGTCCCGACTTCCGGCGTTACCGGCGCTGAAGCGGCGGCATCGGCGCAGCCCTCGTCAGCGCAATCCAGCCACAATTGTTTGCGCAGCGGCCGGCTGTGCTCGTCACCGAATCCGACCAACTGCTCGCGGTACGCGATCGAGTGGCAGGTGGGGGAAAGGTTGTCACACACGCCGGCGCCGACGTGCGCTTCGACGCTGACGTGTTGCGGTGCCGGATCGTCCGACGATGCCCCGACGACGAGTGTGTGGTACCGGCCTCCACACTCGAGGTTGATGGCGTCGATCACTCCGCCCTGCCATGCCACTTCGAACGTGAAATCACTGCCTGGGGCGACGACCAGCGTTTTTTCCGCAGCCGGCCGGAGCAATGTTGGCCCACTGCTACTGCCTCCCGGCAACGAGCCGGACGTGACGGGCGCCGCGACCAGGAATTCGAGGTGGTTCGCGAACTGTTCCTCGGCGTCGAAGGTGCGCGAATCGATCGAGCAAGCTGTGGCGAGCGTGATCAGGGAACAACACGAGACGTGACGAACGAAGCTTCCAGACATTTGACTAACCTCCCAAACGAAAATCCGTCGATCAGGCTGAAATGCAGCCGATGACACCCGCGCAGACCTGGCCGCTCCCGCAGGGCCTCGAAGTGGCCACGTAGCCCCCTTCAGCACGGGCCATGCCATCGTGGTGGCGTCCCTCACGCGCGCCCGAAGCTGGGGTGGACTGCGGGTTTGCAGCCTAAAAATGGAACTTCAGCTCCGCGTGCTCGTCAGCAACGCGCGGGCACGGGCCGGGCACGTGCCCGCTGCCTCAACAGCTAAAAATTCTGCTTCAGATGCCCAGGTCCAGGTCCGCCGGAGGCACCTCGGGCACACGCCCGGGCTCTGAAGCCGCGCGCGCAGGGCGCGGCTTCACTCGCGTTGCAGCAGGTCGAGCGGGGGCCCGCTGTGGAACCGCCGGCCTGGCGCGCGGTTCGAGCGCAGCAGCGGCGCCCGTCGCGCGGCTGCCGACCGCGGTTGGCGTCGCTGCGTGGGGGATCGGTTCGGGGCTGGGCTCCCCGAGCGTCCGTTGGGGCTCCGGGATAACGGGCGCGCTGTCCGCGCGCGGCCCCGGTGCCAGTGCCGCTCCTAGTCGGGTCTCCGGTGCGGCGGCGCTCGTTTCGGTAATGCCGGTTTCGGGCCTCGATCGCAGCCAGACCAGCGCCACAATCGCCCCGAGGCCTAGCGCGCTCGCGGCGGCAATCCACGAACGACGCCGCGTCTGGCGCGGCGATCTCGAGAGCAACTCGGAGTTGGTGGACTGCCCCGTCGTCATGGCCAGTGCGTCGGCGCGCCCGCTCGCTGCCGGGGGCTGCTGCACCGCACCCGCGTGCATGGGCCCTGGATCGGCGGAGACACGATCGGTTGCCTCGCACAGGACCATCAGCGCTGCAGCCGCTTCACGAGCGGACTGGAATCGTTCGTCGGGGTTGCGCGCGCAGGCGCGCGCGAACCAGGCGTCGAAACCCGGCGGCACGGCGCTCACTTCCGACGGTACTGGCAGCGGTCGCGAACAGATGGAGAGCACCAGACGGCCGACACTGTCGCCCGCAAACGGCAGCTCACCCGTCAGGCACTCGAACACGAGCACACCGAGCGCCCAGATGTCCGTGCGGTGGTCGACCGGGCTCGTCGCCGCGACCTGCTCCGGACTCATGTAATACGGCGTGCCGAGCAGTTGCCCGGTGCGTGTCGAGACCGCCGCCGTCTCACCGAGAAACAGCTTGTCCGCTTTGGCGATGCCGAAGTCGAGCACCTTGACCAGCTCGTCATCGTCGTTCTTCACGATGAAGACGTTCTCCGGCTTCAGATCCCGGTGCACGATGCCCGCGTCGTGAGCGCGCCCGATCGCCCGCACGACCTGTTGCATCACGCGCGCGGTGTCGCGAGGGCTGAGCCGCCCCAGGCGTTCGAGACGTGCCGCTAGCGACTCGCCGTCGAGCAGCTCCATCGCGATGTGCGGCGTGCCGTCGTCCACGCCGTAGTCGAGGATCTGCACGACGTGTGGGCTGCGCAGCGCCGCGGCCATGCGCGCTTCACCGAGGAAGCGCTGCTGCGCCGCCTTGTCGAGCCGCTCGGACTCGATAAACTTTAGCGCCACGGGCGCGTTCAAGACCAGATGTTGGGCATGCCAGACCGAACCCATGCCGCCTTGGCCCAGCAAGCGGATCAGCCGGTACTTTTCGCCCAGGAGTTGGCCGGGCTCACGGGGCAGCATTGGGGGCCGAGCGTAACCTGTCAGGGCCAGGTCACGCCATCTCGGCCAGTAAGCCGCGCAATTGGAATTTCGGGATGGTACACAGAATGGGGCTTGGCGAAGATGCGTTCCGAATGACCTGTCCAACGACGGCCCGCGTCACGAGCTGGTTTGGAACACTGCTGGCGTCGATCCTCCCGGCCTGGGTCCTGCTCGCGCCCGCTCTCGCGTTCGGCGCGCCATTAGCCGACGAAGCCAGTCGGGAACGGGCCCGCGAGCTCGGCTACTCGGGCATGCGCGCCTATGCAGCTCGGGACTACGTGCTCGCCAGTGAGCAACTCGAGCAGGCCTTCGCGGTCTTGCCGGTCCCCTCCCTGGGCTTGTGGTCGGCGCGGGCGCTAGGCAAATTGGGCAAACTCGTCGAAGCCGAGCAGCGCTATCGAGCGGTGAGTGGGCTCGCCGTCGCCCCCGCTGAACCCGCGGCGCAACACGAAGCTCTGGCCACGGCCCAGCTCGAGCTGGGCGAGATCCAGGGCCGAGTTCCCCGCTTGTCGATCCGGATCGTGGGGGCGGCCGCGGCGGACGTGTTGATCAGCATTGACGACGTGCGGCTGGCGGCGGCGCACGCGACCGAGCCGCAACGAGTCAACCCCGGGCGTCACGTCATCGCGGCGATCCGCGGCGGCGATCGCTCGGAGGTCGCCGTCACTTCGAGCGAGGGGCGCGCCGACGAGGTGGTGCTGCGCTTTACGGCTCCGGCGGCCAGCGTGGCTACTCCGCCCGAGGATGCGGGTGAGACGCCGGCGCCGTCGCTGACTGAGCCAGTCATGGCGGCGGACTCCGGCGCAGCCGTGCCAGGCGATTCTCGAACGGCCTGGCGAACCGCGGGGTGGATTGGCGTCGCCGTTGGGGGCGCCGCTCTGGTGACCAGCGCCGTGACCTACGGCCTCGCGCGGGACCGCTACGACACCCTGAACGATAGCGGCCTGTGCACGGAAGAAAGCTGCACGCCGGAAGCGGACCTCGGCAGCTACGACACTCTTCGCACCCTGAACCTCGTGACCCTGATCGCGGGTGCCGCGCTCGGCGCGGGCGGCGCGGCGATCCTGATCATCGACCCCGGCGCCGCGCGTGAGGGCGAGGTCGGCCTCGCGCTGTCGCTCAGTCCGGGTGGTGCCGCTCTCAGCGGGTGCTTCTGAGCGCTGTGGCTCTGAGCACACCGCGGTTTCGGAGCACCGAGCCACTCACTGCACGACGATCGCGGCCAGATCTTCGATGCAGAAGTCGAAGGGCACGGGAGCATTGGTGTTGGTCTGAATCGACCACTGCAACCGCGCGAGCGCCGCGTCCGCTGGCAATGCGCCGCCGCCCGGCGCGTAACAATCGAGCGCCAGCTCCGCGAACGGGACAATGACTGAAGCTCCCGTGGTTTGAGGCCCCATCTGAATGCAGTGGTTGCCGAGCACTACCCCGAATGGCCACGCCGAGAAGGCCAGCGAGCTCGGGATGACGGGGCCGGTCAAGGTGAAGCTGAATCCGCTCACGCTGCCGGCCTCGGTGTCGCGTGACCACGGGCCCGGCGTACTCGAGCCCGCGACTTGCGATAGGTTGAGACTGACCAGGACTCCCCAATCCCTCGCGTAGTTGAACATGCCATTGCCGTCATCGGCGACCTGGCTCGCGGTGCCGCTCACGCAGATGTCGGGTCCGGACTGAGCGAAGCTCTGGGGTAGAATCGTCGAGCTGCCCGGCGGAGCGTCGCTGGCCGTGTAGAACGCTCCCTCGATGCCGAGGCTGTTCGTGCTCGCCAGCACGAAGCCGTCTTGGGGCGCCACCAGGAGCGGGTTTTCGAGCACGACCGAGCCCGTCCCGGCGCTGCCTCCCAGCGCGGCTTCGTTACCCGCGGCTCCACCGTTGCCCACGGCCCCGCTGCCGTCGACGCCGGCGCCGCCGCCACCACCACCGGGCTCACCGACATTGCCCGCCGCTGTGCCGCCGGTGCCGTTCGGCGCGTTGCCACCGGCGCCGCCGCTTTCGGGTACCACGCCGAGAGTCCCCCCGGTATTGGTGTCGCCGGTAGCAGTGCCGCCGGCATTCTCTCCCCCCGTGAAGCCGACGTCGCGACTGTCGATGACGCACCCAAGGCTCACCCCCGCGTAAAACACCGCCGCCCAGCGCCCGGGATCAATACTGCTCATCTCGCCTTATCATCAAGTCTCGGGGGAGCGGCAGCTCGGCAACCGCGGCACCAACACTACCCGGGGATCGAGGCCGCGCTAGCGGCATCTACGCTGAGGGATTGGGTCTCCGCGCGCCGCCGAGTGTCGGGACGCGCGGCGTGGCGCTGGGACTTTCGGCCGGCGCCTTGATTGTCTAGGGCACTGCCCTTAGATTGCGCCATTGCGCTCGGCGTCGAGGCATCCTCATGGCGACTGATTTGTACAAAGACCTCGGCGTGGCCCGAGGCGCGTCTCAGGACGAAATCAAGAAAGCTTACCGCAAGTTAGCAGCCCAGTTTCACCCCGACCGCAACCCGGATAACAAGTCCGCGGAGGAGCGTTTCAAGGCGGTCAACCGCGCCAATCAAGTGCTCGGGGACGCGGAAAAGCGGGCGCTCTACGACGAGTTCGGTGAGGTCTCCCTGCGTGAGGGCTTCAGTGCCGACGCGGCGCGCGCCTATTCGCGCCGTTCCCCTTTAGGGGGTGGCGGTCGAGGTGGCGGGGGCTTCAGCTTCGAAGACATCCTGGGCAACGGCAATATCGGGGACCTGTTCGGGGACATGTTTCGGGGCGGGGGGCAGTCCCGCCCTGGGCGCCCGGGGTCGCGCACCGGTCAGGGCAGATCGGCGAAAGGGGGTGACGTGGCGAGCGAAGTCACGGTGGACTTGTTGTCTGCGATTCGGGGCACGATGGTGCTCGTCAACCTCAACGGTACTGGCGAGATCCAGGTCCGGATCCCGCCGGGCGCGGGTGACGGAGACAAAGTGCGCGTGGCGGGCCATGGCATGCCGAGCCAAGCGGGCGGGCCGTCGGGTGATTTGTTGATCACCGTGCGCGTCCAGCGCCACCCGCATTTCGAACGCGAGGGTCTCGATCTGAAGCTCGACTTGCCGATCACCCCCGGTGAGGCGTTCGATGGCGCGAAGGTGAGTGTTCCGACACCGGATGGCGAGGTCACGCTGAAGGTGCCGAAGGGCACTCAGAGCGGGCAGCTCACGCGCTTGCGCGGCAAGGGCGTGCAGCGCAAGGAGCAGGTGGGGGACCTGTACGTGCGATTTCTGGTGCGCTTACCCGAAAAGCCGTCGCGCGGTGTGGCCAAAGCCATCGCCGAGCTGGACGAAGCGTTGCTCGCCGAAGCACCGATCCGCACCGACATCCGCCTGTAGCGGACTTGATCTCGATCGGTTCGAGCAGGGTCCCTCGGTCAATGACCAGGTCGACTTCATGGCCCTTGGTGTCTCGCCAGAAGTAAAGGGGCGCCTCCTGGCCCGCGTTTGAGAACGCCTTGATGCGTTCGGTGACCACCCAATTTTCAAAGATGGCGCCCGGCAGCGGATGAGAAAAAATCTGCTCTGGCGTGGTGATGCGCAGCAGGTAACACAAGAGGCTTCCAGATTGGTGATCGCCGAGAGCGAGCGCACGTCACGTTCGACGTAGGTGGCAGAATATTGAGCCAGCCATTCTGTGGGATCGAGCCCTTGATCATAGAGGCGCGGGTGGCCACCGCGATACAAGCGGTCTTCCAGGCATACTCCATTCGATACGAGTTCGCGTTGAGACAGGGGTAGGAACGAAAAGATCCGGGTCCTGCCTGCCAGGGTCTGCGAGACCTTCTCTGCCAAGAGTAGGTTCTGTGAACCGGTCAGGATGAAGCGCCGTTCCGAGAGCGGGTCGTCCAGCATTGCTTGCAGGTAGGACAGCAAGTCCGGTGCCCTTTGCACTTCGTCGAGGATGAGTGACTCGTTCGACTCACCCAGGAGCCCTCTGGGATCGGACAGCGCTCGCTGTCGCAAATCCGGGTCTTCGAGCGAGAGGTAACGAAAGTCCGGAAACAGGCTGCGCGCCAGCGTGGTCTTGCCGGACTGCCGAGGTCCGAGCAGCACGATGGCGCAATTTCAGCGCGGCCGCAGCCACCTCAGGAACCAGAGCTCGCCGATCATGGCTGTAATGACTGCATAAATCGCCGCGGGTGCCGCTTCAAAGTCTAACTTTAAATTGTGCCGCAGCGCTTCCCGACCGTTACTTCGCCTTCTCCAGTCAAACCCGCGCCAAGCGCGGCACTTGGTCAAAATGTGCGTCTCGATCGAACAGCACCAGATCATGCTGCAGGACCAGTGCCGCGATCCAGAGATCATTCGTCGGGATGGGGCGACCCTGCTTGCGCAGGGAAAGGTAGAGATCGGCGTAGAAATGAGTCGTTTGCTCGTCTGGCACGACCACCCGGGTGCGCGCCGCATTGAGGAACCGCGTCAGCAGACTCTCATTGGCTGCGCGCCGGTTGCCGTTCGCGAAGCCCGCGCGCAATTCGGCGAGCACGATGAGTGGCATATGGATCTCCTCCGCCGACCGGATGATCTGCACGGCCTTTTCATCGCCCGCGCAGAAATCCGTGTAGCGGTTCGAGTCAACGGCAAGCTTCATCGCCAGAGCTTCTCGTCGATTCCCCGTTGCTCAGCGATCTCGCGATCCATGGCCTTGGCCTCCGAATTGCTCAGAGAGCCCACCAGGAAATCGAGATCGGCGTAAACTCGGCTTCGCTCGCCGGAGCCTTCGATCAACGCTTCTACCGCGACCTGATTAATGCTCTTACCCGACGCCTTGGCGCGACGACGCAGCGCCTGGTCGACCTGTTTGGGCACATTGCGAATGGTGTACTGGCAGCCGGATGCCTTCGACGTCATGCATGCATTGTATGCAAAATTATGCATGCACGCAAGTTGAAGTCAGGCCCCGCGAGCAGGCGCCGCCGCCGAGCCTGAATCAGCGGAGTGCTCGGGAACGTCAGCTCGCGTCGGCGGCGCGCAGCTCGATCGTGCGCGAGCGCTCGTCGCTCTCGCGCTCGGATGCCGGGGCAGCCGGCGTCATGCGCTGGCCATTGTCGTCGTATTGCTCGAGCTCGGCGGAGACCTGACGCAGCAGCGCCTGCTTCTCGTGAAACGGCAGGAAGCTCGACTTGAAGCCGGCGAGCACCATCGCCTTGATGTCGCTGAATGGCACTTCCATCTCGGTGTGCGCGAGCCACAGCTCCTTGGACACGCAGGTGTCGGTGATCAACCGGTTGTCCGTGTTGATGGTCACGCGCAGCCCGAGATCGAAGTAGCGCTTGAGCGGGTGATTGCGCAGGCTGCGCACGGCTCCGGTTTGCACGTTGCTCGAAGGGCAACACTCGAGCGGGATGCGGTGATCGTTCACATAGCGCAAGAGGTCGCCGTTTTCGCCCAGGCGGCAGCCGTGGCCGATGCGGTGGGCGCCGCAGATGTGAATGGCCTGCGCGATGGATTCGGGGCCATAGGCTTCGCCCGCGTGTATCGTGCAATTGATGTTGTTGGCGCGCACCAGATCGAACGCCGCACGATGCGCCTTGGGCGGGTAGTCCGCTTCCGCGCCGGCTAGATCAAATCCGACCACGCCGCGGTTCTTGTACGCCACGGCGAGCTCGGCCATGCCGTAGGACGACTCCGCCGAGATGTTGCGGATACCGCAGATGATCACGTTGGCTTTGATGCCATACGAGCTGCGCGCCCGGCGCAGTCCGAGGAGCACTGCTTCCACGACCTTGGTGAGCTTGAGGCCCTGGCGCGTGTGCAGCATCGGCGCGTAGCGGACTTCCATGTAGTGGACGTTCTCGCGGTGCGCGTCCTCCGCGAGCTCGAACGCGATGCGTTCGAGCGAGTGCTCCGTCTGCATCACGCTGAGCGTGACGTCGAAGCCGCGCAGGTATTCAACGAGCGAGCCGAAGCTCGAGCCGCAGCCGATCAGACGGCGTACGCCCTCGACGTCAGAAGCACCGAGATCGATGCCGTCTTGTTGAGCGAGATCCAGGATCGTCTCAGGGCGTAAGGAGCCGTCGAGGTGAACGTGCAAGTCCGCCTTCGGTAAGGACTTGAAGACAGACAGGGGAACCGTCCCGGTCCCTCCGGACGATCCGGATGTTTGTGTTGCTGTCGAGGCACCCCCGCGCACCGCCTCCAGCGACAGGGGATTGGCTTTTCGCTGTGACATTCGCCAGCTTACCACACGCCGCCGAGGGTGCTATCCCGGCTCAGTGGCCACTCGTGGTGCGCTGCGGCGTCCGAACACGCCGATCAACGAGGCCAGCGCTAAAATGGCTAGCACGAACAGCGGCCCGGAGGGCGCGAACGGCGCTTCGCCGCCGGCGCGCTCGAACGCGTCGCGCAGCGCGGCTCCGCTCGGCACGCCCAAAAGGCGCTTGGCGCCGACGTAGGTGGTCGGCAACCCTTCGAGCTCTTCGTCGGGTAGCCGCGCGGCGTGTTCAGCGAGCGTGGTCATTGGCGCGTCGCTGTTCATGCAGGTGTCGAAGCGCAGTGGGTCGAGCCGAAGTGCTTCGGCGCTCTTGGTGATGCTCTCGGGGCTGAGCTCGATCGAAAACAGCAGGTTGGCCATGGCTTCGCCCTGGCCCTGGGCATCGGCGCAGATGGCAGCGCGTGCGGCGTGTTGCGCATGTTCATGTTGCGGCAATGGCCGGTGCTGGCGCACGAAGTGCACCCGCTCACCGTATTCGGCGAGCATCGGGCTGAGCGTGCTGTGCAGCCGGCGGCAGTGGGGGCATTCGAAATCCACGAACTCCACCACGTTGAGCTTGCCCGGCTCGTACAGCGCCTCGATAGCGGGTGGCAGCGGCGGAGCCGGCTTGACCCAGCTCCAACCGAGCGGCGCCACTACGGCGAGCGCGCCGAGTCCAAGCCAGGCGCCCGGCGTGAACGGGGTCTGGACGGGGCCCGGACTTCGGGCGCCGCGGGCCAGAAAAAACGCGGCAATTGCCGCAAAAATCGCGGCCCCATCCACGATCAGGCACAGCCAGCAATAGGCGCCGAGCACGAACGCCTGATACGCGATCAGGATCAGCGCGCCTGCCGCGCCCAGGCCACTGGCGGCGAACAGCGCGAGCGCGGGTCGGTGCCACAAGCTCGACCAGCCGCCCCCGGGGTTCGCCGGTGCTGGGCTGGGCGCTTCGCAGCGCAGGCTCGCCGCCAAGAGCGCGCCGAATGCCACCAGGGCAAACAATGGTAGCGACACGAAACGACTGCCGAGGAAATAGCTGAACCCACTCCTGCGCGCGGCTTCGCAGCCCGACTGCAACCCGCAGAAGCCCGAGTCAGCGGGGTCGAGGTAATGGACGTACAGCGCGGCGCTCGCGGCAAGCGCGACACAGATCGACGTGCGCGTGAGAAATAGCCATGACGATGGGCGCATGGCGAGAATCTAGCCGGGGCCTTCGACGGGTCGACAACGAAATATCAGCCCTTTGGCGTTTTGAGGTATGACCCCGCCATGGTGCGTTCAGTTGCTCGGGCCGGCTCCTTGCCAGGTCGCGAAGAAATCCTGCAGTGCGCGGCTGAAGAACCGCGCGCGCTCCACGTCGCCGAGTTCGCGGCCAGGCTCGGCCTGAACACAAAACAGCGGCCGCGCCTGCGAGACATGCTGGAACAACTGGTGCTCGAAGGCGCGCTCACGGCGTTGCCGGGCCAGCGCTACCGGGGGGTACAGGGGCGGGGCCTGGGTGGCTGGGAGGGTGTCTTGAGCGTCCACCCGCGCGGCTTTGCGTTCGTCAACAGCGCGGGCCAAAAAGACGTGTTTGTGCCGCCGCCCGGCATCGGCGCGGCGCTGCACGGGGACACCGTGCGGATCGTCGTCGTAGCCAACACGTCGCGCGGGCTGGAAGGCCGCGTCGAGGGCATCGTGAGCCGGCGTAATCCGCGCGTCACCGGGGTCTTGCACCGGCGCAAGAAGAGCGCGTGGCTCGAGCCCGATGACGAACGGATCCGCGGTCCGATCGTGATCACCGGGCGTGGCCCCGGCGGCTCGGACGGCATGGCTGCGGTGGTGAACATCACGCGCTTCCCCGAATCAGCTAACGAGAACCCCGAGGGCGAGCTGCTCGAGGTGTTCGGCGCGCCCGGTGACGCGCGCACCGAGGTGGCGAAGATCCTGGCGCGCGACAACATTTCCGAAGAACGCGATCCCGCTGCCGAGCGCGCGGCGCGTGCGCGCATCGCCGAGCTCACGCCGTTCACGGCGGCGGGCCGTCGCGATCTGCGTGACGTGCCGCTGCTCACCATCGATCCGGTGGACGCGCGCGATCACGATGACGCTGTGTACGTGGAGCGCCGCGCGGAAGGGTATCGCGCGTACGTCGCCATCGCGGACGTCAGCGAATACGTTCTGCCGGGCAGCGCGCTGGACGTGGACGCGAGCGAGCGCTGTTTCACGACGTATTTGCCGGACCGGGCCGTGCCGATGTTGCCCGCCGTGTTGGCTTCGGAGCAGTGTTCGCTCCTGCCGGGGGTGGACCGTTACAGCCTGTGCGCGGTCGTCGATCTCGACAAATCCGGCAACGTGCAGCGGTTTCGGCTGGTCGAGGCGCTGGTCAAAGTGGCCGCGCTGATCACCTACGAGGACGCCGCCTGCGCCCTCGGCTTCATCGAGGGTGAACCCAAAAATCCCCAGGCGCTCGCGTATCTGAAGGAGCTGCGCGTGCTGCGCGACCTGGCTCAAAAGATGCGCCGCTCGCGGTTGCGACGGGGCGCTCTCGATCTCGACTTGCCGGAGCCGAAGGTCGAGCTCGATCCGAGCACCGGCCACCCCACGAACGTCACGCGTCGCGCCAAAAATCCGGGCATCACGGGCGCGTATCAACTCGTGGAAGAGATGATGTTGCTCGCCAACGAGCGCGTTGCCCGCTGGCTGATCGGACGGCGCAGCCCGGCCGTCTATCGTGTGCACGCGCCACCCGATCCGGAACGCTTGGAACAGCTGGCTCTGGCGGCGAAGCGGCTCGGGGTGCCTTTTGACGAGGACACGTTGGATAGCCCGCTCGGCGTGGCGCGCTGGTTGAAGCGCATCTCCGAGCATCCGTCGCGCATCGTGCTCGAGGGGCTTTTGTTGCGCTCGCTCAAGATGGCTCAATACGACATCAACAACATTGGCCACTTCGGCCTGGCCTCGGAAGGCTATCTGCATTTCACCTCACCGATCCGGCGCTATCCGGATCTGCTCGTGCACCGCCTGGCCAAGGGGCTCTTGCGCGGCGGCACCGCGCAGAATTCGCCCGACGCCATCGCAGCCTTGAGCGCGCGCGCGACGCGCGCGAGCGAGGTGGAACGCGTGGTGATGCAAGCGGAGCGCGAGGTCGTGGACGTGTACCGCTGCTTGTTGATGCGAGATGCAGTGGGGCAGGTCTATGAAGGTCGCGTCAGCGGTTTCTCGGGCAGCGGCCTGTACGCGGTGCTCGACGATCCATTCGTGGACGTGCTCGTGCGCTTCGAGTCGATGGGGCCCGACCGCTACGAGCTGAGCGACGATGGCTTGATGGTGCGCGGCTCGCGCTCGGGCGATCGCATCGCGCTCGGTGATCGCATCACGATCGTGATCGAGGACGTGGCCCTGGTGCGCCGAACCATCTCCGGGCGGCGCATCCCGCCGGAGCAATTGCTCTCGGTCGCGACGGAGCAAGCCGCCGCCACGGGCGAGCCGGTGGAGGCGCCCCCGCGGGGGCGCAGAGGTCGCTCCGAGCGCCCTCAGCGTGAGCCGGAGCGCCGGGCCGCGAGCAAGAAGGCCGTGCCCTCCAAGCCGCCTGCGCCGCGCGGACGTCCGGCGCAGCGCGGGCGCGGCTCCGACCGGGCCCAGCCCAGCGAACCGCCGAGCCGTCGCGGTTCCGGCCGGGCCCAGCCCACCACCGAACCGCCGAAAGCTCCCCGGGGCGGCGGGCGTCGGGGCCGACGCGCCTGATTCTTGGCCGCGGCAGCGGCCTACCTTTACCCTTCCGCCATGTGGTCCATGCACCTACCTGGCGCCGCTGAGTTCCCCAACGACAACCCAGAGCTCCACCGAGGGGCTCGCTGGGTCTGTTCAGCGACGCGCGGGGCCGCCCGCGCGGTGTTGCGGTACACCGGCCTGGAGGGGCCCCGCCTGGCTTTGCCTGCGCCGCCGAGCCGGACCCGTCCCGTGCCTGACAAGGCAGCGGACGGCGTTCTTGCTGGGAAGAAGCACTCGGCATTTCGACTGACGGGTCCGCTGCTATTGGATCTCGACCGGGTGGTCCTGCCGCACCGCGTAGAGAACGTCCCCCCACCCCCGGCGTTCATTTTTGAACCGTTCGTCCCGTCCCCCGTCCGCGCCGCGCCAACGCCGCCGAAAGCACCCTTGGCCGCGTTGCCCGCGCTCCCGTTGATACCCATGCCTTGCCGGGTGATCGCCGATCCCGTGCTACGCCGCCGCGTGGCTCGCGGCCTGCGCGTCGACATCGCGTTGTGTCTCAGCGTCGGCAGCGACGCCGAAGTCAGCCGGGTCGAGCCGAACGACGCCGAAGTTAGCCGGGTCGAGCCGAGCTGCGTCCCAGTCAGCCACGCCGAGCCGAGCCGCTTCGAAGTCAGCCGGGTCGAGCCGAGCCGTTTCGTGCCCGAACCCAATAGCGCCGAGCGCTTGTCCCGCCCCGTGCGGCGACGCCGCGGGCTCGCCACGCGGGCCGTCACGCGGTCGCCGCTGCCCGCCGCCGATGAAGTGAGCCGCGCCATCGCCGAGCTGGAAGCCGCCTTCGCGAGTCCCGTCGGAGCAGGCGCGCCTTGTCTCGACCGCGCCGACCTGTTTTCTATCGGCAGCGCCTGAGCCAGGCCGATCGGGCCTGCGTCGCCGCCAAAATCCGGCTAGGGTCGCGGGCGCGAATCGGACGGCTCGCGTGCAGGCAAATCGGCACATGAAGGCAGGGAGCTGAAGCGATGGCGGGCACGCCCGATGCGGGCGATTCAGCTTCGATCGAAGCCTCTCGGATCTGCATCGTGGGCCTGGGGCTGATTGGCGGATCCCTGGCGCTGGCGCTGCGCCAGCGGGCGCCGCACGTTCAGCTCGTGGGCATCGATCGTGCTCCGGTCACTGCGCGACCGAGCGCGGATCTGGTCCACGATTACGTTGCCGCAACGGATGCACCAGCCGTCGAGCGGGCTCTCGACAGCGCGAGCTTGATCGTCCTGGCCACGCCGGTGAGCGAAATTCCGCTCTGGTTGGCGCGCGCTCTGGGTCACGCTGCGGTGGTCACCGATTGCGGTTCCACAAAGCGCGAGATCGCTGCCGCGGCCGACGCTCATCCCGACGCGGCTCGGTTCGTGCCGGGCCATCCCATGGCGGGCGCGGGCCGCGTGCGGGCAGCGCCGAACGCGGCGTTGTTTGTGGGTCGCCCGTGGTTACTGTGTTCGGACCGGGCAGAGCCAGAAGCACTGGATCGAGTCGAACGCATGGTGAGGGCCGTCGGGGCGAACCCGCTACGCATGAGCGCCTTCGAACACGATCGCGCGGTGGCCTGGACGAGCCACGCTCCGCGCATCGTCAGCAGCGTGTTTACGGTGCTGGCCGCGAACGAGCAGGCACTCGTGGCGCGCGGCCCCGCATTCGAACGGCTGATGCGCGGCGCCGGTGGCCCTGTGCCGATGTGGGCCGACGTGTTATCGAGCAATCGCGACGAAGTGGCGCGGGCCCTGCGGCGCTTGATTTCGGAGCTCGAAGCGTGTGCGACTGAGCTCGAAGGAGAGGGAGAACTGGTGCGGAGCTTGGCGGCGCTGGCTGCTGCTGACGAAGCTCGGGATTCCGTCGTGGACGCACCTCTGAGTGCGCCGCGCTGACTGCTGCTCGTGCCGCGATGTGCCGGATCATGGCACACATGTGGCTCATAGCCGGCCACCGCTGGCTCAGTGGCAAGAGTCTTGCTAGATGGAATGGGGCACGTCCATGATGGGATCTCGTTCAGCGCGCGGGTTATCTGCTTTGGCCGGTCTGTGCAGCCTGTTGGCTTGCACGGCATTCGCCTGCCTCAATCCGCGGCCGGACGTCGATCCTTCTTCGCTCGACGGTCCTTCCGCGAATGGGGGCTCGGATTCAGTTGGTAGCGCGGGCGCAGGAAATGCCGGCGGCGCTGGCAATCCCGACCTGAGCGCGGGAGGAGGCTCGGGCTCCGGCAACGCTTCAGGAGGAAGTGGCGCGGTCCCCAGTGAGTCGGGTGACGCGGGCGGGCCGCCCCCCGATGCGGACGCGGGCCCGCTCGATGCCGGAGTAGAGGATAGCGGTGCCACCGACTGACTCCTCCAAGGCGCGCGAGTCGTGGTGGGTGCCAAAGTGTGCCATTCGCTCGGCTCTTCTATGTCTCGGACTCGGCGTTCCGGCGTGTCTCAACCCGGTGCCGGACGAATTTCCGTCGAACCAAGGGCCGGTCACCGTCGAGCGAGAGTCGTGCGAGGTCAACCCGTATCTGGCTGGTTGCGAACCCCCGCCCCCTTCTGAGGCTCCCAACGAATTGGATAACGGTAACGACCCGGAGCTGCCGGGAGCCCGCCCCGGAGAGGATATCGACCCGGTACCTACCGAGGGCGACCCCACCGGTGCCGACGCCGGCCCGCCTGACGCAGGGCCAGCGCCTGTTCGAGACGCGGACGTTGGACCTTGAAGCGCCCTCGCATACCCGCCCGTGCCTGGCTGCTGTTCGCATGCTCGGCGTGTCTGAACCCCAAGCCTGAAGAGTTTCCGTCCAGGGGGAATGTCGTCGGAGGGGACCCCCCAGCGGTGCCTGGGAGCAGTAACGAGGGCGCGCCAACGCCCCCGTCGCCGCCATGGTTCGACGGCGATGTCCTGGGTCCCGATGACCCGAGCGACCCGCCGACTTCGGCCCCCCCCGAGACGCCTGCCATCTCGAATGGCGCGGACGCCGGCGCATCGCCGTCGGCCGATGCGGGGCTCGACGCCGCCGACTGACGGCCTTTTGTTTCGGTGCGGTGTCTCCGGGGCGGGCGCCTAGCTTCTTTTCGGTGTCGGGCCGCGAGCGCGGCGGGGCCCGGGTGGTACAGTTCAGCCCTTGCTCGTGGCTGTACGCACACTGATTGCCAGCGCCAGCGCGCGCCTCGGTCTGGGCCTCCTATTGGCCTTTGGCGGGTTCGCGCTGATCC
>JAYWEH010000713.1:0-32982 GCA_043780025.1 Deltaproteobacteria bacterium
TTTAGCTCCTCAGGGTTTCGCAAAGCGCTGTGGATCATCGTCGCCTCAGTCTTGGGCGTCGTGGTGGGCGGATTCACCACGCACTGGCTAGGTAAAGGCGCAGAAGCGAGCACGGCCCCTGGCGCACGCTTAGCGCAGAAGCCCGAGCCGCAAGCTCGCGGCGCAGCCAAGCCGGCCCATGCCATTGAAACGAACAAGCTCGCGCAACGAGTCGCCGACAAGTTGGGCGACATTGAAGCGCGCGTGCAACGCCTGGAGGAGCCGGCAGCACCACCGCAGGAGATGCAAGAGATGCCCACTGCGGAGAGCTACCACCAGAGGCACGCGGAAACGATTCAGCAACATCGCGCCGAGCCGGTGGACCCAAACTGGGGCCCGAGCACCACGGAGCTCGTCAACGACGACCTCCATCGTTTGGCGCAGTTTGCGGGCATCAATATTCGCGAAGTGGAGTGCCGAACGGAGAGTTTCGCGCGGTGGTGCTGGGAGTCGATGGGCGCTGCGACGGACAACTACCAGCGCTTGGTCGTCACACCCATTCGGGTCAATTGCGGCCGGACCATTCTGCTCCCTGAAGCAGACCAAGTGCAGGGCGTGGTAGAAGCGACGTTGGTTTTCGACTGCGCGGAGTGGAAAGCCACGGGCTCCGAGCTCCTGCCCGCGGAATACCTGCCGGAGCTTCCGGCAGTACGTAAGCCAGACTGAAGCAGGCCGGAGCTGCAGCTTCGTGGGCGGGCACGAAAACTTGCGCCACGAGACGACGTGGGTGCCGTTGATCGTGCCCGGGCCGCCTTCTGCAGCGCTCGGTCACGGGCGGCAAGAGCGCCGCGAGCCACATCGATCTGGCGCCGAGGATTCGGCGCCGTTGATCTTGCGCGGGATGCATTACGCCTATGAGACGAAGGGGTGGTCGCTGAGCAGAGGCGGGCGGTCGCCCGTGCTCACGCGCGGCCACGCACTCGAGCACTTTTCCCAGCGAGTTCGTCGTCTTGCGCGCTCTTCTTATCGTTCGGGGACTGCTCGAGTATTGGAGGAGCTCATGAAATCCATTGTGGGAACACATCGCTAGCGCCGAGAGCCGTTTTCCACAGCGCCCAACGATCAATTTCTGTTTTTGTCCGGCGGCGGAGAGCCGTTCTCTTCCTCTGGAATGATTCATTTGGGGACGAAACGATGCGTTAGCATCGCGATGGCCGCGCTGTTGATGGCGACCGCGTGTTCATCCCCGGAATCTGAAGCGATCCGCGTAGGCGTGATTCTCGACTACACCGGGGATGCGTCGGCGACCGGCTTTAACCTCGAACGCGCTGGCCTTTTGGCCGCTCGCTCCGTGCGAGCCGCTCGCCCGGGAGAAACGGAGATCCAGTGCGTGTTTGGCGATTCGCAGGGTGATCCCGAGCGTGCCGCCGAAGTCGCTCGCGAGTTCGTCGCCCAAGGAGTGGTTGCCGTGATCGGACCTGCTGGGGACGAGCTGGTGAGCGCAGCGGCAACTCCGCTCGAGGAGGCCGGTGTCCCCTTGATTTCGCCGATCGCAACCAATGGCGACGCGGACGCGGTGGAACCCATGCCGTGGTTCCGGCTCGCTCCAAGCCACGAACTTCTCAGTGAGAACCTCGCGAAAGCCGTTTACGAAAGGGGAATCTCACGGGTGGGAATCGTCCGGGCCCCAGACGTCTATCACGAGCGGCTCGCGAGCGTTTTCAGCGCCGAGTTTATCGATCTGGGAGGAGAAGTCGCGCTGGACGTCCCGCTGGGACCGACTGATCCACTGACTGACGCGGTCCAAGCCATCGAGGTTGCACGGGACCAAGGCGTTTCCGGGTTCGTGGTTGCGCTCAACGCGTTGCCTGCCGCCCGTCTGATCACCGAAGTGGCGATCGCCCAAGATACGGTTCCCCAATGGTTCTTGACCCCGCGGGTCAAGTCGGACGTGTTCATCATCAACACACCTGCGTCGGCGATCGAGGGGGCGATCGGGATCTCGCCGAACGTCTTCCTGGTCGACAGCCCCGCGTTCATCCAGGCGTACGGCGATGCATGGACCAACGACGTTCCATTCGAAGACAGCTACTTCATGTACGACGCAACGGCGCTCTTGCTGCTGTCGATCGATCGAGCGCTCAGGATGAATGGCACCGTTGATCGTGGCTCGCTGGAAGCAGCGCTCTTCGACACCGCGGCGACGGGGGGGGTCCAGGTGGAGTGGAACGGCCTCGCCGATGCGATTCAGTGGAACAGCGTAGGCAGGGGGATTCAATATACGGGTGTGACGGGCCCGCTTCTCTTCGCACCGAACGGCCAAAGGCGCAGTGGCAAGACAACGGTATGGACGATCCGCGAGCGGGCGATCGTCAATCTCGAATAGCGTGGCCGGGCCGCCACGAGATTTGAGGCCCACGACGAGTCGTCCTCGAGAGACTCGATAATCCTACAACGAGAAAGAGGGGCCTGAATGCGCAAGAATCGATATCTGTTAGTTTCAATGATGGCTGGTTGTTTGCTCGGATCCACCGCGGCATGCGGAGATAGTTCGGAGCCGGCCACGCCGGACGACGGCGTGGGAGGAAGCGGCGGCAATAACGATCCTCTCAAGTTGGCGACGTGGTGGGCCGTCGGCAGCGAACAGGAATCGCTCCAGCGAGTCATCACCGAGTTCCGCGCGGACAATCCCGGCGCAAACGTCGAGCTCGTCGCGGCGGTCAATGCACCCGATCCGCGACGTGAGCTCTACCATACGATCGAGTGGGACGTCGCTCAGGAGTCGGGCCAGGACTTGGTGGAGAACGTGCGCGATATCGCCGTCGATCTCAATTCGGTTCCCGAGCTGGCCTCCACACTGGCGAACATCGATCGAGTCTTCCTCGATCTCGTCACGGTCGACAACCAGGTCATCGGATTGCCGATGGCGCTCCATCGCGAGAACACGCTGCACTACGCGAGTGAAGTCGTCGCCAATCCGCCGGAGACGCTGGCCGATCTTCGTGGCATGTGTGAATCCTACCTGAGCGGAGGCAGCACCGGACCGAAGCCTTTGGCGCTCGGGGAGCCGGTAGCGGACAACGAATGGATACTTCGAATTCTCCTCGAGGCGATGCTGCCCGGCGAGGTGTTGGCGGGGACCGCGGCCGACCCCCTGCCCGCGTTTACGGCGGCCCTCGAGGTAATCGACTACTACGCAGCCAACGAATGCTTCCATTTTGCGGCGCGATGGGAGCAGGCCGCACACGCTCTCATCGACGATGCGTCGATGGGGGGGCGGCAAGCGGCGATGTTCATCCACGGTGACTGGGCCAAGGGTTACCTGATCCAAAATGGCGAACAGGCCGGTGTGGATTTCGGTGTGACGACGACGCCCGGCGCCAACGGCGCGTACTATTTCAACCTCGACACCCTAGCAGTGAGAGCTGCTTCACCGCGCCGAGATCTCGCAATCCAGTTCATGGTCACCGCGCTCTCCGCCGAGGGGCAGATCGCATTCAGCGAGATCAAAGGCTCGACTCCTGCGGTTCATATCGACAACCCCGAGACCCAAATGAGCGATCCAGCGCTGCGCGCGACCTATCAGGAGCTCGTCGACGCACAGGCTGGCGAAAGGTTCATCGCAGTTCCGGTCTGGGTAGGACCCTCGGGAGCTCTGTTGCGTCCGCTATTCGATCGAACTCGGACGGTCGCCGAGGTCGCACAGGACCTCATCGGGATCTATCCCACCGGGTCTTAATCCAACTCTGAACGTCGCGTTTGGGCTGCGAGCCGTTGCCGTCTGAGACGGCGGCGGCTCGCCCCGTTTCGGAGTCTCAGCTCGCCGCCCGCGCGCGCCGGGCGCTGACCGATCGAGTTGACTCGGCGCCAACCGCCTCGGGCGCTCCGGGAGCCCTTGCAGCCCCCCCCCCCCGCTCGACCCGATGCTGGCGCCCAGTCCTCCAGCAGAAGCCGGAGGCGTTCAAATGAACTCCGCTCGTTCCAAAATGGCGCCATGCGTCGGCCACGGTGCACGTCTTCGAGTGCGGGCAACGACCACTCCGGCATACTCCGACTCGCGCCGCGCCACGTGCCAGCAGTGAGTTCTCATTCAGTACAGCATGTTAGAGTAAGGTATGGCGCTCGACGAGATGACCATCGCGGTGGTGGTTCCGTGGGCCGGGGCATATTATGCGCGGCCGGTTCTGCGGGGCATCTCGCACGTGCTCTCGGCCGCGGGCGCGCGCGTCATTTCGCTGACGGGAGAAGAATGGTCGACGAGCGCTCGGCCCCGCAACACCGTCTACGAGCTGCTCGATCGGCGCGTATTTCACGGAGCGATCCTGCTGGGTGGCACGCTTTTTCACGAGACAGGGGCTGCTGCTGCCTTTCGCGCCCGCCATCACGAGATGCCCCTGGTCAACATCGGCGCAGAAATGCCGGGGGCTACCGCGGTGATGGCGGACAACGCTTCCGGCGTTCGGGACGCGGTATCGCACCTCGCGGCGCTGGGCCGGCGGCGAATTGCGTTCGTGCGAGGGCCGACGGGCAATACTGATGCGGCGGAGCGCTACCGTGGCTACCGTGAGGGGCTCGAACGCGCGGGTCTCCCGGTGGATCCCAACCTCGTCGCGCCGGGCGCGTTCGTGTTGAAGTCGGGAACCAAGGCGGTCGATCTGCTGCTGGACGAGCGAGGGGTGAGCTTCGACGCCCTCATTGCGGCCAACGACGAAACGGCTCGTGGTGCACTGGAGGCGCTGCAACACCGGGGGGTATTGATTCCCGATGACATCGCCATTGTCGGCTTCGATGACGTCGCAGACGCGGAGCTCTGTCGTCCCAAGCTGACGACTGTGGCACAACCGCTCGTGGAGCAGGGCGTGCAGGCGGCGCTGCAGCTCGAACGATTGCTTTCGGGTGAGGCCCTGGAGGCGAGGCTCACCCTCGATACCCACCTCGTCTACCGTGACTCCTGCGGAGGCCGGAGCCAATCTCGAGCGTGTCCGCCGCTCGAGCTACTGCATTCCGCGGACAGGGCGCGGGTGTGGATGGACGAGAACTTCCCCCGCCTCTGGCCCTGGCTTCGCCAGCGCACCGGCTGGACGCGCCTGGACGAAGCGCCCGTCCGCGACGCGGTCGCCCTGTTACTCAATGTCAGCGCTCCAACCGGGCGCGTCGAGCGCGAGCTCGAAGACGCCGTGCGCCGAGCACCGCTGGGCGAAGCGTGGCGCTGGTTCCGAGGTCTCGAAGCTCTAGGCACGGCACTGCCAGCTGCCGTCGCTCCCTCACTTGGGCCACGGCTGGACGAAGCGTTGCGGCGCGCCGCGCGGCTCGTCAATGAGGCGATCATCGTGGACCGGATCAAGGAAAATCACAGGAGTAAGCTCGACGCCGATTTCACGCACGCGCTGGGCCAAAATTTCATCGGAGCGCGCAATCTCGGCGGGCTGCTGCAGGGACTGCGCCAAAGCCTCGAAGCCAACTCCACTTTCGCCGGGTACCAGGTGGCGCTATTTGACCAAGATCCGAGCTGGTCGCGACTGGTCTTCAGCTCGACGCTGCGGGAGGCCTCGCCCGAGCGGAGCGTTCGCTTCCCGACCCGCACGGCGTTGCCGCAGGCCGCGCTACCAAGAGGGCGGGCCGCGACCCTGTGCGCGGCGACGCTGAGCGACGGCCAGCCTTCCCACGGCACACTGATTGTCGAGGCCGCGCTCGAGGAAGCGACCAGCGTGCGGTACATTGCCGAGCGGATTGGTTGCTGGCTCAATGTGCGCCGCGCCGGTACGGAGGAAGGCGCGATCCGCATCGAGGACGCCGAGGCGATGCCGGGGCGCATCGGCAGCTACCAGATTCGCCGGCGACTCGGCTCGGGCGGCATGGCGACGGTCTACTTGGCGGAGACTCGCGTCGCCGGCATCCCCCGCCCGGTCGCGTTGAAGTTGCTCCACCCCCACCTGCAAGAAGTGACGTGGTCGGAGCAGCTCGTGGAGGAGGCCCGCGTGACAGTCGCGATTCGCCACCCGAACGTCGTGCAACTCCTCGAGCTCGGAGAGCACCAGGGCGCCATGTTCCTGGTGATGGAATACGTGGATGGCTCCAATCTGTCGGAGTTGCTCAATCGCGCGGGCGCTGGAACCTCGAGGCTGGCCCTGCGCGTTGCTGGCCGCATCCTGGCCGACGCTCTGATTGGCCTCGCCGCGGCGCACGACCTGCGCGATGCGGACGGCTTCCCTGTCAATCTGGTCCACCGCGACATCTCACCGCACAACATCCTCGTCGGCCGTGATGGGATCACGCGCATCACCGACTTCGGTATTGCTCGGCGCAGCAGCGACCACCACACGCAGTCTGGGGTCGTCAAGGGCAAGTTACGATACATGTCCCCGGAACATGCCAGCGGGTCACCGGTCGACCCGCGCACCGACGTCTGGTCGATGGGGGTCGTCGCCTGGGAGTTGCTCACGGGTCAGCCCTTGCACCACGGGGTTAACGATGCCGAGGTCGTGCGTGCGATTGCTGCCCGTACGCCGCCACCAGTGTCGAGCGTGGCCGAGGTTCCCGAGGACATTGCGAGCGTCGTGGAGCGTGCGCTGACGGTTAACAAGAACCAGCGATTTTCTTCAGCGCTCGAGTTTCGTACCGCACTGGTCGCTGCGTATCGAACGCACGGCGGCATCGCAGACTCCGAAGAAGTGGGCGAGTTCGTTCGGGATCAGCTTTGCGAAGGCCCCAATACGGTTGCACCCGGGCGCCGCTCCGCCCGGAGCCCTGCCACGACCTGAGCCCCGTGGCTTCGGGACTCGCTGCTATTTTGCCAACTCTAGTAGCTGTGCCGGATCTCGAACAGGAACTCGCGCGGGCTGAGCGGGTATTCGAAGCCGGAGAAGCCCGGCGTCGGACCCGCTTCACCCAGTAGGTTCCTGGCCCGCAGAGCGACGCTCGTTTCGTGGCCGGGGATCAGATACAGATCGCGCGTGCCGAGCGATGCGCTGAGCAAGAGATAGCTCGGTAGCTCGAAGCGGCCGCCGTTCTCGACGATGCTCACGTCGGCGGGTGCCGAGGGCCCGACGAGGATGGCCTGGCTGCTCAGATCGAGCGGCACGTCCGGAATGAACGGAACGCCGATCGTGACGCCCGCGCGCCCGATCCAATTCGGGTAGGCGACGTTGTCGTCACCCGCGACTTGAGCGGCATAGCCCTCTTGTCCGAGATCGCGAATGGAGTGGATCAACTCGAACGAGGCGTAGCCCGAGATCACGTTGCCATGGCGCGCGTCGGCGCGCGTCTCCCAGCTGAACGAGCGCTGCTCCGCAATGTTCTGCGCGGTCTGGTTCAAACCTTGAGGCGCGAACTCGGCCTTGTCGCGGATCAGGCTGTAGGCGAGCCCGCTCGACAGGTTGAGCGTTGGCCCCACCTCGACCAGGGCCTGAAATTCCAGGGTATCAATCTTCTGCGGCTCGAGGCCCTGCTCCCCGATCACGTCGCCCGCGCGCAGTGGCTCTGCGTACAGCAAGTAGGGTGACGGCGCCTTGAAGGCGCTGCCGTAGAGCAGCTTCGTGACGAGGAAATCCGTCCACTGCGAGGTCGCGCCGAGCCGACCATTCAACTGGCTACCGTAGTTGCTGTGCTGATCGAAGCGCACGCCGGAAGTGAGCTTCAGCCACGGATCCCAAAGCTTCCAGTTCGAGCTGACAAACGCGCCCAGGTTGCTCAGCGTCGCGGTGGACTCGGGCACGACTTCACCGAGCAGCTCCCCGGTTTCCTTGCTGACCCGTTCGGGCACGGGCAGCGTCTCGCGATCGACGACCGTTTCGGCGCCGACGATCAGATTGAAGTCGCTGTGCGGGGTCCAACGCCCCTCGAGGGTCGCGTCGATGCCGCGATAAGCCATGCGGCGTTTGACCCAGAACAGGTCACTGTCCACCTCGATGCGGTCGCTGGGTAAAACCCCACCTTGAAAGTACGTGGCCTGAGCATTCAAGCCAAACTCCGGGGTGAGGTTGAGCGCTCCGTTCGCGGTGATCCGGTATTGCCCCAGGCTGATCACGGTGCCCACCGCTCGCCCCTGCGCGTCGACGCCGTTGGTCAGCTGCGCCCAATGCGCGAAATCACCGCCGCGCTCGATGCCCGACGCAAACGCTTGCAACACGATCTGGCCGGAAGAGGTCCGATAACCGGCGCGACCGTGCAGCACGAGCGACTTGCGCTGCAGGTTCTTGGACGGCTGCGCCACGTCGCTATAGCCGGGGATGAGCGGCGCTGGAGAAACCGCCGGCATTCTGAGCCCACTGCGATCCTCGAGCTCGCCCGCCGCACCAAAGAGCAGGTCGAACGAGCCAAAACGCTTGCCGCCCACCACGTCGAACTGCCCGCCGGGGTGCTCACCCACGATACCGACCTGGCCGCGCGCCGCCACGAGCGGCATCTCGTCGGGCGGTAGAGTGATGATGTTGACGACCCCCAAGAAGGCGTCGGCGCCGTACAGGGCGGAGGCGGGGCCGCGGATCACTTCGATCTGGCGGATCGAGCCGAGCGGGATCAGCTCCACGCCGAGCCAGTTGCCCTGGGTGGAACGATAGGCGACGGAGGCGCCGTCGATCATGACCTTGATCGATCCGCTCTCCGCGCCGAGGCCGCCCGCGACGCCGCGCACGCCGGCGTTCGGCAAGATGTGATCGTCGACGATGTAAAAGCCGAGCACGTGTTCGAGCGCCTCGCCGACACTCTGGTAGCCCCAGTGCGCGATCTCCTCGGCGGTGATCACGGTGATGATCGCGGGCGCATCGACCAGCCGCTCTGCCGTCTTCGTGGCCGTCGAGACCTCGACGTTCAAGAGCTGCAGTAGATCCACATTCTCGAGCTCGGACTCGTTGCTCGCGGCCTCCTCAACGGCCGCCGCCCAGCCCGTGGTCGAGCTGATACACAGTCCGAGCAGCCAGGCCGCCCCGCGCGTGCGTCTAAATCGAGCCCCCCGCGTCGTGGTCATTGTCAGTGCTCCTCGGGGAGCCGGCCGACGACGACGTCGACGGTCTGGAGGCGCGCGGCGAGCACGCCAAATTTGTGTCCAAGCGGCGCGGACACGTAGGTCTTTGCCGAGAGCGGCTGACGAACCACTTGGCCTTCGACGGACCAATCCGATTCGCTCAGTTCGAAGATCAGATCCGCGGCCTGAATCGCCAGGGCCTCTGGATCGGGAATGGCACCGTAGACACCAAACGCGTAGTCGGCGCGGACCAGCGACGGTACACCCACGATGACCGGAAGCTCGAGCCGGTCCAGATACGGCAGCCAGGCCTTGGCGACCAGCTGGCGCGTGAGCAACCCGTTGTCGTTCGGTAGCCACAACACGTCGACCCCCGCGCGCTTCAGGCGCACCAGTGCCGCCTTGAGATCGCGAACCTCGAACCCTTCATCCAGCTCTTCCGTGACGAAGGAGATGCGCTCGACCTGGGCCAGCTTTTCTTGGGCTCTGACGTAGCGACCGAGCGCCTTGCGATGCACCACGCCGACGCGGTTCACCGGTTTGCCGAGCCCTCGGAGGCCGACGAAGCTCGTCACCGCAGCCACCTCGTAGGCGATCCCGACCGAATTGGGGATGGTGTACTGCAGCTCCTCAGCAAACGACGCCATCAGAATGATCGACACCGGCGGCTTGGCCTTTGTCTTCGCCCACTTGCGGTAGATTTTGGCCGTGGAGTTGTTGAGCAGCACCACCACCTGCGGTTTTTCGCGCTCCAGCACGCGCCCGACGGCCTCCACAGAATCCGTCTGCGCGTCGACCGCGGTCACCAGGACGTCGAACTCTTCCTCGAGCTCGTTGCGCAACTGGCGTACCACGGGGACGAGCTTCGCATCCGGCGGGGCCAGCACGCTCACGGCAGGCAGGTCGGGGCGCCGCGCGGAGTTAGTGAAGCGCACGGCTTCGGCGCCAACGGGGCTGGATGCGGCGCAGCCCAGCGCGAGCAACGCGAAGGCGAAACAGGGCCAGGGAACGACGAACCAGAGCAGCGTTCTGAACAGCTCCAGGCGGGACGACGAGCGTGTCATTGCCATCGGTCGACTCCGAGGTGTGCGGTGATGGCCAGGGGCAACGCGCGAAGCGCGCCCTCGACGCGCTGGCGATTGCCGGGAAACGCGATCGCCGTGCGCAACACCTTGGCGCTCGGCAGACGCAAAATCTTGAAGTCCATCTTGGTTCGTGTCTTCAAGTCGCCGAGCGACCCCTCTGGGATCAAGACGGCATCGGCCCGCTTGAACTGCAAGAGCTGCAACAGATCTTCCGTCTTGGTCACACGCTGAATCTCCGGCTCTCGCGAAATGCCGAGCACCGAGGCCACAAACGCGGGCAAGCCTTTGCGGCCCACCAGGTCCAGGCAACCGATCGTCAGCGCATCGAGCTTGTCCGGGGCGAGTGCCGTCTCGGACAAGAGCAGGTATTCCTCCTCTGCTGACCCCCCCTTGGTGCCTTGCACGTCAGGCCTCTGACCGAACGCGGACAGCACCGGCGCGGCTGCGAGCGCCGCATCGGGCGGCGAGGCTTCGAGTGCTCGGGAAAAATCGCCGACGCGGCCGTACACGGTGACGCCCACGCCCGGCATGGCGGTCTCCAACATCTTCTGCAGCACGTGCGGCCTGACGTTGGTCACCGCGAACACGTACACCTTCGGCTGCCCGTCGGAGGGTGGTGTACCTTGCGCTTCGGCGTCCGCGAAGCCGGCCATGGCGATCAACGCCCAGAGCAAGATGTTCCGCCTCGTCGGAGTGCTCATTCAACGCATCCATACGTCCGGACACGTCAAACCATACCGATGAAAATTGATACCCCCCAAGAGCTGCAAGCTATCCACTCCCATGACCGCGGCGCCGATTCACAGCGCGACGCACGACCGCTCCCTGAACGGCAGGAACGAGGCCTTTCCGAATGTCCGATTTGCTCACGACGTCATCCGCCTGTGCGGAAGACGCGAGCTGCACGAGCTCCGCCTTGGAACGGCTCGACACGAGCACGATGCCGAGGGTATCGCCCACGCTGCTCTGCCGGAATATGCGCGCCAACTTGTCCCCATTGACGGTGGGCAACATCACGTCGACCACGACCGCATCGATGCGTTGCTCGTGAATGCAGCGCGTCGCCCCTATTGACGACTGCAGCTCCACGGTCTCGTGCCCGGCCGCCTTCAAGATACTACACAGGAGCTCGCGCGCGATGTCGTCGTCATCGATGACGAGGATCTTCATCCGTCGCTCCTCGGCTCTCGTTTGTCTACTTTCACGGGCATGCGCAGATAGTGGCTCAAGGCTGACGTAGCGTGCCGTCCTGATGAGCGTGGAAGTTTCACGAGCGAGCCAAGGGGTGCGAGGGCAAAATTCAATGGATCAACGAAAGATGAAACGGCACGTCCGCGCCAAACTGTTGCGAGCAACCTTCGCGGTGTTCTCGCTCACGGCCGTGGCGGTCTTGCTCGTGGTCGGTCTGCTCCACAATTCTGCGGAAAAGGAGCGCCTCTCCGAGATGGAGGCGCAGGTCACCTCGCACATTGCCAGCAAAGCCAAGGTGCTGGTGGACAACCACGCACTTGCACTCACAGGGCTGGTCGCGGACAACGCGCTCAGCGACGTACAGGCGCTGGTGCAGCGCGCGGTCGAAGAAGATGGCGATTTGGTGTACGGCCTGTTCATCGGCCAAGACAGCACGCCCTGGGCCTACGCCTCGGCGACCACACGGGGCGCTCCGCTCGGCCCGGACGCGGTATTGAAGCGCTGGACCGAGGTCCCCGTGCCACCAGCAGGCTGGTCGTCGCCGGAGCCGGGGCAGCGCCGGGTCACATTGCTCGGAGCGGAAGTATTCGAAGTGAGCCGGCCCGTCGCAGACGCGGGCCAGGTGCTCGGAACGATTCGCTACGGATTTAGCACCGAGCCTCTGGCGCGAGCGCTCGCGAACGTCCGCGCGCAGTCCGAGAACACGCGCCGTCAAATGTTGACCTGGTTGCTCTTATCGGTAGCCGCCAGCACGCTGATCGGCGTGGCGTCGATCGCGCGCATCGCTCGGCGCATCACCGAGCCTTTGGGCAAGTTGACGCTCGCTGCCAATCAGATCGCCCAGGGCGAGCTCGGCGTGCGGGTGAACGTGACCAGCGAGGATGAGCTGGAGCTGCTCGCCGGCGCCTTCAACCACATGCAGATGGCCAACGAGGAAGCCATGGCGAGCCTGAAAACGGCCATGGCCGCCGCGCTCGAATCGTCGCGGCTCAAGAGCGAATTTTTGGCCAACATGAGCCACGAAATCCGCACGCCGATGAACGGCGTGATCGGCATGTTGAGGCTCATTTTGCGCATGCCCCTCGACGGCAAGTTGCGCAGGTACGCGGAAACGGCCGACACCTCGGCGGGCGCGTTGATGACAATCATCAACGATATCCTGGACTTCTCCAAGATGGAAGCCGGCAAGTATGAGCTGCAGTCCGTGCCGTTCGACCCCGGAGTGGTGCTGCAGGAAGTGGCGGAGCTCCTCAGCAGCCGCGCCCACGACAAGGGGCTCGAGCTGATTTGCCACCGCGCCCGGGAGGTGCCCGCATCGGTCATCGGGGACCCGGATCGCTATCGTCAAATCCTCAATAACCTCATCGGCAACGCGGTAAAATTCACCGGCAGCGGCGAGGTCTACGTGGAGCTCAGCGTCGATCACGCCGACGACCAATCGACGGTTCTGAGAACGGTCGTCCATGATACCGGCATCGGTATCGCGGTCGAGGACCAAGACAAACTGTTCGACGCGTTCTCCCAGGTGGACGGGTCGATGGTGAGAAAGTTCGGCGGTACGGGCCTCGGGCTCGCCATTTCCAAGCGCCTCGTGGCCATCATGAACGGTAACATCGGTGTCTCCAGCGAGCGCGGCATCGGCAGCCGTTTCTGGTTCACGATCAAACTCGAAACGGCCGCCGGCTTCACCAGCCGTGACACGGCGGCGGTGCCCGTCGGCAAGCGCGCTCTGGTGGTGGAAGCCAGCCGGCGCTGGTGCCGCGTCATCGAAGACCACATGGGGCAATGGGGCCTCGCAGTCGAAACCTTCCAGGACGGCAGGCGCGCGCTCGAGCGATTTCGCGAACGCGCGGGCGATCAACCCTTCCAGGTCGTGATAGTGGGCGCCCGCCTGCACGACATCGGCATCGAGGACTTCGTGCGCCAGCTGCGCCAGTTGCCGGGCGCCAAGGACCTCCCCCTGATCGTGCTGACGCAGCTCGGCGCCAGTGCGACGCTGTCCGAGGTCGAAGACGAAATCTCGGCCCAGGTGGCCAAACCGGTTCGCGCCAGCGAGCTCTACAATTGCCTGGTCAGCGCTTTTTCTGGCGGTCCGCGGACGGTGGGGCGCGTGCACCAGGCGCCGGCGTCGCAAGTCAAGCGCACGAGTCACGCGATTCTGATCGTCGACGACAACGACATCAATCGCTTCGTCGCCACCGAGCAGGTCGAACAAGCCGGCTACAAGTCGATGACCGCCAACGACGGCGCCGAGGCCGTCGAGAAGGCGAGAATTCACACTTTCGCGGCGATCCTCATGGATTGTCAGATGCCGGTCATGGACGGCTACACGGCGGCGACGCAGATCCGCAGCTTTCAATCCACGGGGAAGCGTGTACCGATCATCGCACTGACGGCGCACGCCATGCCCGGCGAACGAGAGAAGGTGCTCGCCGCGGGCATGGACGACTACCTGTCGAAGCCCCTCAGGCCACACGCCCTCGAGCGCATGTTGCGGCGCCACGTCAGGGAAGATTCACAGGCTCCGGCGAGTAGTACGGCACTCGCCAATGAGCTGGTGGACGCCGCTCATGAAGTGGAGCTGGAAGCGGGCCTGCCGCGCTCAAACAAGCTGGTTCAGCTGTTTCTGACGCAGATGCCCACGCAGCTGGATGCACTCGACGCGGCGCTCGGCGCGGGCGACCTCGAGTTGACGTCACAGCGGGCCCACAAGATGAAAGGGAGCTGTTTGGCCCTGGGGGCCGAAGCGATGGCGCGGATCATGGAGCAGATGCAGCACGAGAGCCCCCAAGGTGATCTCGCGTTGGCACGACAACGCGCCGCATCCGCGCGGGATCAATACCACGTCGTGGTCGGTCTACTGCTCGAGGAGCACCCGAGTCTCAGGCCACCCCAGCGGGTGGTGTCCACGGCGCCGGGTCGTTGACGTTAAAGCCCGGAGAACTTTTACCGGTCCTCTGGGTTGGATGGCAACCCGCGCACGAACCCGAATTCTGCTCAGCAGAGCTGCCACACTGGCGGCGCTGGGGCTCGGATGTGCCGGCAATGGCGGCGGCGGGGCCCATGTGACGGTGGGGGTTCTGCTTCCCTACACGGGTGAAGCTTCAGCGCTGTCGGCGAATCTCGAGAAGGGCAGCCTCCTGGCCGTCGCGGAAATGAACCGCGCCGGCGGTGCGGGCGGGCTACCCATCGAAATCGTGTTCGGCAACACGTTCAGCGACGCCGAACGCACCAGCGACCAGGCCCGCGCCCTGGTCGATCGCGGCGCCGTCCTGGTGATCGGCCCCGGCGGGGACGAAGGTGCTGAGCCGGCGTACCAAGCGTTGAAGGAGCTCGGCGTCCCCTTGCTTTCACCGCTGTCCTCGGCGAGCGCCGATACAGACACGACGCCCGAACTGCCCTGGTTCCGCATGGCACCGACGACGCGCGTGTTGGGCGAAAACCTGGCCAAGCTGGTGGGCGATGCGGGCACGCGCAAGGTCGGAGCGATCATCGCCAACGACATCTACCATGCGCAGCTCGGCGCGGCCTTCGTGGACCGCGTGCGGGCCTACGGCAGCGTCGAGATGCAGCTCAACATCGACGAGAGCTCGGTCAACATCCAGGGCCTCGCTCAGACCATCTCCGAACGATTGGACGCGGGCCTCGAGGGGCTGATGTTGGCCATGCACCCCCGGCCCGCGGCGCGCCTCGCCACCGAACTCAGCGCGCTGCGCGGCTCGCGCGGCATGCCCCAATGGTTCCTCACGCCGCGGCTCAAGACCGCGCTCTTGCTCGAGAACGCGAGCCCGGGTGCTTTGCGCGATGCCGTCGGCATCGCGCCAGAAGTCTTCGCTGGTACCCGCGGCGAGTTCGAGCAGCAGTTTCTGGCTTACTCGGGTGACTTACCGTTCGATCCCACCTTCTTCGTCTACGATGCGACAGCCGTGGCGCTGATCGCCATCGATCGGGCACTGGCACAGGGCGAAACGCTACCCGCCGGCGTTCCCCAAGCCATCGATCAAGTCGCCTCCTTTGGCGGGGTTCTGATCCACTGGAGCGACTTCGCTCAGGCGCGCACCGCCAATCAGAACGGCAGCAAGCTCCAATACACGGGACTCACCGGGCCCGTCATCCTCGACGATGACGGATCCAGAATCATTGGCACGACCTCACTCTGGGGGGTGCAGAATGAAGCCATCATCGAACGCTAATTTCAGAATGCAAAGGGACGAGGGAAAGACCATGATCAGAATTTCGAGCGGGCGCATTGCCCTATCAGCTTTGGCTCTAGCGATCGGTTCGGGCTGCGGCGACGGCAGTGAGCCTGCCGACGTCAACGCCGGTAACGGCGGCGGCGGCAACCAAAACGAGACGCGCGTCCTCAAGGTCGCGTCCTCGTGGTTCAGCGCCAGCGAACAAGAGGCGCTGCAGGTGACGCTGACGGCGTTCCAGGAGGAAACCGGGGCGAGCGTGGAGGTGGTGGCGCTCGAGCAGGGCCAGGCGGAGCGCACCGCGCAGTATCAGTCCAATGCCTGGGACGTCGGCCAGGAGAACTTCTACAACCTGAGCAATTCGTTCGATGACGGCAACGGCGGCCTGACCGCGCTCGACCTCTCGGCTGAAGGCGCTCTCGAGGACGGCCTCGCCAACGTGTTTCCGAACGTGCTGAGCGCGCTCGACGTGCAAGGCCAGATCCTCGGCTTCCCGATGAACCTGCACCGCGAAAACACGCTGCACTACTCAAAGTCGCTGATGCCCAATCCGCCGACCTCGCTCGCCGAGCTCCGTCAAATCTGCGACGATTACGTCACCGCTGGAAGCGCCGGCCCGAAGCCGCTGGCCATTGCGTCCGCTGACTGGCTGTATCGCATCCTGTTTCAGGCCATGCTACCCGCACCCGTCGTGGGCGGAAGCTCCGACAATCCCCGCCCGGCGTTCCTGGCAGCAGGCGAAGTGATCCAGCACTACCTTGAGAGCGACTGCCTGTGGGTCGCCCCGAGCGAGCACGGCTGGCAGGAAGCGGCTCAGGCGCTGATCGACGGCGATGCCGCGATGTACATCCACGGCGACTGGGCCAAGGGCTACATGGTTCAGCTCGGCTGGACCCCGGGCGTCGACTTCGACGTCGTCCCCGCCCCGGGCTCCGAAGGCGCCTTTTACTATGGCATCGACACGTTCGCCGTGAATAAGTCCTCGCCGCGCCTCGATCTGGCGATCCAGTTTGCCAAGATTGCCATGACCAACGCCGTCCAGGCGGGCTTCAGCGAGAGGAAGGGCTCTACGCCTGCGATCGTCTTCGAAGATGCCGACGGTGCCTTCTCCGACCCCTCCTTGCGCACGACCTACGCGCACCTCTCAGCCGGTATGGCCAACGGGACTGCCTTGCCTGTGCCGCCCTGGATGGGCAATGAGGGTGGAGCGCTGATGGTGCCCCTGCGCGACGGCGAGAAGACGGCCGACCAGGTCGCGACCGACTTCATGACGGTCTACCCGGCGAGCAACTGACCTGAAGCGAAGATGCGGCCCCGCACGAGGGGCCGCACGAACGAGTTCGGGCGCGTCAAACGACTCGTCCGAGCTTTCCCAGTTTCCGGGCTCCCGATCTCAGAAGCCGGCCACGCGCGCAAAAGCCGGCTTGGGCCGGTGCTGCGCGTCAAACAAAAGGGGGAAGTCCTGACGCCCCGAGCTGAACTCGGACAGCCAGGTATTGTCGTCAGCGACACCCCAGAACGTGACACCGGTAATGGCCTCGCGATGCTTGCGTAGAGCATCGAAGAGATGCTCGTAGCGCTCCGCCTGTTTCGCGGCGAGCTCGGGCGTGAAGGTCGCGGCCGTGTAGTGTTGTGCTGGCGTGTATTTGACACCGGGCACATACACCGACACATCGAGCTCGGTGACTTGCACCTCGAGGCCCAGAGACGCATACAGCTCGATGGTTTTTTCGAGCTCGGCAATGGTCTGGTAGTACCCATGGTGGTCTGGCAGCGTCGATGGCTCGATGCTCCAGTGGCACTGCAGCCCCACGCCGTGGATAGGCACGCCGTCTTTCAAGAGCTGCGAAAGCATGGCGTGGACCGCCTGCCGCTTCACGGGAGTGTAGTTTCGGTACTCGTTATAAAACAGCTTGGCATCCGGGTCGGCGCGATGCGCGGCCCTGAACGCCTCGGCGATGTAGCTCTCGCCCAAGATGCCGTGCCACTGGCTCCGCTGGTCAGCGTCCGTTTCGTTGGCGGTGCGGTATTTCCCGTCGTCCATCACCGCCTCGTTGACGACGTCCCAGGCGTAGACCTTGCCCTTGAAATGACCGACCACGTTTTCGATGTGCTGGGTCAGCCGCGCGAGCAACTGCTCCTTGGACGCGGGCGCGCCGGACTTGTCGAGAAACATCCAGGCGGGAGTCTGCCGGTGCCAGACCAGGGCGTGACCCCGCACCTGCATGCCGCGGCTGTGGGCGAAGGAAACCATGGAATCTGCGACCGCGTAATCGAACACGCCCTCCGTTTTCTGGAGCGACTCGAACTTCATCTCGTTTTCCGTGGTGATGCTATTGAAGTGCTGCTCGAGCAACGCTCGGTGCGTCTGCATCGACGTCGGATCGATGGCAGCGCCGATCGGGAAATAGCCCGCGTATTTTTGAGCCAATGAAATTGGCTCGGCGACGCTCGGTGGGACCTGAGCCGCGGGCTGCGCCTCGGGGCGGGCACAGCTCGAAATCGCGATAAAACCGGCCATCCCGACCCACCAACGCCGCATGTTATTGCACCGACTCGAGGAACTGGAAAATCTGGCCGTTCGCGAAACACGGCCAGCCGTGGTTCGTGGGGTTGCCGTTATCGAGGTAGTTCGGGTCGTTGTGGTTGCAGAAGATCGTGGGGGCGGCGCAGCCCTGATATTCGACGCAACCGGCATTGACGGCCACGCCGTCCGCCAGGGACGAACAACTGGGCACGTTGCGCGGCGCAGGCGGATTGGCGGAACACTGATTGCTCTCGGTGTACTGGACGATGTCGGACGCGCCGTCGACGTCGCCGCCGCGCTGGGTGTCGTTGAGGCCGTGGATCACGAGCGTCGGCAGAGGTGACCAGGCAGGGTTCTGGAAACGCGACGAAGCGACTTCGATGACGCCGGCAAAACGCGTCTCGCGCGTGCGGTTGTCACCGAGCAGCTGCACGATGAACTGCGCCCCCGAGCTGTGGCCGAAGGCAAAGATGCGATCGTTATCGATGCAGCGTTCCGCGCTGATCTGCTCCAGCGCCGCTTCGAAGCGCCCGTAGTCGGCGCCGATGTCCCAGCCGTTGCCGGCGCTCTTCATGAACGCCACCATATAGTTAGCCTCGAGGTCGCTGCCGACGGTGCGCGAGTCGACCATGCGCATCTCTTCGTTGGTGCGGCCGGCGCCGTGAAACGCGAACACGAGCGGGAACGGCGTGTTGCCATCGTAGCCGGTGGGGAAGGTCAAGATGGTATTCGGCACACCGGGATTGGCCGGGATGCCCTGCGCCAGGCCGCAACCGGCGCTGGCGCCCTCGACCGGCTCTCCATTGGGCGGCGGACCACCCGCAGCCCCACCGCTCGAGTTGGCCGCTCCCGCGTTGTTGCCGGCATTGTTACTCGAATTGCTGCCGCCGGCGCTGAGACCGCCGACCGGAGGCGGTAGCTCGCTGCCTGCTCCAGAGCTGTTCGGGTCGGGCCCGCCCACTCCGATGCCCGTGCCGCCCGTGCCATTGGAACCGAGGCCGTTCGGTGCCGGATTGAGCGCGCCCTGAAACGCCGGCACATCGAAACCGTCGTCCCCGCCGCCGCTCGCGGACGCCGAGCAGCCCAGCAGCACGAGCGACCCCAATAGCGACGAAGACGATAGAACGGCCCAAACGGCGTGGCGGTGAATCACGGACCCAGCGTAGCCAAGCGCCGCCTGGAGATCATCCCTGTTGGGCAGTTACGCGCAGAGCAGAATTATCCCTGCGATACAAACGATCGCGCCGAAACGCTCAGCAGCGGCAGCGGCAGCGGCAGCGGCCAAGCACGAGAACAACACTTCGGAAGGCTGCGCGGGGAGTACCCGAAGACGCGGCAACGGCAGTTCGTGTACGTCGTGTACGAACGGCGAAGCGAACTGCACGAGTACCCCCCGGTTCCAATGAAGCGATGGGCATTTCGAGTGCTTCAGCCGGGGTGAGGGCCAGCAGCGGTCATCACGTTCCGAGCTACGCAGCACGGCGTACCAGCCGAACCCTACGCTCGCTTGGGCATCGGGATCGGCGCCTCACGGCCCGGCATGGGCGCTCTGGTCGGGGCGGACAGGCCTTTGACGAGATCGGCGATGTTGACGGCGCGCCCCGTTTTGAAGCAGCGGTTGGCGGCGGCGCCGACCAAGCTCGAGTAGATGCCGCTGCGCTCGTCGGCTGCGCGCGCGTATTTGTCCGGTTGGGCCGTACCGAACACCTCTGCGAGCATCAGATCGTCACCGCCGCCGTGGCCGCCGGTGCCCGTCCAGGGCTCGAGCACCTGTGCGCCACCCCGCAACGGAATCAGCCGCGTGCGCACCGCGTCTCGATCGGCACCCGCCGGCAACGTGGCGCCTGCGGTGAAGGCCTGCTCGACGATTTCGTGCTCGATACGGCCCTTGGTACCGTTGAACGCGATCTGATAGCCCTCCCAGGCGTTGCAAGCATTGAGCGAATAGCTGAGCGTCGCCCCGCTCCGGTAACGCACGATCACATTCATCGTGTCTTCGATGTCGATTTCCGGACGGAAGACGCAGCGATCGCGGAAGTAGCCGTCGTGTTGCTCGTTGTCGAGATAGAGCGCCTTGAGCGCGGGGTCGGCGCCGAGGTCGAGGTAGAAGCCGCAGGCGGCCTTTTCCGGACAGGTCTTGCAACGTTCGTGGTGGCTCGCGAGGCCCATGCGTTTGGCCATGGCGGGCGTGTAATATTCGCGCTTGCCCTGCGCCAGCACCTGCTCCGGCTCGCTGCCGAGCCACCAGTTGACGAGATCGAAATGGTGCGTCGATTTGTGCACCATGAGCCCGCCGGACATCTTCTTCTGGGCGTGCCAGCGCCGAAAGTAGTCCGCGCCGTGCACCGTGTTGAGCAGCCAGTGGAAGTCGACCGATAACACGTCACCGATGGCACCGCTCATCAGCAGGTCTTTGACCTGCGTGCGGGGCGGCGAGTACCGGTAGTTGAACAGGACGCGCACATGCCGACCGCTGCGCTTGCAGGCATCGAGGATGCGCTGTGCCTTCTCGGCGGTGGTGGTGAGGGGTTTCTCGGTGATGGCGTCACAGCCCGCATCGAGCGCGCGCACGATGTAGTCGTCATGCGTCGCGTCCGGCGTCGTCACGATCACCGCGTCCGGTTTGAGCTCGCGAAGTAGCTTGCCAAAATCGGCAGCGAGATACGTCTTGGGTGCCGCCCCGTTCACTGCCGCCGCCTTGGACGCAAGCTCGAGCCGCCCGGGATTGGTATCACACAGAGCCACCAGCTCACTCGTGTCACGGAAGGTGCGGGCCACCGCGTTTACGTACATGCGCGAGCGCGAGCCCACTCCCACGATGGCGTAGCGCCGGCGCGGCCCCGCAGCGTGGCTCACGCCGGAAGACAACCCATTCGACAACGCCACTGACAAACCCAGCGCAACGCCTCCCGTCGATTGCAATAGGGTGCGCCGACCGATTGCATGCTCTGAACCGTTGCTCATGGCCCTCTTTTTCCTGCCGCGCGCGGCCCAAGCCGGCTAGACAAAGGAATGACCCGGTGGCTCATTCCACTCATTTTCGTGGGTGTGGGACTCGTGCAGTAACCCGCCGCCATGGCTGAGCCTGCTGCCGTCAACCGTGGCCACATCAACCGTGGCCACATCAACCGTGGGAGCACCGAGCGTGGCAGCATCGACCGCCGAGCACTCGTCAGCCGACACAATCCGAGTGTCACGAGCATCGACGCTGCGTCTCCATTCATGGTCGGTAACGGCCATATCGCCATTACCGCGGACATTACCGGGCTCGCAACCTTTCCGGAGCTGTATTCGCCGCGGGCGCCGCTGTTGATTCAAGCGCAATGGGCCTGGCACAGCTTCCCCAATCCGCAGCACCACCGCTACTAGGACAGCCTGGTCGCGCTCGAGGTGCGCGGAAAAACACTGCTTTTCCTGTGGCTTCGTGATTGGGCCGAAGCGAAGCGACCGAACATCCGCTGGCTGCGCGAAAATCCACATCGCTTTTCGTTGGGCCGGTTGTCGCTCCATCTCAGATCGGCCCGGGGCAAGCCTGCGCAGTTCGCGGATCTTTCGGGCACAAAGCAATCGCTCGGATCGTGCGCGTGAGTTCGGCGTTGCTCGAGCGGGGCGTTCTCGGTATCGACTTGAAGTTCCCGGGCGTAGCGGCCGAGCTGAATCCTGATCCCGCGGACTGGCAGCACCCCGAGCTCCAGCACACGCGCGAGCGCGGGCGCAGCAAACGCGAGCCGTGGCCCGCTCCTGGCAGCGCTATTGGGCGCGGGGTGGTGTGGTCGACTTCTCCGCCAGCACGGACCCGCGCGCCTTCGAGCTCGAACGGGGGTCGTGCTCTCCCAATCCTGATGGCGGTCAACGCGGCGGGGCGCTTGCCCCCGCAAGAGAAAGGCCTGTTCTCCAACAGCTGGAATGGCAAGTTTCACCTGGAAATGCACCTATGATGGCCGCGGGTTGGGACGGCGAAAGCGCAGCACAGCCGGGCTTCCCCAGGGACGGATGGGTCGTCCGCGGCGAGGGCCTGTTGCGTTTGCCCTGACGGGTGCAGCAGCCCCGGACGAGGAGGACGGTCAGCTCAGGCAAGCGTCGAACGCGGAGAGCGCTCGGACCGCGTCCGGATAGCGATCCGCGGGCTTCGGCTGCAAGCAGCAGAGCACGACTTGGTCGAGCCACGGAGGCAGCTCTTCGCGCCACTGGCTCGGCGCCACCGCCCGCTGTCTGAGCCGCTGCCGCGCACCGTCGGCGGTCGAACCGTGTTCGAAGCTGAAGGGCAGCTTGCCCGCGAGCATTTCGAACATGACGACACCGAAGCCGAAGATGTCTGTCTCAGGGCCGAGTTCGTGACCGAGGATCTGCTCGGGCGCCATATAGGCGAGGCTGCCCACGCGTTCCTGACCGATGGTGCCGAGCGCGCGCAAGGAGCCGTTCAAGGCGCGGGACAGGCCGAAGTCCGTGATGGCGACGCGTAGCTCCTGACCTCGAGTGCTGACCATCACGTTATCGCTCTTCAAGTCCCGATGCAGGACTCCGGATTCGTGCGCAGCGCGCAGCCCGAACAGGATCTGGCGTGCAATCGCGATCGCGGTATCCACCGCGATCGGTCCGCCGCGGATGAGCTGACCGAGGCGCTTGCCCTCGATGAGCTCCATGGTCAGAAAGTGCAGCGGCTCGTCCGCCCGACGCGCATCTTCGTGCACGCCCACGTCGTGCACGCGGCAAACATTGGGGTGGCTGACGCGGCGAGCCAGCCGCGCTTCGGTGAATAGGCGCCGCACAGCGTGAGGATTATCGGAGGTGGTCGAGAGAACCGTCTTCAATGCGATGCGCTCGCGGAGCACGTTGTCGAATGCCGCATACACTTCGCCCATGCCGCCGCGGCCCAAGAATTTCTCGATGCGGTAGCGCGACGCGATCATCTGGCCCGCGCCGAAGGTGGCCATCCAGATCCGGTCGCTCGCGACAGAAGCCGGCGGGTGGTCCCACTGATGGACCGCGGCGTTCACGAGCTCCCGGCAAATGGGACACCAGTCGAGGTGCGCGTGGACCGACTCGAACTCCGCGGGCATCAAGCTTCCCTCGCTGAAGGCCAGCACCTCTTCTTCACTGAGGCAGGGCCCCGAATCCGCGCCTGAGGCGGCATTGTCAGGGGCGCTCGAACGTTCGCTGCGCCAGCACAGCTCTGCGGGGAAACCCAGTTCGTCATCGATAGGCACGGTGCTCGAGCTCCACATGACCTCAGCCCCCCCGCGCGGCGGCCCCTCGCAGCACCTGACGTGTGTCCGCGAGAGCGCCCAAAAAGCGACAGCGGGCGCTCCACTGCAACCCTCATGCCACGCCCCTCGGGCCGTGTTTCATGCGCGAAAGCCGGCTCAGCAGCACGAGAGCTGGGGGCCGTGAAACGGTACAGTCTGGCAGTGTCCTCCAGAGAGGACGTTCGGCGCCTGCGGGTGTCCTCAATTGAGGACGATCGACCCGAAGGGGGTGAAACGAAAACCGTCCATTGAGAGCGACGCTCGTGGCGGTGCGCGTCTCACCGTGAGTGAGCTCGATGAAAGGCCCTGACGCCCCCTGGGAAAGAGTGCCGGATCGGCTGCTGCAAGCGCCGGGGTTCAGGAGCTTTCACGAGGCCGATGGGGCGGCTCGCCACGTTGCGGCTTCTCGCTCGCGTCCCGCATGGTACCGTGGCCCATCGGCCATGCCGGCTATCGACGAATCCAGTTCAAATGAATCTTCAGGCCAGGGCGTGCGGCTTCGCCAAGAACGTGACCTGTATCGAACGCTGCTCGATCTAGGCGCTCACGACAGCATCGAAGAACTCACCGACACCGCGCTCAGCTTGATCACCGGGCTCAGCGGTGCCCGCAAAGGCTATCTCGAGATCTTCGACGAGCGCTCCTCCAAGGCGGATCCGATCTTCTGGCGCGTGGCCATCGGTTGCTCGGAGTCAGAGCTCAAGCAGATCCAGGACGTCGTATCCAACGGCATCATCGCCGAGGCGGTCGCGACGGGGCAGCCCGTGGTCACGGCGTCGGCGCTGCTCGATCAGCGGTTTCGCGATCGCGGCAGCGTGAAGGAGAACCGCATCGAAGCGGTGTTGTGCGTGCCGATCGGGCCGAGCCCCGCGCTCGGTGTGTTGTATTTACAGGATCGCGGTGCGCCCGGGCCATTCAGCGACGCGGAGCTCGAGCTCGCGCAGGCCTTCGCCACCTATCTCGGCGTGTTTGCCGATCGCCTGCTCGTCAAACGTGCCTTGTCCGCCGCGCACGATCCGACGCTGCCCTATCGGGCAGCGTTGAATCTGAGCAACTTCATCGGCAAGAGCGCGGCCATCGCGGAGACGTTGGCGCAAGTCTCGCTGGTCGCGCCGCTCGACGTGAGCGTGCTGTTGACGGGGCCGTCGGGCACCGGAAAGACCCAGCTCGCCCAGATCCTGCATCAGAACAGCCCGAGAGCGGGCCAGCCCTTCGTCGAGCTGAACTGCGCCGCGATCCCCGAGGGCTTGCTCGAAAATGAGCTGTTCGGTGCGCTGCCAGGCGCTCACTCGACCGCGACCAGGCGCATCCTTGGCAAGCTCGACGCAGCGGCGCACGGCACGCTATTTCTCGATGAAGTGAGCGAGCTGCCGATCGCCACGCAGGCCAAGCTGCTGCAGTTCCTGCAGTCCCGGCAATATTACCCGCTCGGCAGCAACAAGCCGCTCACCGCCGACGTGCGCGTGTTGGCGGCCACCAACGTCGATCTCGGCAACTACGTCAAAGAGAAACGCTTTCGCGAAGATCTGCTGTACCGGTTGGAAGTTTTGCCATTGCGCGTTCCGGCCTTGTCGGAACGCGATGATGACATCCCATTGCTCATGGAATTCTTCGGCAGCCGTGCCTGCCAGACCCATCGCTTCGGGCGCCTGCGCTTCTCGCCTTCGGCGATTCAGGCAGCGCTGTGCGCGGAGTGGCCTGGCAATGTGCGGCAGCTGGGGCACGCGGTCGAAGCTGCGGCGATTCGGGCCGTCGGCGGCGGTAGCCCGGTGATCGAGCGGCAACACCTGTTCCCCCATCAACCTCGCTCCTCGTCAGGCCCGCGTGACGGCGTGACCTTTCAGACGGCCACGCGCCAGTTTCAGGAACAACTGCTGCACGAGACGTTGCGCGACACCGGCTGGAACGTCACCCAGGCCGCAGAACGCCTGGATGTAGCCCGATCGCACCTGTACAATTTGATGCGTTCATTCGGGATGAACAAAGAGGAATGACCTGCGCCGCGCTCAAAGAGAGCGCGCACTGAAAACGGACTCAGAAGAACGTTGCCAGCCCGAATTGCAGCCCGATTTCGGTGACGGTCCGGTCCACTTCGTTGGTGCCTCCCGCGATGCCCACGTCCGCGTGAGGCGTGATGCAAATGGCGAGTGGACCGCCAAACAAGAGCACGAGCGGCACCTCCAGCGTGATCGCCGTGGCGGTCTCTTCGACGGCGCCGCTGTCTGCCACGACGTGGGTGATGCCGGCGCGAGGCCACAGACCCACCTGCGCGCCCGGTCGAGCGAAATAGCCGAACCGCGGTGCGAACAACCAGAGGTCCGCGTCACCGAGGTCCCCGCTGAAATTGCCGTACCCGAGCGCGCCGCCCAAGCTGATTCCGGAGTCCGCGATGTAGTCCAGGCTGAGGCGCGCGGGCGAATAGCTCAGACGTGAGTCGAAGTCCGCGAACAGACTGAACGCCGTGCCGCTCGTTTCTTCCGTTTGACCGTTGGGCAGCTCGATTTCGATGTTCAAACTGGAGAACCCGAAGATGCGCTCGACGCCGATCGACCAATTACCGGGAGCCGCAGCGGTCGCGCTGCTCACGTGAAGGAACCCGACGGCGGCGAAGGCGATTGGCAAGATCCGGCACATCATCCACCGATCGCTAGCCCCAGTGCAGCACCGGGGTCAAGAAATCCTCAAACCGAGGGAACCTCAAAGCGACGGGACAACGCGTGGCGATCCTGTCGCCCCCAGGCTCGGCAAGGCAGCGGGGGAGCTGCCGGACGAGGGAGCCGACGGCTCCGACGCGGGAGCAATCGCCACCGCCCCGGCCAGGGCGGCTTCCAGCGGCAGCTCGATGATGGCCGAGCTACCCCAGCCCACTTCGCTCTCCAGGGTGAGCGTGCCGCCGATCGCTTCGACCACACCGCGGCTCGCCGGCAAACCCAGCCGCAGTTTGACGCGCGAGCCCTGACGCGAAAAATCCAAATCGAAGATGTGCGGCAAGCGCTCGCTCTCGATGCCGCAGCCCGTGTCACGGATTTCGATCCGGAGGCGCCCCGCGAGCTGGCGCACGCTCACCACGATCTGACCTGAGATGGGCGCGCCCTGCTCCGTGCCCCCATCAAAAGCGGCTGCGGCGTTCTTGAGCAGGTTCAGGAAAGCCTGATTCAGCTTGGCCGGGAAACAGCGAACCCAGATCGGGCCTTCCGGCAGCTCCAGGGAGACGCGCACGCCGGCGGGCAAGCTGGGGCGAATCATCGCCGCAGCGGTCTCCAGCCCGCTCTTCAAGTCGGCCACCTGCAGCGCGGAATGATCGGAAGGCACGAATTGCTTGAGCCCTTCGACCACCTCACGAATGCGCTCGCCGCTCGCCGCTTGCACGCCGGTGAGCCGCGCTGCCGCATCCAGCATGTCGCTGAGTGTGGAGACGGCTCCGTTGGCGGCAGGGGCTGCAGCCTCACCTTCTTTTTTCGCGCGTAACCGCTCGAGGCCCCGCGCCAGGGTCTGCGTGGCAGAAGAAAGGGCTCCGAGCGGGGTGTTCATCTCGTGCAAGATGCCCGCGACGAGACGGCCCACGGTGGCCTGCTTCTCTTGCTCGACTAGCTGCGCCTCAGCCTGCTTGAGGTTGAGCAGCGCTGCCTCGAGCTCGCTGCCCCGCTGCTCCAACAAGCGGGCTCGATGGTAGGCCAAGCGCGCGAGCAACTCGCGCTGGTGCGTCACGAACATCAACAGCAGGTTGGCGCACCCGAGCAGGGTGACCGCGACCCCCATCTGTAGCTGCACGGCGGGGTCGTGCTCGAGCCCGGGTGCGTTGCGCGCGGCAGCACAGCACAAATATATCAGGCTCGAAACGACGCCGAGCGCGCTCGCAAACGCGAAGCGCAGCTGCGACGCGACATACAGAACGACCAGATTGAGCAGCGTGCCGTACAACGCGTACGCCAGCGGCAGCTGCGCCGAATGGGATGTATCGACGAGCACCAGGCCCGCCATGCACACCACCGTGATCGAATGCAGGTACGGGGTCAGCCTGCGGGAAAGCGTGGCCAGAAACAACGTCAGGGCCAGCGTTGCGGCAACCGCCAGGGCCTCACCCGCCATGTCGAACTGGGGCGGCACCGGCAACCCCGCCGCCCGGGCGACGGCGAGCTTGTGGCGAATGCCCGTGGTGACGAACGCCACCAGCACGACCATGAACACGATGAAGCGGCGCAGTAGCGGGCGCGAGGCTTCGGCGCGCTGCGCGCGAAAATCCTGCTCCGTCCCCGCGTCCAGAAAGGCAAGCGTGAGTCGGTTGAGCACGGCCCGCGGCCGATCCAGATCTGTCGAGGGGCGGAAAGGGCTCACGGGCGCTCGCGGCCTCAGGTATTGGGCGCCACCGGCCCCGCGTCAAGGGACCAAAATGCGCCGCCGCGTTAACCCTGGAGCAGCCGATACACCTCGACGCCTGCGAGGATGAACGGCCCGTTTCCCTTCGGGTCATTTTCCCAGATCGGCTCGCTCATATAGTAGTCGTAGCTACCATTGCGGCCATAACCCAGGCCGGCCACGAGGCATTGGTTCGTCATGCTGATCTGCCCGTCCGCGTGCACGGTGACAAATTCGTCGATCACCGCCTGGTAGCTCGATACCGCGACATCCCGGTACGACGCCGGCAAGTAGCCCTTCCGGACGGCCTTCGCAAAGAAGTAAGTGAACATGGCCGATGCGGTCGACTCCCGGTAATTGCCCGGGGCGGTCGGCATGTCCATGATCTGCCACCAGGTGTGCGTGCCGGGATCTCGGTAGCGCAACAGGGCCGGTGCGAGCTCCGAGATCATCTCGAGCAGCGGCGCGCGATGCCGCGTGTCGCTCTCGGGGATATACTCGAGCACGTCGACCAGGGCCATGCTGAACCAGCCGAGGCCACGGCCCCAGTAGTGTTTGGAGCGGCCGGTGGCGGCGTCTGCCCAGACTTGCTGTTTGCTCTCGTCCCAGGCGTGAAAGTAGAGGCCCGTGCTCGCTTCGCGCAGATGCTGCCGCGAGAGCGTGAATTCCTTGACCACGTCATCCAGGCTGGCGGCGAGGCTCTCACCCGCCTCGAACATCGTGGCGTAGCGAGCCAAGAACGGCATGGCCATATACACGCCATCGAGCCACAACTGGGACGGGTAGCGCTTCTTGTGCCAGAACGCGCCCTCGCTGGTGCGGGGCTGGAGCGAGAGTTGCCGGCGCAGTAACGACGCGGCCTTGCGATACTTGTCGTCACGCGTGGCGGCGTACAGGCTGAGCAGGTTGCGGCCCGGAGCCACGCTGTCCATGTTGTAGTCGTTCTCGTCGAACTCCCGGAGGTTGCCGTCAACCGTGACGTAAGAGCCCGTCACCTGTTCGATCACATCGGCGTAGCGCGGATCGGGCGCGATCCGATTCAGCTCCTCGTACGCCATGGGCTGAAGCCCGACGACGTCGTATTCGAACTTCGGCTTACGACCACGGCTCTCGTCCCAGCCATCGAAGCGGTAGCTCAAGGTCTTGCGGGTGAGCTCGGAGTCCGCGAGCTTCTTCGCCCAGTCGCGCGCCGAGCTCGCCGTGAGCGGGAACTGCTTGGTCTGCCGCGACAGGCTAGTCTGCAGGCGCTGGCGCGGTTCCAGCGTGAGCTGTTCGGCCTCGCGCTTCAGGTACTGCACGAACTCGTCACGGCTCTTGATGCCGCCCGGTTCGCCCTGCCACGCCGCCAGGAAGTGGTAGGACAGATGTCCGCCCGACGGCTCCAGCAGCGCGGAGTAGTTGGCCGGGTCTTCGAGCAGCGGCAGTTCGGTCGTCTTCGCATCCACGTTCGCCAGCGCGGCGCGCTCAAACAGCACCGCCATGCCGAGCTCATCGCCGTTCAGGCTCTGCGGGCCCCAGCTGCCGATGAAGGTGTAAGCCTTGCCGGTGATGTCGACGGAGCCCCGCACGATCTCGGTGTTGGGGTGCTTGACGATACCGACCGCGAGCTCGGGCAGCGGCTCGGAGAGCTGCAAGCGAACCATTACGCGCCGGCTGCCTGCCACCATGTCAAACTGCGCGCGCGTGTCGATGCGGCGACCTGCCACTTGCCAGCCGTTGTAGGCGATCTGAAAGCCGGCCTGGATCGGGCCTCGATCGAGGATGGAGACGTCCCAGCCCTGCACGTTCGAGAGCAGCTCGACCTGCTTGCCGTTCCAGAATCCAAACCCGCCCGCTCCGAGGGACTGCCCCACCTTGAGGATGTCCATGCCCCAATCGGCCATGTGATGGTACGACTCGTAACCATCGAGCCCGACGCGAGCGAGCACCGGCTCGGTCGTCTTCTTGCCGAAGATGTCGAAGCCGTTACGCGCGTCGAGATAGATTCGGTACCCGACCTTGTCGGATTCGATGCCGGGCCCTTCGTAGCGAATGAGGTTCGAGTGGTCAGTGTGCTGGATCGGCGGGGTGAACTTGTCGACGCTCTGGAAGGCGCCGCCGACGTATTCGAACAGAGCCGGGTTCTGGGCGCGCGGTTTCCACTCCCCGCCGACCTTGTGAGAGATCTCTGCGGCGGTGAGCGCGGGGAAATTGCGCGGTGCCGCCGGATCCGCGCTGATCTTCAGCGCGACGGTTTCGGCTGGCGCGAGGTCGAGCAGGGTGACCACCCCATCATCGACGCCATTGGCGTCCCGATCCACGTTCTGGCTCGGCAACACGCCTTTGGGCCCGCGCACGCTCACGGTCGGCGCGCGCGCGTCGCCCTCGCTCAAGCCGAGGTCGTAGAAGCTGACGAACAGTGACGTCTGCGGGCGCGCGAACGTGGAGGGATTTGAAACCTCCAGATCCGCGAGGTCCAGCAGCGCCGAAGCTTTGGGCTCACGCCCGAGCGCGCGCGTCTCGGAACTCGTCTCTGGCCCCACTCGTTTGGCGCACGCGCCAACCGCTAGAGCCATGCTGAAGCACAACACGGGCAATCTCATCGGCGGAGTCATCGTGGCCACGTCTCGCACGACAATGCCGAATCGCCCCCGGCCGATCACGAAAAGCGAGCAACGCCCAACCAGGCCGCCTTTCCGAGTTGCAGGCCTAAGTTACGGGCCGGGCGTGACGACACGGAAAGCGAGCGTTTCGGAGGCCCGGAGCGGCGTGAGCACGTCGTCTCCGAACGTGTAGGAAGCCGGCACTTGCCAGGGTTCTCGCCAGAGCTCGATACGCTCCGTGTTGCGCGGCAGACCGTAAAAATCTGCGCCGAAATGGCTGGCAAAGCCCTCCAGGCGATCGAGCGCGCCCTCGGTCTCGAAGGCCTCCGCGTACAGCGGCAGCGCGGCGTGAGCGGTGTAAATACCGGCGCAGCCGGCGCCGCAATATTTGGCACCGCGCGCGTGAGGAGCGCTGTCCGTGCCGAGGAAAAATCTGGGATTGCCGGAGGTGGCGGCCGCGAGGAGCGCACGCCGATGGGCCTCGCGTTTGAGCACGGGCAGACAATAGAAATCTGGACGGATGCCGCCCTTGAACAACGCGTTGCGATCGTAGAGCAAATGATGCGCAGTGATCGTGGCGGCCACCCCGGCGCGCGCCGTCTCGACGAAACGCACCGCTTCGCTGGTGGTGACGTGCTCGAATACGAGAGGCAGGTTCGCGAACCGTTCCGTCAGCGGTCCCAGTGTTTCATCGATGAAACGCGATTCGCGATCGAACACGTCAACGTCCGGAGCGGTCACTTCGCCGTGGACGAGCAGGGGCAATCCGAGCTCCGCCATGGCCTCCAGCACTGGATACACAGCGTCCAGGCGCGTGACCCCCGCGTCCGAATGGGTGGTGGCGCCAGCGGGGTATAGCTTGACGGCGTACAGATGCGGGTCGGCCGCGGCGCGCTGGATCTCGGCCACGCTCGTGCGCGGCGTGAGGTAGAGCGTCATCAGCGGCTCGAACGCGCTCTGCCCGCGCGCCGCGAGGATGCGGGCCCGATACGCGTGCGCCTGCTCGACGGTCTCGATCGGTGGAACCAGGTTCGGCATCACGATCGCGCGGGCGAACACGCTGGCCGTGTGGGCCACCACGTCGGCGAGCCGCGCCCCATCTCGGAGGTGCAGATGCCAGTCGTCGGGGCGGGTCAGCGAGAGACGCACGGCACGGGGTCTTAGCAGGTCCTCAGCCGGCACCAAATCGACGCCCAAGTTGCTTCGATCGCCGCGTAATGTGAAGATGTGAGGCCGCGCCCGACACCTGCCGGACTATCGGCAGGCCGGGGAGTTCGTGGAGCCAAAAGCTGATGAGTAGCTCGCATTTGGACAGGCCCCTCCCCTCCGCCCCTTCGGGGGAGCAGCGGGACGACGTTCCGCCCAACGGCCCTCTGGCGATGGCTCGGCCGGTGGACCCGCGAAACCAGTTGGCATTGCCTGCTGGCCTCGAGCGGCGCAAGAAGCGCCGCTGGCCCTGGATCCTGGGAGCGCTGCTCGTGGCAGGAGGGGTGGGCCTCTACTTTCAGTTCTGGGCGGGTCGAGGCTCCGAGCAGCTCTATCGGACCTCTCCCGTAGAGCGCCGGGCGATCCGCCAGACCGTCGAAGCGTTCGGCTCGCTCGATGTGTTGCGGCGCCGCTTCGTGCCCGCGCCGCGGCAGGGGCAGCTGGCCGAAATCTTCGTGCGCCGCGGTTCGACCGTCAAGGAAGGCGACGCGCTGGCTCGGCTGGACGCGACACTGGCCGCTGCAGATCTGAACGCCGCCGAGACTGCGCTCGACGCCAGCGCCGCGCGCGTGGAGCGCGCTCGTGCTGCACGCGCCTCTGCCGCGGACGAGCGAGCGCGGCTGGAGCGGTTGTTGGAACGCGGCCTGGTCAGCGCCTCGAGCGTCGCCGCCGCGCGCAACAGCGAAGCCGAAGCCGCCGCCGCCGTGCGCGCCGCCGACGCACAACGCCAGCTCGACACGCAAGCACGCAGTGGCGCGCGCCTGCGCCGCGACGAGACCACGTTGAGGGCTCCCGTGCCTGGCTTCGTGCTGTCTGCGCCGGACGACGTCGGCGGCATCGTGGGGCCCAGTTCGGCTCCGCTGTTCGTGATTACGCCGCCCCTCACGGAGCTCCTGCTCACGGTGCCGATTTCCGAAGCGGATGTCGGCCTCGTGCGCCCAGGCCAGACCGCGGTGTTCTCCGTGTCAGCGCATCCCGATCGGCGCTTTCCAGCGCAGGTGGGTGAAATCGAGTCGGAACCGCAGCGGAACGGCAGCTCGGTCAGCTATCGCGTGCGCCTGCGCGTGGAAAATCTCGAACAGCTGCTGTTGCCCGGCATGACCGCCAACGTGACCTTGGAAATTGCTCAGGCGAGCGAGACGCTGTCGGTGCGCGAAGCGTCGCTGCGCTTCAGCCCGGACGGCGCGGATGACCACGCGCGCTCGCGCGTGTTTCGCGTGAACGCGCAGGGTGGCCTCGACCTGGTCAAGGTGACGGCAGGCTTGTCGGACGGCGCCTACACCGCGGTCACGCCCGTCGAGGGGTCAACGCTCGCGGCGGGCGACCCGGTCGCGGTCGGCTTCGTGGGTGCGGCGCCGGTGGCTGGGGCGAGCGGTCCGGGGATCCGGCTCGGAAGCAAGCCGTGAGCGAGCACGTCGTGCAGACCGTGGGCCTGTCCAAGATCTACGAGGAAGGCGGGACGCCCTTGCCGGTGCTGATGGGGGTCGATCTGACGATCGACTACGGCGAGATCGTGGCGCTGCGCGGGCCGTCGGGATCGGGCAAGTCGACGCTGCTCAATATCCTGGGCTGCCTCGATCGGCCGAGCGCCGGCAGCTATTTTCTGGGCGGGCGCGACGTCTCCGGTCTCGATCGCACCGCGCAGGCGTGGGTGC
>JAYWEH010000714.1:0-16334 GCA_043780025.1 Deltaproteobacteria bacterium
CTGACAATCACGGAACTCAACCTCGATCTGGGTGGGTGCCATCCCGCCTCTCTGTGACGATTGAGCCCGTTCGGGCGCGATCGCAACTAAAGAAATGCGCCGCTCGGGTTGTCGCAGAGGGCCGTTCGCATTAGCCCTAGGATGGAACGAAAGCACGCAGAGGAACACCATGGCTACGACCGCGCTGAAACGAGCTCCCATCGCCAAGACAGAAATGCTCATCCGACGCCCGGTATCGGAGGTGTTCGCCGCGTTCACCGAGCCGGCGACGCTGACGAAGTTCTGGCTCTCCAAGGCGAGCGGGCGGCTCGAAGCTGGCGCCCGCGTGCACCGGGACTTCATCGTTCGGGGTGCGCAGGCAGACGTCGAAGTGAAAGTGTTCGAGCGTCACGAGAGCATTGTGCTGTCATGGACCGGAGGTGACACCGTGGAGTTTCGCTTCACGCCGCGAGGGCCCCAGCAAACCTTCGTCACAATCGAGAATACTGGATTCAGCGGTGACGCCGACGAGGCCGTCGGAAAGGCGGTCGACTCGGCGTGTGGCTTCACGATCGTGCTGTGCGAGCTGAAGGCCCTACTGGAGCACGGCATGACCATGAACTACGGCCCCGACAAATTTCCGGACACGGCGCTGAACCTTCCCCCACCCAGACCGGCGCTCGAACCTACGCGCGCCGGTGGCCAATGAGCAGCGTATTATGGCCACCTCCAGTCGGATGCTTTCGTACTCGCTGCACCTCGACGTCGAACCCGCCGCTCGCAAGCCGCTTCGCCAGTTGTGGCTCTTCTCCTGCTGACCAGTAGACGACCGTGCCCTTGGGTCTGAGCTTGTGCCAGACATTGGCGATGCCGGCAGGCTGATAAAGGCTGGAATTGCCAGCGGTGTTCATGCTGGTGGTTTGGTTGTCAGCATCCAACATGATGGCGTCGAAGCTATGTGGGCTCTGCGCCATGATATCTGCCACGTCTCCAATCATCACCTTCGTACGACGATCTGCTAAGGCAGCTGCGGCGAGCGCGTAAGCTGGGTTTCGATTCCAGGCGACCACTTCCGGTATTAGCTCAGCCACCAGTACGCGAGCGTCGCGTGCCAAGGTGGCCAGCGCGGAGCGCAACGTTACTCCAAGTCCCAGCCCACCGATCAACACGCAAGCGTCCTTGACCTCAGCAGGTTCCTTGCATGCCACGACGGCAAGCTGCTCTTCGGAGAAGCAATGGCGCGTGGACATCAGCTCACGACCATTCACGCGGAGCATGTAATCGCCGTCACGTTCGACGAGGGCCAGCGTACTGCCGTCGGGCGTCTTGACCTGCTCTAGCACGGTGGCTCGTTTCATCACTCTCCGCCTCGGGTGGGACCTACCTTCTATCCCGCGAACGCCCCCACCCCAGACGCCTCTCGGACTCTCCGGTTTCGACGGACCGGGGCGCGCACGGGAGACCCGCCCGCGGCCCGAATTCAGTTCCGGCCCCAGGGATTACGCTCGCGCTGGATTAGAATGAGGCGTTCGTAGCCTCGCCGGCGTCTGAACAGGCGCTGCCGTACAACGGGCCTAAAATTAATAAATATATGCAATTACAAAGGAATTATTGCATCGTGTCAGGGTTAGGCACCCCTGCTGAGGTCGCCACCTTCACCCCGGAATGACGCTCCGCCATCCCTGAGGTTTTTGGATTCGGCCTTTGTCACGAAAAGCAGTATGTTCGGCGGGCCCGCAGCAGAGCATGCCCGTCGGATTTCCGCGCGAGCCGTAATCTGGAGCTGTGGCTTCCCACGGTGGGAAGCACGTCGGAAAAGGCATAGCGCCAGGCGCTTCGTCCGAGGGTGTTGAGGCGCAACAATCATTGTCAGGTAATTGTGAACGTTAAACTTTACGTCGGAAATCTCTCCTTCTCGGTCGGCGATCAGGAACTCCGTGAGGCCTTCGCTCCTCACGGCAACTTACTCTCGGCCAGCGTCGTCACAGACCGCGAGAGTGGGCAATCGCGTGGCTTCGGCTTCGTGGAATTCGGTTCCACCAGTGAAGGCGAAGCTGCCATCGCAGCCATGAACGGCGCCTCGCTCGACGGTCGCGCGCTCAACGTCAACGTGGCGAAGCCACGTGAGGGCGGTGGTGGCGGCGGCCGTGGCGGTGGCGGCGGTGGTGGCTACGGCGGCGGCGGCGGTGGTGGTGGTGGTGGCGGCAGCCGTGGCGGCGGTGGCGGCGGCAGCCGTGGCGGCGGCGGCGGCGGCCGTGGCGGCGGTGGCGGCGGCGGCCGTGGCGGTGGCGGCGGCGGCGGCGGGCGCTGGTAAGTCGTCCACCCGAACCCGTTGGGGCGTCGAACCGTAGCTTTGGCTCGGCGCTCTAACGTTCTCCGTTTCGAGCAGGGTGCTCACACCCTGCTCGATTACGGGCCTTCGACGTTTCTCTCATTCGAGGTAGATGCGGAAGTCGTCCAGCCGCAATTCGGCGTTCGATGCCGTCAGCCGTTGAGAGGTTTCGATGTGCAGAGCTCCTATTGGGCTCCCAATAGCGTCGTAGCTGTCACTAGCGCTCGAGAACATCGACGCGCGCAGCGACGCTGTTGAACCCTATTACTGTTGCTCGGCGGAAAGCCTCGCGAGTCCAATGGGGCGCTCCAGAGACTGTACGGCGAACCCGCTCGACGTTGAGCGCCGATGTAACCGTTGCTCGTGGCTGTGGAACTGAAGGCATTCAGTTCGGGTCGCTGGAGAGGCCGAATCAGCCCGATCGCACCCAATCGCGCTCTCCGGCTGAGAATGCGCACACGCGAGAGATCTACATCGCAGCTGTCATGATCGTGACTCAGTGCGGAGCTTCTTCCCTCGATTGAGAGGGCCGGCCGCAAAAACTGTGTCTCCTGCTCGGGTTGTCGACACAACGCGGCACTTGTCGTGATCCGTTGGCGACTTCGCTGCATGTATCTCCAAGCACTCCTGTCTGCTCGAGATTGAACGTCGCATGATTGAAAAAGCACGATCTTCGAATGGCCGCTCTGCTGAGCCGGACCGAATCTGTTCTGTCCAGAAGCTTCGGAGCGCCACGGCGCTCTCCAGCTGCGCCTGGTTCATCGCGATAGGCATCGCCTGCGGAGATGGAGAACTCAGCGAGCCCGCGGGAGTTTCGGTGCCGCAATACGCTACCCCACAGCCCGTCGGAGCCGCGAACGGTGGCAGTGGCAACGTGAATGTCGGGCAAGGCGGTACAGGTGTCACGCCCGTCAACCCCGACGCTCGCCCCGGCCAGAACGAGGAGCCACTCGATCCCGACCTGATTGTGAACGGTATGGGCGGAGGCGGCTCCGCTCCGCCAAACGCGGGTGGCTCGGGCAACACACCCGAAGATGACGACGACACCGAAGATGACGACGACGATACCGAGCCGCCCGTCGTAGTCCCACCGGTTGTCACACCGCCGCCCGTCGTCGTCACGCCGCCGCCCGTCGTCGTTACTCCACCGCCCGGTAACTGCAACACGCCGCCTCCGGCGAGCCCGCTCGAGGGTTGGGCATCTGTCGCCGGCCGAGGCGTGAACACGACGACTGGCGGCGGCAACGCCCCCCCCGTCGTCGTCACCACGCTCGCGCAGCTGCAAAACGCAGTGCTGGGCAACAATCCGGCAGTGATCCACGTGAGCGGAGAGCTTTCGCCCGGTGATATCAGGCCCGGCTCGAACAAGACCATCATCGGTCTGTGCGGCGCCGAGATCCACGGTCACCTGGAGATCCGCGAAGTACAGAACGTGATCGTGCGCAACATCACGATCGTGGGTTACGGCGAAGGAAACTGCGCGCTCGATCCTGGATTCGACAGCGCCGTGGGTTGCTCGTCGGGGGATGACGCGGTCATCATCCAGCGCAACGCACACCACGTCTGGTTCGATCATTGCTCGGTGCGTGACGGCACGGACGGCAACCTCGACATCTCGAACGCGGCGGACTTCGTCACCATCTCGTGGACCAAGTTCTCGTACACCCCGCGCACCGACAACGTCGGAGACGACTCCACGGGCGCTGCGGGCCACCGCTACAGCAACCTGGTGGGCGGCTCGGACAATCCGAACAGCGCGTTTGACGACGCCAACTCGCTGAACGTGACCTGGCACCACAACTGGTGGGCGGACAACGTGGTGGAGCGCCAGCCGCGCATCCGCTTCGGCCAGAACCACCTGTTCAACAACTACTACAGCTCGGCGACGACCAACTACTGCATCCGCGCCGGGATCCAGTCGGCGATCTTGCTCGAAGGCAATGTCTTCGACGGCTCGCGCGACCCGCACGAATTCAACAGCCCCACCGACGAAGGGACAGCGGACATCTTGCTCGGCGCGGCAAACCAGTACATCAACACCACAGGCAACCAGCAGACGGGCGGCGGAGGCCCGTCCTTCAACGACCCGCCGTACGACTACCGGCTGGATGCGGCCGCAGCCGTCCGAGGAGCGGTGACCTCCGCGGCTACCGGAGCAGGCCCGCACTGAGCCGAACCACTGCGTCTTTCTCATCCTGCAGGGCGACGGGCGACGAGATCAATGACGGCCGAGCGCCCCTTGTGGCCTTCCCCTTCATCGAGCTCGGGCTCGTACGCCTCGATGCGAATGAGCTCCCATTCGGAAAAGGCCGTTCTGAGCAGCTCCTCGGTGTACAGCTGTTCCACGACCGGCGGTCCTCCCGTCCGGTACTCCAGTTGCTTCGGCGTGTAGCCATGAAGCAAAACGACGCCGCCGGGCCGCACCGCGCGCTTCATCCCCGCAAATATCTCGTCCCTGAAAGCGGGTGGCGCAAACTGAATGAAGATGGCCGCGACCGCATCGAACTCTGCGTCGGGCCACTGCCACCCCTGCAAATCCAGGTGGCGAAACTCGACGCTCACGCCGCGGGCGGCCGCCAACTGTTGCGCCTTGGCAATTCCCTCCTCCGCGATGTCGGTGGCCACCACTCGATGGCCCAGCTCCGCGAGAAACACCGAGTTGCGGCCCTCTCCATCCGCGGGCGCGAGCACGCGCGACCCCGCCGGAATATGGTGCGCGTTGTCAACCAGGAAAGCCGCGGGGCCGGTGCCAAAAATGTAGGACTCGCTCGCAAAGCGCCTATTCCAAAACTCTCCATCGCTCGAAGGCATGATTTCCTCGCGGGAGATTGTAATTCCCGGCGTTTTTCGGGGCCAGGGATAACGGCGCGGCCTCTCGACTCGGGCGGTGCGCGCGACGCGGTGCCCTGACATTGCGCAAATGCAAGGCTCGCCGCGAGGGTAGGGGGCGATGGCGGCGTGGGAGTGAGCGCCCAGCGGGAAGGCTTCGCCATCGCCGATTGCGGTTCGTATACGACGTGTACGAACAGGCCGAGTGCGTTTGGAGGTATGCTGCTGGGCCCCGGCGGGTCGCGTGGTGTTTCAGAAGAACTGCGCTACCAGGCGCTGCTCACCTGCCGCGCAAAGCCGAGCGTGACGCATCTGATCTTCCATCGTTTTGTTGTGGGTCCCTGGCGCGGCTCTAATTGTGGCTCCCCGAGACTGCGGTGGCACTGCTAGATGATGCGTGCAGCGACGAGCGCGCGGACCAGCTCGGTGACGTCGCGCTCGAAGGCGGGCCCCCGCACGATGGGTTCACCGCCGATGACCTTTGCGCTCACCGCGCCGAGCGCACCACGCAGCGCTGCGAGGCCCAGGCGCCCGCGCTCCGGATGGTTGACGGAGGAGGTGACACCGACGAGTTTCTGCTCCAGTTCACCGCTGCCGATGACCCATTCGATCGCGTTCTTGATCACACCGGGCAGACTGAAGCCATACTCCGGCGCGGCGATCAGGAGCGCGTCGCTCTCCGCGATTGCGCTGCGCCATGCGTCCACGACGGCCAACGTTTCGTTGATCTCGAGGTCAGGATTGAAGTGTGGGAGCGCGCGCAGGCCGTCGAAGAGCACGATCTCGACGCCGGGCGGGGCGCTTGCCTGTGCGGCTTCCAGCAGTGCCAGGTTACTGGAGCGCGCCTGCAGGCTGCCATTGATCGCGAGGATGTGCACCGCTGCAAAATATCAGAACGTCCAGCTGAAGCCAGCGCGACGCGAGGCCTCCAGCCTATGCACCGATGCCGTTAACGGGGTGCCGCGAGGGGCTCTCCCGTGGACCTGTACATTCTCGCCGAGGTGGAGGTCGTCGAGACCAACACCGGTGCGATCCGACTCTATGAATCACTGGGATTCGAACACGAAGGGTGGCTGCGTTGCTGAAGAAAGCAGGGTGCCGTGTCTCTGGACAACCACTTGATGGCTCATATTCGCGAGTAACGCCTCGGCACACGGCGCCACGACGGCGGACAAGACGCGCTCGCGCAAGGCGGCGCGTAGCGTGGCGCTCAGGAGCCCGTGACGCACGAGCTCGCGATCGAAGTCCGCTGTATCCAGTCGGCCCTCGTTTTGCGGCCGTACCCCGGCGAGCTCGGTCGCAAACGCCTCCTGGACGTGCGGCGCCAGCTCTGGGTGGCTCGCGAGCGCCCAGGCGACAAAGCGCCAGGCGAGCTCTGCGTGACGCCCTTCTTCGACGGCGATCGCTTCGAGCACACTGCGTGCGACGCTATCCTCGCAGTGTTCCAGCGCTTCAGCCGCTTCGAGGGCCGCGACCGTCTCGCCGACGCAACCTTCGCGCACCGCGCACAGGACGATTGAACACAGATCTGCCTCGTCGAGCGCGCCGTCGATGGCGAGGGGTCCCGGACCCACGTCTCTGTCCAGGTGACGGCGGGCGAGCTCAAAGCAGGATCTCGCATGCCTGATCTCGTCTTGCATGGCCGTGGCTGCTGCTGCCACGAGCTCGGCGGGAGCGCCGAGACTGAGCAATTGCAGCGAGAAGCGGGCAAACGCCGCCACGGAAGCGTGCTCCATCAGTGCCTGTTCGGTCCAGCCGCGAGCGATCGCGTCCCGTAACGCGGCGCTGCTGACCGGTGCCGCGGTTCGCGCGACGTGAGCACCCTCGTACCAGTCGCAGCGGACCGCGCTCGGCGCGGTGCGCTCGGCGCCATCGATCAGGAAAGGGCGGCCAATGACGCAGACACTCTCGTTGCAGGTGCGGTTTGGCGCCTCGGTGCGAGTCTCGTAATCGCTCGAGTAGCTGATCTCCCGAACGCAATAGCCCCCGTTACCACAGTCGAGATCTCCGGCGCACTCGTCGGCGGACGTCTGGCAACCGAACGACGTGCCACCGCAATTCGGTTCGACCTCGTAGCTGCCGCACAAGGAGGAACCACCGCAGTCGGCATCCACGCTGCACTCGGCGGGTCGGCATTCCCCGATGTCAGGTCCGCACGAGCAAACCTGGTTGGCATCACAGTCGGCGTCGATGACGCAGCCGTAGATGCAATAGGGGCCGCCTTGCCCGAGCTCGCAGTGGCCGTACGTGTCGTCAGTGCAGTCACTGTCGAGCGCGCAGTCGAGTGCGACTCCGGCATCGGCTCCCGGCTCTATGCCGAGAGAGACTTTCACGTCGTGATCCGCTCGCGGTAACTTCGACGAGCACGTGCCCTGCTCGGGACGGTGCAACATGCCATTTGTGCAACGAACCCAGCCACCACCGGGCGAGCTCTCCGGTACACAAGCCGAGGCGCGGCTCGGCGGCGGTAGCGCAGCGCTCCCCCCAACCCCGGCTGTGGGTAGCCCCGCTCCGGTTCCACCGAAGCCCGGATTAGCCGGGGTCGTTCCCGGGTTGGCGTCAGGATCGACGGGCCCTCCACCCTGCCCGAGGAGGTTGGCCGTGCTTTGCTCCGCGTCACGTTCTGCACGCGCCCCGCAGGCGCTGGGCGCCACGCCGAGGCTGCCGAGAATCAGCCAGCGCCACGGTCCGAGGCTGGCGCGCCACTCGAACGTAGGACTGAGCGAGGTGGACGGTCGATGCGACTTCTCGTGGTATCTCGACATGGGCACTGCAAGGCCAAAGCAAGGAGCATGCCGACCTCACAGTCGTTGCTAACCTCACGACATCGTGGCTCGAACTCCCTTGCCGGTTCGCATTTGGCACAGCTTGGGCCACGGTGAGGGCTTGGAACATGTGCCAAGACCGATGTGGTGACGGGCGCCTTTCGTGGCTCAGGCGCCGCGAAAGGCGTCAACCGGGCGGAGCCGCGCGGCGTGTAGCGCGGGCCACAGCGTAGCGGCCACACAGGCGACCATCGCAAAGGTGCCAGTGAGCATGAACTCGAAGCCACGAATCTGCACCGGCAGCCGATCGATGAAATAGACCTGGGGATCGAGCGGGAACCCATGCACCAGGATCCAGCGGCAAACCACGTAGCCGAAGCTCAGCCCGAACGTGGTGCCGGCGAGCCCGATAAAGATGCCCTGGTACAGGAAGGCCCGCAGCACCTGCGAGTCGCTCGCGCCCATGGCCTTGATGGTGGCGATCTCCTTCGTCTTCGCCAGAACCACCATCACCAGCGTGGCCACGACGGTGAACGCCGCGACCAGGATGATCAACCCCAACACCAGGCTCATCAGGATCTGCTGGGTGCGGAGCGCGGTGAACAGGCCCCTGTTCAGATCCATCCAATCAATCACGCTATACAGCCGATCGCCGAGCTCTTCGCTGATCTGCTCAGCGACTTCGCGGGCGCGGTCCACGTCGGCCACCTTCATCTCGACGCCCGTCACCGAGTCAGCGTCGCTGTAGAAGGCTTGTGCCTCCGTCAAGTTGGTGTACGCAAACTTCGTGTCGTATTGCTCGAACCCCGCATAAAATATCGCGATGACTTTGAACAGTTTGGCCACCGGCGGGCGCATCTCTCCGCCCACGAATGAGTAGCCGATGGTGGGGGACGTCACTTGCACGCACGCGCCAACGCCAAAGTGCAGGACTTCCGCGAGCGCGCGCCCCACGACGATGCCCGGCAATTCACCCGCCTCGGCGCGGCACGGATCAGGGTCGAGCTCATCCGGCAACAGGTCATCCTCCGGCAGCACGCTCTCGTAGCCGCCCTGGGGGACGACGGACCCCGCCGGCAATTCTCGGAGCGCCCGAACACTCCCCCGCGCGCCTGGAGCGCCCGCGTCGCGCTCGACACGAGGCCACGACGGCAGCGCTTCCCCTGCGCCCGCGGCGGCTTCCGGTGCTCGCACGACGGTGAGCCCATCTAGGCTCCCCATGACCACCTGCTCCGGCAAATCGAGCACCGTCCCCACCGAGAGTGGATCCACGCCCTTCACGGTGATGCCCGTCGCGGTGTGACCCTCGTGAGTGAGCATCATCGGATTGATCAGAAACGGCGAAACACCCACCACACCCGGAATGTCACGCACCCGTTCCATCACCGCCCGATACTCGCGAAACGGCGAGCGCAGCACGATGACGTGACCGTTGACGCCCAAGACCTTCTTCTGAAATTGCGCACGAAACCCACCCGTCACGCTCATCACCGCGACCAGCGCGGAAGTCCCGAGCGCCACTCCTACAATCGCAAAAATAGAACTCAGCGAAACAAACCCGCGCCGCCGTGACCGCATGTAACGAAGCGCCAATTGCAACGCAAAACCCATCCCCAACCCTTACCAAATCCCCACCCCCACTCAAACGCCCACCCGTGCCGTCATCAAATCAAAAGTAGAGCCCGCGGCTCGCGGGCGCAGAGCCGTCCCGTGGGCGCAGAGCCGTTTATGCTCCGGAAGAGCCGATTTCCCGCTTCAACCCGAGCAGCGTCAAGAACTCCAGCCGAGCCGCCGAGTCATTCAAGAAAATCCCGCGCAGCCGGCTCGTCGTCGTCCAGGACCCGGGTTTGCGCACCCCCCGGTAACACATACAAAAATGTTGGCACTGCAGCACCACCGCTACCCCATGTGGCGCCAGCGTCTGCTCCAGCGCATGCGCGATTTGCACTGTCAGCTTTTCCTGCACCTGCAGCCGCTTCGCAAAAACGTCCACCACCCGCGCCAATTTGGACAAACCCACCACTCTGCCGTTCGGGATGTAGCCCACGTGCGCCTTGCCGACGAAGGGTACCATGTGGTGCTCGCAATGGCTGTACACCTCGATGTCACTCACCAGCACGAGCTCGTCGTAACCTTGCACTTCATCGAACGTGCGTTCGAGATGTTCTACTGGATCCTGGCCGTAGCCGGCGAACTGCTCCTCGAGCGCACGCACGACGCGCGCCGGCGTTTCCGTCAGCCCCTGACGCTCCGGATTCTCTCCGATCAAGCGCAACAAAGCGCGCACGTGCTCTTCCGCTTCGAGGCGATCTGTGTCGTTCAGACGCGTAGATTCAGTCATGCGCGCAGCTTACACGAGCCGTCTCTCGCGTGCCCGCCTGCAGGCGGCCTCCTCGGAAAAAAATGGCGCCGATGCGCCATTTTTTTTGAGGCAATTTAGCTCGAGCTACGCGACCGCTTGCCGGTCAGATGTTGTTCTCGAAGCGCCGACATCAACTTGCCCCACACTTCGGGACCGCCCTCCTGAAGCCCTCGAATGGCGCTTCGCGCCTTCGCGTCGAGCTTCTTGCTGTCGGCTATATGGCGGGAGCCCCAAGCGCCGATCTGCACGATGATCGGCAGTAGCGCGATGCCTTTTTCGGTCAAGCTGTAGATGCCTTTTTGCCGGTGCGTGGGGTCGTCCGTTCGCGTGAGCACGCCTTGCTCCATCAGCGTCTTCAATCGATCCGCCAAGATGTTGGACGAGATCTGTTCATCCGACTGCAAGAGCTCGCGAAAGTGGCGTTTGCAGCCAAACATCATGTCGCGCAAGATCAAGAGCGTCCAACTGTCGCCGAAAATTTCGAGCGACAGGTTGATGGGGCAATAGGATCGGGGACGTTCTTTTTTCATGGGAGATGCGCGACTGCTTGCATTCTGGCATCAGCTGGCTAGACTGCAACCAGTTGCAAAATGCAATCAGTAACGGGCGCTCGGGACCCGACTGGCACTGCACTATCTGCAGGCAAAACACACAGGAGTGAAAAATGGCTCTTCGGATCTATTCGGGAAGTTGTCACTGCGGCGCCGTCCGATATGAGGCGGATCTCGACCTCAGCGCTGGTACGCTGCGGTGCAACTGTTCTCTCTGCACCAAGGCCCGGGCCTGGTTCGCGTTTGCCAAAGGCGCTGAAAGTTTTCGGCTGATCGCGGGTGAGGCGGCGCTGGCGGAGTATCGGTGGACGCCTGAAGGCCGGCCGGAGCCGTTCTTGCGGTATCGGTTCTGTCGGTCGTGCGGCATCCGCGCCTTTGCGCGCGGTGAGCTGGAGTCCCTGGGTGGAACCTTCCACGCCGTCCCGGTCACCAGCCTCGACCACGTGGATGCCGATGAGCTCGCGGCGGCACCCATCCGCTACGTGGACGGGCGGCAGGGTCGCTACGAGGAACAGCCCGTCGACATCCGCGCGATGTGAGGGAGTTCAGCGCGACCTCGGATTGTCGGCCAAGGGCGCATAAAGCCGCTCGAGCCGCCCGCTCCCGGTACTAGCGCTACATTGGCCTCGATTCGATAGAATCCAGGTACTACGCTCCCCGGCCATGCTGCTGAACCACCTCACTCCCGCGCTCGTCCTTGCCGCCGTCGTCGCCCACCCGGGCGCGGCCGAAGCATCGAGCTTGCCGCGCAGCACGCCGGAGGCCGAAGGGGTCGATTCCGGCGGAGTCTTGCGATTTGTCGAAGCGCTGGAGAAGAAGATCGACGCGGTGCACAGCTTCATGCTGGTGCGCCACGGCAAGGTCGTGGCCGAAGGCTGGTGGGAGCCCTATCGAGCCGGTGACAGGCACATCATGTATTCGGTGAGCAAGAGCTTCACCTCCACGGCGGTGGGCCTGGCTTCGCAAGAGGGGCTGCTCGACGTCAACGATCTGATCACCGCGCATTTTCCGGAGCTCGTGCCCAAGGAGCCGGCCGAGCAGATGAAGCAGATGCGCCTGTGTGATCTGCTGCGTATGGCGACGGGGCACCAGAATGACGCCAACCCCGTGCTCAAAGCTCGCAAGGACGGCCAGTGGACGCGAGCGTTCTTCGAGACGAACGTCGAATTCAAGCCGGGTACGCACTTCGTTTATAACTCCGCTGCCAGCTACATGTTGGCCGCGACGGTGCAGAAGGTGAGCGGGACGACGCTCGCAGAGTTCTTGCGGCCGCGCTTGTTCGAACCGCTGGGCATTGAGCAGCCGCTCTGGGGCAAGAGCGAAGAGGGCGTCAACCTCGGTGACGGCGGGCTCACCCTGCGCACCGAAGACCTGGCCAAGTTTGGTTTGCTCTATCTGCAGAAGGGGATGTGGAATGGTAAGCGTATCTTGTCCGAGCAATGGGTCGAAGATGCTTCCAGCCGGCAGGTCTCCACCGGCGGCAATCCCGACAGCAACTGGGACGCTGGCTACGGCTACCAGTTCTGGCGCAACCGGGTGACGGGTTATCGCGCCGATGGCGCCTTCGGCCAATTCAGCTTCGTGTTGCCCAAATATGACGCCGTGTTGGCGATGACGAGCGGGACCAGTGACATGCACGGCGTGATGAATGCCGTGTGGGAGCACCTGTTGCCGGCGCTGCGGGAGCGTCCGCTCGCGGACAATCCGGGCGGGCGAGACAAGCTCGCGATCAAGCTGAGCGCGCTGACATTGCCGGTGCAGGCGGGCGCGCCAACGTCGCCGCTCGGGTCCGAGGTATCGGGCAAGACCTTCAAGTTTCCGAGCAACGAGCTCGGCGTCAGTACTTCCAGTCTGGATTTTTCGGGCCCGGCGCCGCGCATCACTTTCACGGACGCGGACGGCACGCACCCGATCACGTGCGGCACGGGTAAATGGGTGCGTGGCGCGACCCGCTTTCAAAAGCGCATCAGCAACGTGTTCGACAGCGACAACCAGGCCATCGCCGCGAGCTGCGCCTGGAGTGACGCTCACACCTTCGTCGCCAAGTTGTGCTTCCACGAGACGCCGTACACGCTGAGCAGCACCTTCAGCTTCGAGAAGGGCCAGCTCTCCATCGATATCGTTCACAACCTGCGTTGGGGCGAAACCAAACGGCCCCGCATTACCGGTCAACGCCAGCCATGACAGAACCGCTCCGTAAACCCGAACGTCCCCAGTTTTGCTCCGGGCCTTGCGCCAAGCGCCCCGGCTGGAGCGTGGACGTCTTGAAGGGCGCCCTGCTCGGGCGTTCGCACCGCTCGGCCCCCGGCAAGGCTCGCATCCAGTCCGTGCTCGACCGCACGCGCGCTCTGCTCGCGCTGCCGGCGGATTACCGCATTGGTATCGTTCCGGCGTCCGATACGGGAGCCGTAGAGATGATGTTGTGGTCGGCCCTCGGTGCTCGCGGCGTGGACGTGCTCGCGTGGGAGAGCTTTGGTGCCGGCTGGGTGAACGACATCACGAAGCAGCTGAAGCTGTCCGATGTGCGGCGTCTGGAGGCGGACTACGGCGTGCTGCCCGATCTGAGCCGGGTTGATTGTGATCGAGACGTGGTGTTCACCTGGAATGGCACGACGTCGGGCGTGTGCGTGCCCGGCGCGGACTGGATCCGTGATGATCGCAAGGGGCTCACGATTTGTGACGCGACGTCGGCGGTGTTTGCCATGCCATTGCCGTGGCCCAAGCTCGACGTGGTGACGTGGTCCTGGCAGAAGGTGCTCGGCGGAGAAGCCGCTCACGGTATGTTGGTGCTGTCGCCGCGCGCGGTGGAGCGGCTCGAGAGCTATGTGCCGCCGTGGCCGTTGCCCAAGCTCTTCCGCCTCACCAAGGGCGGCAAGCTGAACGAAGAGATCTTCAGAGGCTCGCCCATCAACACGCCTTCGATGTTGTGTGTGGAAGACGTGCTCGATGCGCTCGCCTGGGCGGAGCGTATCGGCGGGGCCCCCGCCATGGTCGAACGGTCACGTAACAATCTGGCGACGATTCGCGCCTGGGTCGAGCGCACCGAGTGGGTGGATTTTCTCGCCCGCGATCCAGCGACGCGATCCTGCACGTCGATCTGCCTCGCCATCGTGGATCCGTGGTTCGTGGCGCTCCCGCTCGAGCGGCGCAGCGCGCTGGTGAAGCAGCTCGCGGGCTTGCTCGACCAGCGCGGCGTCGCGCACGACATCGCCTCGTACGTCGAAGCGCCGCCGGGGCTCCGCGTGTGGGGTGGCGCCACCGTGGAGGCGAGCGACCTCGACGCGCTGACCCCCTGGCTCGACTGGGCGTACGCCGAAGTCAAACGCCTGGGCTGACCATTGCCAACCGAAAGGGCTCGCCCGCGCACCCCTGCTCACCCGTAGCCGGGAACTCCGGGCGGGCTGCAGTTACTTCGCGTATGACGTTGGCCTGAGCAAACGATCGCTCGGTGCTGCAACAGCAAGAGCGCTCGATCAGCCTACGCGCCCCAGCAAAACAGGCACAAAGGAAGATTGCGCAGGTGATCGACGTTTGAATGCAAACGCTGAGGTGATGCCAAGTGCGCTCGATTTGGCTATAGTTCGATACACAGCCGGCGGTCGCCTCGCAGCGGGAAGACCACGGCGCAATGCCTGTGCCCTCGCAACTCGACACGCAGAGTGCTCGTCGCCCGTTCCGGCTTTCGCAGCCCGTGCGGCGATTTTCGCTCGTTTGTTTGCTTGCCGGCGCGGGGTGGGCGTCGGCCTGCAACCTCACGGCGACTGATTTTGACCCCGTCGTCGTTGGGCTCGAGCCCGCGGCCCCGCCGCCCCCGGGGGAGGTGGCGGAAGATGCGGGGATCGAAGCCGAGCCCGACGTTTGCCCTGGGCCCGAATGCCCTCCGGTCGAGTGTGAGGGGCCGGAATGCACGCCCAAACCCGGCTTGCTGAATGCCACCTGCACCGATGGCATGCAAAATGGCGGTGAGGCTGGATCCGATTGCGGCTCGGTCTGCCCCAACGGCTGCGAGCCGGGCAGCGGTTGCGAGGTGGATGCGGATTGTGAATCGCGGCGGTGCGAGCAGGGCCGCTGCGCCGAGCCGAGCTGTGAGGACGAAACGCTCAACCAGGACGAGACCGGCGTCGACTGTGGGGGTGACATCTGTTCAAGGGTGTGTCCGGACGGCGGTGGCTGCGGGGACGGCAGCGATTGCTCTAGCGGCGTGTGCGGCCCGAGTGACGTCTGCGCCGCGCCGAGCTGTGACGACGAGGTCCGGAACGGGGACGAGACGGACGAGGATTGCGGCGGAAGCTGCGACGAGGGCTGCGTGGCGGGGGAGGTCTGTCTGGCTGCGGCGGACTGCGCGAGCCAGGTGTGTGGAGGGTTTTGTCCTCCGGGCGTGGACCTGTGTTGCCAAGCACCCAGCTGTACGGACGGCATCGCCAACGGCGGTGAGCCCGTCCCCGACTGCGGCAACTTCCGCTGCGGCTTGTGCCCGCTAGGCCGCCCGTGCATCGAGAGCAATGATTGTCAGGCGGGGTTGCTCTGTGAGCCGGGCAGCAACGTGTGCGTGCTCGCGCCGACCTGTACCGACACCATTCAGAATGGCGACGAGCCCTCGACGGATTGCGGCGGAAGCGATCCGGCGTGTCCACGTTGCGCTGACCGCTTGCCCTGTGCCGAGGCGACGGACTGCGCCAACAACAACTGCTTTGAGAACGTCTGCGTCTCGTGTGGCTCGACCGTGAAGGACGGGACCGAAACCGACATCGACTGCGGAGGCGCAGACCCTGCGTGCAACCGCTGCCTGAATGGCCAGATCTGTCTGGTCGGTACGGATTGCGCGACCGGCCAATGCTTTACCGGCTTCTGCGGCGGCTGAGCTTCTCCAGATCGTGCCGCTTGAGCTCAAGCGGCTTGAACGTCGAGCACCATCTTGATCATCTTTGGATCTTCCGCGTCGAGCCGGGCGAAGGCCTTGCCCACGTCGCGCATCGGCAGTTGATCCGTGATCAAGAGCTCGGGGTGGAGCAAGCCCTTGCCGAGCATGCGAATGGCTCGCGGAAACTCCCCGAGCGACACGCGTGAAGCGATGATCTGCGCTTCCTTGATCACCAGGCTCTTGAAGTGCACGTTGGTGGGTTGCTCGCCGAGGCCCGCGGTGACGATGCGGCCGGCGCTGCGCACCATCTTCACGGCTTGAGCGAGCGGACCTTCGCGGCCGGGCACTTCGTGCCAGTGGCCTACACATTCGATCACGCAGTCAGCGCCTTCACCGTGGGTGATCTCGAGCACGCGCTCCACCGGGTCCTCTCTGCGCACGTCGATCGCGTATTCGGCGCCCAGGCGCTTGGCGAGGCCGAGGCGGAAATCGTCCACGTCCACAGCGATGGCGAGCCCCGGGCTCGCCCCGTGGCAGAGCACGTCGAGCACGCTGAGCCCCAGCTTGCCGGCACCCAGGATCACCACCGTTTCCCCGGCTTGCACCAGGCCGCGCGACAACACGTGATGACCGAGGCCGTACACCTCGACCATCG